>DYNZ01000187.1 GCA_020720805.1 Leptospira biflexa | reverse complement strand
TTTTCTGTTTGGATACTGCGGCGCCGGTTTCAATGGACATGATGACTCCTGTAAAGTTATCTTTGAATTGCCCGCAAGCAGGCAGTTATGAATCTTGCAGATGAGGTCTTGCGGTTTTTGTAATCACGACAACGGGTTCTTTCTATCCAAATATTTTCAATTGCGCAGGTGCAGGTGCAGGTGCAGGTAATGCTGCTCCTTCTATCACGCTGTCAGGAATCGGCAATTTTTCAAGAGAGCGCGGTTCAACTTTGACAGCGCCATCACCATAGGACTTGCCAATGAGCGCCAGATTTGAGATCGTGTCAGGATGGTTGAGGATTTTCCAAAGACAATCAACGAATTCCTGTGCTTCATTCTTGGGATAGACACACAAAAAACCGGTCAAAGGAATAACTTTTGCTGTATTACGGATAAATCTTACATTTCGTCTGCCGAGATACGCAAAAAGGAATGGCGGCATCCTGCGAACCTCAGTTTTATACCAAGGCCTTCTTTGTGAGATGAGAGGTCGTTGGGGCAATCCCAATTTTTCACCGTCAAGTAAATACCTTTTGAGTGTTTCAGGATACTTGTCAAAAGGTTCGCCATTGAGGGCCAATAATAAAGTGGGGCGTCCTTTTTGGCGAAGGATATCCAAGGTTTCTTGCGTGATCTCTGCGGTGGCAACATCCCTCGTTCGCCCAATGGCCCGAACAAAATATTTTCCTGGAATTTCAAGTTGTTGTACTTGTTCGTCGGTGAGAAAGAAAAAATCATTTGCTCCGGTAGCAACCCCCCGAACAACCTTGACAAAATCACCCAGAAAATATTTACCTGCTTTTTCTGTCATCGGGGGTCGTGAAAGTCCTGTTTGCAGCCCCTCAGTCAAGTCTCGCACATAAGATTTGAAACTGTTTTCAGGGGCAACGGCAAACCCGGATCGTACCCACAATTTAAAAGTTTCAGTTTTCGATTCACAACATGTTGCCCAAATAAATTGTTCTTTGGATTGGTCTTTGCGGATGAAAAAAACGAGAGGGTTTGTATCAATACGAGGAAAGGGAGATGCTCCGGGAGCAAATGTAACAACTGCATCCAAACAAAAATTCCTTGAAATCCACAACCACAGGTCTGTTGCAAACTTTCCTTCGCAGGTATCAGCAGGGAGAATGAAAGCCAGGCGACCTCCTTTTTCCAATAAAGAAAGAGATCGTATCAAAAAGTAAATATGAAGTCCGGCGCGACCATCCAGGATGGTTCCAGTGCTTTCCATGCTTAATCGTTTCAGTTTTTCCTTTGTTTCTATAGGGATACGGTGATGTCGAATGTACGGCGGATTAGCGACAATGGCGGATAATTTATTTTTCGGTGACTGGACAAGGAAATCTCCAATTTTCACCTCTCGCAGATCATCTTTCAATAGTCCATACTGGCAGGCTTCATCCAGGGCTTTTGCGTCAATATCCATACCAGAGAGTGAACAGGGCAACCCCTTTTCTGTGGCTATCACTTTTGCCGCTCTAAAAAATGCGCCTGCTCCCACGGCAGGATCAAACAACGATCCGCCTTTATTGGCAAAAACATACTCGACCATGGCCTCGGCAACCCAATCAGGTGTCCAGAACTGACCTTTTTCTCGAAGGCTTTCCCGTGCTTCCCCTGACGATGGAATTTTATACGCGTTAACCTTTTGCATTTGCTAATCCCCGTAAAACATCCAAGGCTTCATCGCGGATGGATATCTCGCCGCCCTTGAAATGAACAAACGGCAAGATATGACCGTTCTTGTCGGTAATAGATTTGGCAATAAGCTCAGGCTCTGCAAGCGCATCACCAAGGGGATAACCATAATGGTAATAAAACTTATAGAGCAATTTCCTGGATGTGGCTCCGCCAGGGGCTTGAAAAATCTGTTCAGTTGGCAAAATACATGCTTCTGCAATAAGTCGTTGCGCTTCGCTCAACGCAAGTCCAAAAGCCATATCAAAGAACACATGCCAAACATGAATAGGGACATTGTTCAAATCCTGCCATGCCTGTAAGGGCTCACGATCTTCCTCTTTGATAATGATGGTTGGCAGAACGGCAGCCTTTTTAAGCCCCAGCTTTCCTCCAAGTCGTTTTTGCGGTTTTAACTCACTCAGATAATCTGGCATGAGACTTCCCTTCCACAGACTATTCTCACATTCAATGGCAGCAATTGCTTTTGACAAAATTGTCTGCATGGCGGCGGTATCTTCTCGGATAAACGGCAATTCAGAAATACCGCCCAGATTTTCAATCGCATTCACAATTGTCTGCTGGTCTTTTCTTTTGAAAATCAGCAGATCTGGTCTTTTGATTTTTCCCAGTCCCGCCTCTTCTAAACGCTCGAAATACAATTCAAATGCCCTTACATCATCATCAGGCGCAACACTGCTTGGCCCATAAGGAATGGCGAAAAATTCACCTTGTTTATTGACCGCCTGTGTTGTGCGCACTTCACTCCATACGCCCTGAGACCAACGCATCAGAAAATCGCTCCCGCGTAAACGACGCGGATTTAACAGGAAGTCTGACCACTCAGTAAAAGGATTGTTTTTGAACTCAAATTCAATATCTTCGGTACAAACGCTCAATATTTTCTCAAAAGGGTGCATGATTGTTGTCTCCAGTTCAAACTGTATCCCGTACGGTCGTATAATTTGACATCGCCTAAAGAAAAAGCCAACCTGCTTGATTATAATGGGTTTGCGTGCCTCACTTCATCTCATGAGGGCGAGGCCGGAAGAGGCCCGCCCCCCCAAGCGCAAGCAGCGCTGCCAGCAGACAAAA
>DYNZ01000067.1 GCA_020720805.1 Leptospira biflexa | reverse complement strand
GTGGTATTATACCGAAAAGAAATTGGTTTTTCGACTCACACGAAGTGAGGAGTGCCGGATTTGACAAGGATGTCAAAAATCCGGCTCCATGGCATCGCTTCCTTTTTGTATTTTATAATTCGGAAGCGATACGAAGACGCATCGCCCCGGGAAACCATGTCTGCAAGGATAACTACGCCAGAAAGTGCGAAAAGCACTTTCTTCGCAGTATACCAACGTCCTTTTGGCACAAAGTCCATTGCAAACAGTATAGGAATGATTACGGGTAATAAAAAAGCCATGATAAATATAAAAAGAGATGCGCGTCTCCTGGTTCAGAGCCTGTTTCTATTGCTTGTGCTATGGTTAGGATACGATTTTTTTCAATTTGTTATGAACGATGAAGTTCTTCATCGGCGTCCTCCAGGTGTGGAGGCATTTTTGCCGATCAGCGCTTTTATAAGTTTAAGGTATTGGCTTTATTCCGGCATTCTCAATGGCATCCATCCCGCAGGCGTGATTCTGCTCCTTTTTTTTATCTTCATCTCTCTTATTTTTAAAAAGGGGTTTTGCGGCTGGATCTGTCCTATTGGTTTTTTTTCTGAATGGCTGCAAAAACTGCATAAGGCTATCGTGGCGTGGCTCGGTTTTCGTCACGGCTCTCGACTGAAGATGCCCTCCTTTCTGGACTGGCCTCTGCGCTTTTTAAAATACCTTTTGTTATTTTATTTTTTATACGCGATTTTTTGGGCCATGACACCCCATGATGTACGCACCTTTTTGTATAGTCCATACAATAGAGTAGCTGATATCAAAATGCTCTATTTTTTTACGAGAATGTCGGCAGAGACCAGATGGGCTCTCCTTATTTTGGTAGGGCTCTCATTGCTAATCCCTTTTTTCTGGTGTCGCTACCTGTGTCCGTATGGCGCGTTAATGGGTTTGCTTAGCATGGCGAGCCCATTTAAGATCAGGCGCAATGCCCAGCAGTGCACCCTTTGTCAGAGTTGCACCAGAATATGTCCTGCAAACATCAAGGTGCATACTCTGAAAACAGTTATTTCGGATGAGTGTATCGGTTGTCAGCAGTGCGTTCAATCCTGTAAAGGTCCATCAGCGACTCTGTTTTTTGCCTTGCCGCAAAACCGTTTTCAACTCAGGCCTATAGCGCATGGGGCTTTGATTGTTGCTCTTTTCGTGACAGTTTATGCAATCGCGCAACTAAGCGGTTTCTGGCATAATAAAATTTCTTATGAAGAGTACCGTTTTCATAAAAAATATATTGATCGTCCCTTGTATTTGCATCATAGGGGCAAGGTTGCTCCATACGAGGAAAAAATTCTGCGCAGTTACGGCTTTTTTTTCGATGACGAGCCAGAAGGGAATTCTGATGAAAAATAGCAAAGTAAATATTTTAACTGTAGATTGCCGCTACATCTATCCAGAATTGGCCGCCTGCTTTATCTTGATCCGCAATGGGCGCGCCATCATCATTGAGACCAATACTGAAAAGGCGAGACCTTATCTGCTGGATACCTTAAGGCAATATGATATATTACCAGAAAATGTTGATTACGTGCTGCTTACCCATATCCATCTTGATCACAGCGCAGGGACAGCCAATCTTCTGCGGATCCTGCCCGCAGCCAAAGTGTTGGTGCATCCGCGCGGGCTGCCGCATCTGCTGCGCCCCGAAAGGCTGGTGCGCAGTGCTCGTGCGGTGTATGGAGAGGAGCACTTTCAACAGCTTTATGGCGAGGTCGCTCCAGTCCCGGCGGCAAGGGCAAGCGCCGCAGCTGACAATCAGATCATCCCATGGCAGGGATTGAACCTGCAGTTGCTATTTACGGAAGGGCACGCAAGTCATCACATGAGTATTTGGCTCCATGAGCAGGGTTGTGTTTTTACGGGCGATGCATTTGGTGTGGCCTATCCGATGTTTCGCAATTATGCGAATTTTCTTATTTTCCCTGCGACCGTTCCTCCTGAATTTCATGTGAACGAGGCGCGTCAGGGTATCCAGCGGATTTTATTGACTGGAGCTGAAACAGTCTATTTGACCCACTATGGAGCTCTGCCGGCAAGAGAGGCTGGCAAAAAACTATTGCAACATCTTGATTTCTTTGATTCAGCTGAATTCATCCATTTTGCTGAGGCAATGGCACAGATTGAGGAGGAGGAAATTCGTTACCAAAAGAGTTGCGCTTTGTTAGAAGCTTACTACCAAAATGAGCTCAATAAACTGGGCATCCCCGTTTCAGAAGAGGGGTGGCAGCGGCTATTGCTTGATATACATATTAATGCACAGGGAATCGCCTATTCTTTGAAAAAGGGGAGAATTTATGATTAGCGCTCAATAAGGGGATCGGTACAAGATACCGGTTGAGCCAGCTCGTTTTCAAAAACCAAAAATATTTCGAAACTCGCTTGTGATATCCTTCCAACTGATCTCCTGGGAGGAGGTATTTCCATCCTCGCCTGGATCCTCGGGATTGCCGCTGTTTGCGCCGGGAAAATTGCGGCACAACAAGGAGAGCAGCTGGGGCGATTGTCCCCATTCTTCAAGTTTTTGGGCGCGCCAGATGGGAAAATGGTGAGTACTATTACTCTCCTGGATAATATGGTAAATTTTTTCCAGAATGTTATTTTCAGTCAGCTCCTGGGTTTTTCTCGCCTGGGCAAGAAATTGATCCACGTCCAGCTCGGCCGCTAGTTTACGGCTGCCTCCCGCGATTTTCAACATGGTGCGAACAGATGTTTTGTAATCCTGGTTGACCAGCAGTTCGGCCCGATCAGCGCTTAACTCAGAGGTGCGATCCCAGTAAAGGAGTCCATAAATCAAAGGGTAGATCAATGAGGAGGCTAGGCCAAACATCCTGGATGCAGCTTCAACAGCGATCGTGGAGAGTAGGCGAGCGGCAGTTTTATACAAGACATGGTCGCAATGGATATGACCCAGCTCGTGTGCTATGACAGTTTCCAGCTCATCTTCCTCCAAAAGATCCACGAGAGCTGTCGTGATCACAATGACATGTTCTCCTGCGCCATAGGTATAGGCGTTGACAAGGGGAGATTGCTGAACATAAAGCGAAGGCAAGGGTGATATCCCAAGGGTTTGCGCGCTATGAACCAGGAAGCGATGAACGCGGCCAAGATGACCGGGGTGAACCTCAACAGCGTTTTGTCGAAGTAGCAGATGGTGGTATTTTACCAGTCCCTCACGCAACAGAGTTTTGAGGAGGGTGTCGATTCCAGGCAGGGTGTTCAATGCCCTGCGCGCGCGTTGATCCAGGGGGTGTTGATAGTGCTTTGGCTGTAAGCCGGTCAGTGTCTCATACCGATCCACTGCCAGCTCCTTTGCGCAGGAACCACAATGGAGTGCTTGAAGACGTCCCCAGGCCTTGGAGGGCTCAACACGATTTGGCTTTCCGCAATGTCTGCATTGAATCAGGATTCCTTCTTGCATCATCCGTTTCCTTTACCCGTCTTTGAGTCTTTCTCTGTGTATGGGTGATCACTACCATAAGGCGCACATTTTGAAAAAACCAGCTCTTCTTTTTTTTTAAACCAAAAAAGCTGGTTTTTGTGACCGCCCTTATTTTTTCTTCACGATTTTGATGAAATTATCCATTGGCGGCTGTCCGTCCTGGCACTGATCTTTCCTCAGGTGAATCCAGATATATTTATAATTTGCGTCTGGCTTCAGCTTGAACTGGTTCAGTTTTTCCGTTATTTCCTCTTTCTTTTCCAGGTATTTGATATAACCCATGCACTTAAACTGGGGGTCGCCAGCGATGGATGTTGCTTCAGCATTTTTTGAACCGGAGAATTGAACCTGTAGGCCATCCTCGCGGGTGTGATGCAACGGCTTATAGGTTCCGCTATAGATCAGGCTTACTGGAGCTGAATTATCTTTTTTCTCATCAGAAGATGCGGAGGTGGTAACCGGCGCAGTAGTCAGGGATTTACCAAATGCCCATCCTTTTTGATCCTGATACATCACCAGGTACCAGAAATCTTCCGCACCATCTAATGCACCTTTTTTGGGACTGCGCTGCAGAACATCGACCACGGCGTTTTGTGGTACCGATCCTATCTGTGTGCTATCGGCTTTTCCCTCTGTGTATAGCTTCAGTCCAACAGCAGCATTGACCATGAGTTTTTCAGGTAGTTTATCGTCATCCTTGGCCCCGGCAGCGTCTGTCTCACTACCAAAGCGGATCTCAAAGGCTTGGTTTGGCTTTAAAACAAGATTGGGGGTTGAATTCATGTCATCCGGGCTAACCAGTTCCATTTTTTGCTTTTTGCGAAAATCATCAGATTCGAGAACCATTTTATAATAGCTGTTCAGAGAAACATAGTTCCAGATATCCATCAAGGCGTTGCTTTTGTATTTATCCCAGGTGACGCGAACTCCGTTGTGTTCAAAGACAGTGGGATACACAGGGATATTTTTATCTGCCTTATCCTGATCTATATATCCGAAGCGGATGTCAGTCATACAAACATCTTTTAACCAGGAAGCATTTTTAACAGGGTTGATGATTTTTATCTCGAGTTGAATCTCATTTCCCTCTAATGTTTTAGGAAGGGTTAAGACCTGATATCCCTTGTCTAAGGGAATCTCGAGTGCCCTGTCCATTTTTGTGACGGTTTTTTTATTTTTGGCAGTCAGGGTTGCTGTTACCATCAGGTGAGAGATAACTGGCTGGCTGCGAAACTGCGCATCTGCAAGTTTTTCGCTGCTCATACCATGGGATAATCCTTCGCCACCCTTAGCTCCGCTCTGGTAACCATTGTAGAGATAGATTTTATTAAAACGAATCGGCTTTTGCAGGCGAATAAACACAGATTCATTGCTGCCATAATCATCCTTTCCTTCACACCATGAGGTGGTACCGTCCCCATCCACCAAAAAGAAGGGGGAATATAGGTCAGGCCGGGTCGCTTCTAGTTTGGAAGAGCTGGCGACAACATCTTTAATAACAACTTCCTTACCGAATTCAACGCCTGGCCCGCAGGCACTCACTACGGTTGTGATCATGACAAGATAGAGGAGAGATTTCAGATTGCGGTATAGACTCATTTTTATTGGACTCCTGAGCATTTCGAGGATTTTGCGAGAAGCCTCTGTTTTTTTACTGGATCTGTCAATCCAATAACTCTCTTTGGCGCTGGAATCTTCGTTTAGGACAGGGTCTGTCATGTTCGTGTGGAAATTGATCAAAGGAACCGGTTTTACCACTCTTATGGCGGCATCAGGATGGGTCTGCTATCGGTACAACCTTGACCTTTTTCTCTTTTGGAATGGCACTCTTCCTGAGCCAGTCCGTGAAATATTTTTAGGGCTCACCCTGTTTGGCGATGGAAACATTGTTATCCTCTTCCTGCTTCTGTATATTCTGCGTCATTCCGGATGGTGGAAAATCTCCTTACCCTTGGGTGTCATTGGTCTTTTTTCCTATGCTGCAAGCGGCATTCTGGTGCAGGTTATCAAGCATTGTTATCCCATGCTGCGACCTCTAGCTTTACTTGGTTTGCACCAGGTCAATGTTCTCGGTTCCCCGTTGTATAATCATAGCTTTCCCTCTGGGCATGCAGCCTCTGCAATGGCCCTGGCTGCTCTAGGTATGCTCATGGCGAAAACCAGACCAGCCAGGGCACTGTGGTTACTCTTGGGGGTGCTGGTCGCACTCTCCCGGGTTGTCATTGGCGCGCACTGGCCTTTTGATGTTCTGGTAGGGGGAGTTCTCGGATTCAGCACCACACATATTTTATATCAGTTTCGAAACCGATTGGAGGATTTTTTTGCCAGACTTCAAAGGAAGCGGACTGCAGCGTTATCGTGGCTTCACCTTTTTTTTGCGGTACTGGCTATCCTTGTCGGGATCAATCTCCTGTTTTGGGATCGCTACTTCCCAGCCTCCTGGCGTTACCCGTTCGCGCCAGTAGCGATTCTGGTTTTGCTTTTTTTTTTGTTGCGTTTTGTTCAGATAGGGCAGGAGATTCGTTCTCTGGCATTTTTGCGCAGTTTTCTAATAAAAAATATTCGAAACAAAACAATATCATAATTGGCTGCCGGAGCTCATCCGAATTTGGCGTGAAAAACGCCTGAGGGGAGGTCTTTCCGTTCGGCTTTCTGGGTGGCAGCCTCCCCAATGCAAAATTTGGCCTAAGGCCCATTCGGGCTTTTTTATTTTTTACTGTCTGCTCTTGTCCAGGCAGCCTAAAAAATGTATCTTTATTCTCACAAACCGGGTGGGCGGATGGCAGCGCTGCTTTGATGCAAATCAAAGGGTGAGGAAAGTCCGGACACCATAGAGCATGACGCTCGGTAACACCGGGAGTTTTTGATTCGTTTCCTGTTGGTTGACGAATCAAAAAGATGGAAAGTGCAGCAGAAAAGATACCGCCCCGCTTAAAGCGGAGTAAGGGTGAAATGGTGGGGTAAGGGCTCACCGCTTTTCCCGTAAGGGAAAAGGCAATGCAAACCCCGTCAGGTGCAATGTCAAATAGGTAGGCGCCATAGACTGGCTCGGTCGATTTTTCCTATACGTAGGTGAAAGCGTGTGCGGGTAGACAGCAAAGAGTGCGGCCGGTAACTGCCGCGCCAAGATAGATTGCCATCCTCGACAGAATCCGGCTTACAGCCCACCCGGTTATTACCGCCACGGATGGCGGTAATTCGCGGGCGCCAGGATGGCGCAGTAGCGAAACCGTCCCAAAAGAAGGTTATTTGTTCGCGGGCGCCAGGATGGCGCAGTGTTTCGGGCGGATCATGACCTCCTGTCATCGCCCGAAATGAAGACGTCGTGTCTTCATAGGGTTTTGTCGCTGTATTAACTCATTTTTTTGTTGTAATCCGTTCGCCCTTTCCTATAGTGCTGTCCGATCTAGCTTAAACATCTACTAAGCATCAATTTAAAAAAAAGGAGTGATATTGGATGAAACAAATAGTTACAATCATAGCGATACTTTTTTTCGTTGCTGGCGTTGCCATTGAAAGTCCGGCAAAAAATAAGAAAATGGCAGGAAAAAAAGTACTGACCGTAAAGGTCGATGTTCAGAACTTAGGTGAGGATGGCGACTATACTACACTTGGTTTGCCGGATGCGACATACTATTTCCAGAAGAGCGAATTTTCGAAACATTTTTCTGAGCCTGCATTTGCGGCGGGTGCGCTCATTAAGGTGAAGATTGTCAAATCAGTGGATTCTCTGGACAAGGAGGGAAATCCTACCGGAATTTTTATGCACTATGTAAAGATTCTCTCCGTGAAAAAAGCGGAAATCATGCCCCGCTAACTGTTCGATCGGTTTATGGCAAAGAGGATTTTGCCATAAACCGACACCTCCTGTCTCAAATGAGTGCTTAAGGCGAAACACCGGGGAGCAAAAATCCGGGTGCAGCAGGGCGGTGCCATATATAACCGCTGTTATAAGCAGTACACAATTCTATTTACCAAAAAGTTTCAACCACTGATTAAAATCTTTCTTATGATTTTGCACTTTTGTAGAAAACCAGGTTTCAATATCATTATCCCAATACCGATCTTTATCGAAACGCTTATGAAATTGCTTTTCAGAAATTTTCAATTTATTCTCCAATGGTGTCCCAAATATGAAGACAAAAATGCTTATTATCGAAGACGTTAAAGGTCATCCGCATTTCCGCAAAGCGGGATGATCCAATTGGCGATTCGGTTATGGCCGCATCCCATCAGGGTCGGCTTCTTCATGCCCGGGTCCTTCCATCTGGTTGGGGAAATGTACTTGTCCTTAACAACTTGCTGGTGATAGTTGTCAATATTGACTCGGTTTCTTAAAATAGTCCTATTGTATTAAGGGGCAAAAAAAGTTCGCAGGGACAGACTGCTGTATATTAAAAAGTAATCAGAAAACAGCGGCGATATCAAAAGCAATGGCCTGGTCGCTATCGGCACAATTTTTTTATACTGAATTTTTACAATACTAGTGTGTCAATATGTTAATAGCGAGGGATAAAAAGTTATGAAAAAGATTATTTTTTTAGCATCCATTTCGCTGGGTTTGCTTCTGGCGGGTGCTCTTTTTGCGGGCGGGGGAGACCAGGACACAAGATCTTACATTAATCCCGTTAAGTCTTATACTGGTGTATGCAGGTTTAGCGAGGGAATACCCCATTATAACCTTATTATTCGCACCAGGGAAGAGTATAAAAAATTTATTGATTCCATTCCGAAATTTGAAATTGGTATGGGTGATATGCCCAGAAGCAATGATCCATTGCTTCAAGAGCCGATGATTGATTTTAACCGCTACATGATGGTTGTTGTGGTCAATATAAAGCCCACATTATATAGCGGCCCAAAGGGTGTGAGTATTCAAAAAGTAAAAAACAATGTTATAGTTTATTTCCGTATAAACAGAAAACAGGACCTCCATGCTATGCAGTGGCCATATGGCCATGGCTATTATGCTGCAAAGGTGATTCCCAGACAGAATGAGCAGATCATTTTTTAAAACCTGGGAAGGTAAATCTGTTTAAGTGATTACTCTTCATGTCAGCATCGTTGACACAAGGGGGTACGCAGGTTTTTTATTGCACAGATGTTCCGTCTTCAGATGACATTAGATTATACATGATACCGATATTCAGCCAGAAGAGAAGCTGAACCTCGTCGTCTGTAAAGTGGCATTGACCCATTGCCATCATAATAAATAGGGCTATGTTTGTGCCCAGAGAGAGCAGCAGAAAGCGCGAAGGCGAGTCGTGGCCGTGCTTTCTGTACCATTGAAAAAAATGGTATAATGGAACCAAAAAGAATAAAAGAAAGATTGGTAATCCAACGATTCCAAAATGAGCCAGAGTATCAAGAAAATCGTTGTGCTGGTGGCTGCCGTTGTAAGCGACTTTAAAATCCGGGGTTATCTCTGGAACGCGGTTTTTCATATAAATTTTATGATAATCGCTGCCGCCGGTACCAAAAACAGGGTGTTGCTGGACGATCCGTAAACCTGTCTGCCAGAGATAGATCCTCTCCTGGATCGTTTTCGGATAGTTGCCTGAGGAGATATCTACCAGAATGCCCTTGACCCTATTTGATGAAAACACGAGCAGCACAGGAATCAGCAGTAGAATGGGCAATAGAAGCAGCGCTTTTTTACGAAAGAGGAGCAGGAGATAGAGAATCAAGGCGATTCCCGCAGAGAGGATTACGCCGCCGCTGCCGGCCAGGATCAGGGAAAACAGAGCAAAAAGCGTGAGTACTCCTGCCAGGAAAAACTCTTTTCTCCCTGTTGCGGAGTTCAACTCCTGCCACTCCTTCCATTTGGCTACGCTGAAGCCAACGCCAGCCATTAGGAGCAGTCCAACCATTCCGGCATAGGTCAGGGCGTTATTGTTGTTAAAGCCTCGCGCGCGGAAGTTAGGATCCATGCCAATGCTGAAAAAGTAGACGATATTAAAGATAGCCGTAATAAAGAGACCTGCCAGGAGCAAGAATAGAAAGGAGTTGATCTGTTTGGGTTCGCGCAGATTGCGGTAGAGCAGCGGAACAGCAAGCATCAGCCACACCTCGCGCATATTGATCGCCTCTTTCATGAAGCTCTCTGCTGCAAACAGATGACCAAACCGGTATAGAAACCAGACTGCAAAGACGAGCAGTAAGGGACGCAGCGGGCTCGACCAGACCTTCCGAGGTTCGTTGCCATACATCCAATCGATAAGCCAGGCGAGCAGGCTGATTCCAAAGAAAAGCTGTGATAGCGAAATAGAAAAGGGTGCCGTAAAAGCCAGGAGGTATAAAGGGACAATTTGGATCTGGATGCGGTAGGTTTCCCAAATGGATTTCATTTTTTCTCCTTTTTTCTGCGGACGTTGACCTCCTGAAAAAAAAACATCGGGGGTTTTTCAACATAAAAAAAGTTTCTGCGGGTGTTGTCGCCTGTTTTCATCGCCGATCCAGAAATTCTGAAAAAATGGATACCATGAATGCTGCAACGATTCCTTCGTTAAGCGTAGGAGGTATATTAGGTCTGAATTTTCGACGAGCACCTCTTACCAATAAGCATCGATGCTTCGATAAACTTGTATGGTGAGCCTGCGATGCATCGAGCTTGTCGAGATGTCGAACCACAGCACAAGATTTACTTCGACAAGCTCAGTACAAGTGACCGGTTGGGCAATGCTATAACCGCGTCCTTATCGACCTTGGGTCAGCTCCAAAAATCTGACACTAGTCCATCCGTGGACGTCGGTCGCTCCTGTGACTTCCTGTCACCCGCGACACTCGTGCATCCGTGCACATCGCATTAACAGTTGCAGGATATCCTGACTGCATGGCATTGCCTTGCGTCGGATAATGCCAGGTCGTGGTATTATACCGAAAAGAAATTGGTTTTCCCCATGGCATCGCTTCTGTTGTAATTTTTCAGTTTAGAAGCGATACGAAGACGCATCGCCCCGGGAAACCATATCTGTCCCCGCAAAAGCCTTGGAAATGTTTTGCGGGGACATGCCGAATTTCAATGAAAATTCGGCAGCAAGGATAACGAAGCTTGTGCTGAGCAAGGTCGAAGCACCAGAAAGTGCGAAAAGCACTTTCTTCGCAGTATACCAACGTACTTTTGGTACAGAGTCCATTGCAAACAGTATAAAAAATATTCTAAGCAATGGACAATGCAAAATGCCTGTCCCCTTCTGTTAAGAAATGGTTACGGCCATATTTTAACCTTTTCAAAATCATTCCATCATAAAGTATTGACATATTTATAATGTTTTTATCATGATTCACCCTTTGTTAGAAGTGTGTGACTTGATCTTTTATGAAGGCATCCGAATCATGGTTAGGATATATACACTAAAGGGTTTGGTTTCCCCGTGGAATAGCCAGGGAGACCAATGCTAACCGGGCTGTGCAAGCGAAGCGGACAGCGTTTTGCGCCAGCGGAAAATTCGGCATTTTGAATCTTTACAGTAGAGTCATCTCAGTCATTTTATACCACTATGGAGTAGGATATGTTACGGAAAGATAAAATTGCCTCAAATCAAGGAAAGCTGGGAGTTCTGGTCGTTGGTTTGGGCGCTGTCTCCACTACATTTATTGCCGGAGTTATGGCCAGCCGCAAAGGTGTCGCAAAACCTTTTGGCTCTTTGACGCAGATGGCTCGTATCCGTCTTGGTAAGCGAACCGACAATCGCAATCCTTTGATCAAAGATTTTGTGCCTCTGGCCAGTCTTGATGATATCGAATTCTTAACGTGGGATATTTTTCCAGCCAATGCGTATGAGGCGGCCATGAAGGCGGGTGTCTTGCAGAAGCAGGATCTCGATGCTATCGAATCCGACCTCAAAGCTATTGTCCCGCAAAAGGCAGTTTTTGAATCCCACTATGTAAAAAAGCTTCATGGCGAGCATGTAAAAAGCGGCGCGAACAAAATGGAGCTTGCTGAGCAGTTAATGGAAGATATTCGCAAGTTCAAAGATGCAAAAAAGATCAGCCGCTTTGTTATGATATGGTTAGCCTCAACTGAGGTCTATGTCGAGAAAAAGCCGATTCATGATTCCCTGGCAGAATTTGAAAAAGGGTTAAGGGAGAGTTCGGTTGAGATTACCCCTTCTATGATCTATGCTTATGCCGCGTTGAAGATGGGCATACCTTATATCAATGGAGCTCCCAACCTGAGCGTGGATATGGGAGCGATGCAGACCCTGGCTGATCAGAACAAGGTGCCTATTGCGGGCAAAGATTTGAAAACAGGACAGACATTAATGAAAACCATTTTGGCCCCAGGTTTGAAGGCTCGTATGCTGGGACTCGATGGATGGTTTTCCACCAATATTTTAGGAAACCGCGATGGCGAGGTTCTGGATGACCCAGAATCCTTTAAGACCAAAGAGGTAAGCAAGCTTTCCGTACTGGAAACCATTTTACAGCCTGAAAGTTATCCAGAGCTGTATAATGATTTTTATCATAAGGTTCGTATCAATTACTATCCACCGCGCGGAGACAACAAAGAGAGCTGGGATAATATCGACATCTTTGGCTGGATGGGCTACCAGATGCAAATTAAAATAAATTTCCTTTGCCGCGATTCCATACTGGCAGCGCCAGTCTCCCTGGATCTGGTGCTATTTGCTGATCTTGCAGCCAGGGCGGGAATGTTTGGCATCCAGGAGTGGCTCTCTTTTTATCTCAAATCCCCCATGGCTGCTCCAGGTTTGACTCCGGAGAACGATCTATTTATCCAGCAGGTGAAACTGAAAAACACGCTGCGCTATATGATGGAAGAGGATTTGATAACTCACCTTGGACTGGAATACTACGATATGATGTAGGTTGCCCTTCGTGAGCAAGAGGAGAATCAAGCTTCTATTTAAAATTGGTTACGTCTACCATAAAGCCGCATTTGATCCGGTGATAGAGCTTCTTCTGGATAATCCAGAGTATGATATCTATTTTTCCCTGGATATGGAAAAGAAGCGTGTTTTTCTGTTTGATGTTCCCTTTCGCAGCCATATCATCCGTCAATGGGAGAGATCGGGTTACCGATTTACGAATGAGACTACTGGATTTGATATCGTGATTACCGGCGATACAATGAGGAACGCGCCTGCCTATGGCAAGACGATGCTCTGTTTCCTAAATCACGGTACGGGAATAAAAACCATCCTCTATCGAAATCTGGCCAAGGTGCCGAACGATCGCTACCAGATTTTTGTTGAGGGGCAGCACCGGGTGGATTCGCTGATGAGTTCGCCGGCTCTCGGCAAAAATGAGGTTCATCTGATCGGTCTGCCCAAACTGGATCACTACTTTCAGGAGCGGTTTGATGACCGCGCAGCTCTCCTGCGGCGCTGGGGGCTTGATCCCGCCAGAAAAACTTTTTTATACGCACCGACATATAAGCCGACCTCCATGTACGCGGTAAAAGGTGACATTTTTGAACAGACCAGGGATATGAACCTGATTGTAAAATTGCATCCGTACAGCTGGATGGGGAAGTATGCGCCGCACAAGCAGCATCGGATTTATGAAAGTCGGGTAAAAAAATATCCGCATGCCGTACTACTGCCCTTCGACGAGTACAATATCGTACCCTATTATGCTGCTGCAGACACGATCATGAGTGAGGCATCCAGTACAGTCTTTGATTTTCTCGCCTTTCAAAAGCACGGAATCATATTCGATCTTCCCTGCGACCGCTTAAAACATTCAGACGGACAGGCCTTGCTGGAGATCGATAACCGTGAATTTTTAAAAGATGCCTTTGTCCACATAGAGCATGGTAGCCAAATCCGGAAGGCCGCAGAGCTGGCCATGAATCCCACTTCGGAGATGCGTCAGGCTGCAGATCGGTACAGGGAACGCTATTTTTATAAATTAGACGGAAAAGCAAGTGAGCGTTTTATAAAAAAAATGGAAGAGCTGTTTTATGAGGGCGGTCACGAAAACATTCCCTGAAAGGAGTTCAAATGAAAACAGTTATCATTGCCGCAGGTATGGGTAGTCGGCTTTGGGATATATCCGATAAATCACCGAAGAGTTTGTTGCCTCTGGGTGATATTAGCATTCTTGAGACCATTGTGGACCATTTTTCCGAGGCTGGACTGAACGATTTTGTGTTCGTGGTTGGTTATGAAAAGGAGGTGTTGATTCCAGAGATTCTCCATCTGCCTATTCGCGGTAAATTGGAAATCGTTGAAAACAGCCAATGGAAAAAAGGGAATGGCCTCTCTGTTTTGGCTGCCCGATCGGTAGTAGGGAAAGAGCCTTTCATATTATCGATGTCGGATCATGTTGTGAGCAGCGAGGCATTGCAACTCATGAAAGAGGATCCCCGCGACGAGAATCTCCTTCTAGTTGACCCACATCCCGAAGTGGTTTTTGATATTGACGATGCAACCAAGGTAAAAATGACACAGGAACGCATTGTCTCCATAGGGAAAGAGTTGAAAGATTACAACGCCATTGATTGTGGTATTTTCCGTTTGGATGATCGTTTTTTTCAGGCGATGGAGGCGGCTTGGCTGGCCGGGGAAGATTCCATCAGCGCTGGTGTGCGCAGGCTGATCCACCAGAAACAATTTTTCCCAGTGTTATTGCAGGAGGGGCAGCAGTGGCTTGATATCGATACCCCTGAAGCCTACGCCGAAGCCCATAAAAGGTTTTTATAACTGCACTTCTACCTCTACGTTTCTGCTTGTAAAAGACATTTCCATTGACATATGCGAATAGTTCGTTTATACTGCATAATGGGGATGTTCAATTGGGTTGAGGCCTGGATTGCTCCGGAAGACCCAATTAGATCAAGGTGAATAAGCGAAGCATGCCGATTTTTGCGTTAAAGGCAAATTCGGCAAAGTGGATATATACTGTTTGCAATGGACTTTGGACCAAAAGGACGTTGGTATACTGCGAAGAAAGTGCTTTTCGCACTTTCTGGTGCTTCGACCTTGCTCAGCACAAGCTTCGTTATCCTTGCTGCCGAATTTTCATTGAAATTCGGCATGTCCCCGCAAAACATTTCCAAGGCTTTTGCGGGGACAGATATGGTTTCCCGGGGCGATGCGTCTTCGTATCGCTTCCGAATTATAAAATACAAAAAGGAAGCGATGCCATGGGGAAAACCAATTTCTTTTCGGTATAATACCACGACCTGGCATTATCCGACGCAAGGCAATGCCATGCAGTCAGGATATCCTGCAACTGTTAATGCGATGTGCACGGATGCACGAGTGTCGCGGGTGACAGGAAGTCACAGGAGCGACCGACGTCCACGGATGGACTAGTGTCAGCGACTCCACGGATGGAGAAGAGCTGACCCAAGGTCGATAAGGACGCGGTTATGGCATTGCCCAACCGGTCACTTGTACTGAGTCTATCGAAGTAAATCTTGTGCTGTGGTTCGACATCTCGACAAGCTCGATGCATCGCAGGCTCACCATCCAAGTTTATTGAAGCGTCGATGTTTATTGGTATATGGTCCACTTTTCTTAGGTTCAAATCACTAGGATCGAAACAGAAATCCCCTTTTTTTGCACTCTATGCTTATATGGAAGGGGAACTCTCCCTGCATGAAAATTTTAATTGCCCAATTCAATCCGATCATCGGCGATTTTGTGGGGATAGCCGCCAAAATGAGATCCCTGCTCCGGTACGCACGTCAGGAACAGCCTGAAGCGCTTGTGGTATTTCCAGAGTTGGCGCTGACCGGGTATGCTCCCAGGGATCTGCTCCTCAAAAAAGATTTTATTGGTAAAACCGTAGAGCAGGTCAACACTCTTGCTCAGGAATTTCCTGGCCTGCATATTCTGACCGGCGCGCCCTGGCCCAATTCTGACACCGGAAAGCCGCTGCACAATGTTGCTCTCCTGCTCCATGGCGGCCAGGTACAGCTTGTGATACGAAAGCACTATCTGCCTACCTACGATGTTTTCGACGAAGCACGCTATTTTGAACCAGCTGTAGGCGAGGTCTCAATGTTTACTTTAGGAGACGAGAAAATCGGGGTAACGATCTGTGAAGATTTATGGAATGAGCCAGAATTTTTTTCACCCCCTTTGTATCATGATCAGTTGCTGGAACGGTTTCAGCGTGAAAAGATCAAATTGATGATCAATATTGCCGCCTCGCCCTACCATCGAGGAAAGGTCTCCTTTCGTTATCGTTTGTTGTCGCATATAGCCCGCAAGTACTCCTGGAATCTACTCTACGTGAATCAGGCAGGAGCTCAGGATAGCCTTATCTTTGACGGTGGCTCCGCGTTTTGGCACAGCGATGGAAGCTTAGGGGCTCGCGCCTCCTTTTTCAGGGAAGAGGCCGGGATGTTTGATTGGAATGGCCCGGATCAGCTTGTGTATCACGAAGTGACGAATTGGTCGGGCGGGACACCGCAGCCGTCTCACCTGGATCTGTCACAATTTTCCTGCCTTAGATCAACGCAAGCGAAAGATCAGGATTTTCAGTCGCCGCTTTCCCTTAACCGGATGACACTTGCCGCTTTACTCACTGGGATTGGGGACTATTTTGCCAAAACTTCTTCTCGGCGCGCCCTCTTAGGACTAAGTGGTGGCATTGATTCTGCATTGGTTGCTTTTTTAGCGATTCAGGCTCTTGGAGCAAAGAATGTCCATGTATTGCTGATGCCTTCGCCATTTTCCTCTGAGGGTAGCGTAACAGACTCTCTGGATTTTTGCAAACGAAACCAGCTTTCGTATGATATTTTGCCAATTGATGACCTCTATTTTACATATCTGGATTCCTTGAGTCGGATTATCCAGCCTGACGAGATCGAACTCACCCATGAAAACATTCAGGCGCGCATCCGTGGTAATTTATTGATGGCCTATGCGAATAAGCAGAAGGCGATTGTCTTGGCCACCAGCAATAAATCGGAAAGTGCGATGGGTTATGCGACTCTCTATGGCGATATGGCTGGGGGACTTTCGCCGATATTGGATATGAGCAAAACCTTGGTTTATGAAATCAGCAATTTTATTAATGAACAATTCGCCGGAGAACCGATTCCGCGAAACATTATCCAAAAGGCGCCTTCCGCAGAACTCAGGCCAGGCCAGAAAGATAGCGACTCGCTTCCAGATTACCCCATTCTTGATTATATTATAGAAGGCTATATCGAAAAGCACCTGGCGCCTCAAACGATTATTGCGGGAGTAGGTGAAAAATTTTTTCTTCCCAGGCAGGAGTGCTCTGATTTGGTGCAAAGCGTGGTGCGGAAAATCCATCTGGCGGAGTACAAGCGCAAACAGGCCACCATTGGTTTGAAAATTAGCGAACGGGATTTTACGGTTGGCAGACGCTTTCCGATTGTTCATAAATATATCGAGATTTGAACCAGGCAGGGTTCTATACAAAAGGCATTTTGGTTTTCGGATATCGCAAGGCAATGCCAGCGATGTCGACGCAC
>DYNZ01000186.1 GCA_020720805.1 Leptospira biflexa | reverse complement strand
CGCGCACGCTGATGCCATTTTAAATACAGTGCGCTAACAGAAAAAGTTGACATTCCTCATTCCTTCTACACGAAACAAAATCAATAACCAGATATCTTTGCAGATGCTTTTTTTAACGGGCAATCACTTTAATGGTTTTGAACGAAGGAGTAATGTCAGCAATTTTAGTCACCGTTTTATTCTCCACCACATGATAAAAACTACCACCTTGGGAAATATCCAACTCTACAGCTTGATAATCAGGAATGAAAATTTTTACCTCGGAACGCCCTTTCAATGGAGAATGCCCATACACCAACCACTCTCTGTCTGGTTTATTACCAATTAGCAGGGCGATGGCAAAAACCGGTATATCCGTGTGCAATGACCATGGTCGAATTGGATCAAGATTTGTGTCCAGAAGAAACCACCGTTCCATTGTCTTGTACTCACTGGGAATTTTCACCTGATATGGATGAACAAAATTTTTATTAGCGACTAATTTCCCTTTTCTCCAAAATCTTTTTAGCGTGGGGTCATTATGGACTCGATCAACCGACTTAACAACAGAGAGGAAATAGGGCTCGTCTCGTAACACGCTCCCATCGTTTCCACGAAATTCACGAATTACCCTTGGCCTCAGCAACCACATACCGAACTGCACAGACCCTTCATATCGTAGCGGACTGAACTCAGTACCCTCCTGTTGATAATATGTTCTCTTGTCATTTGCCTTGGTTGGCTCATAACCATCCCAGACAGAAATCTCGAACCAAAAATCCGGATTTAAGAGAAAGGCTTCCTTTTGCATGAATACCCAGTTCATCGCCTCTATCTGGGGACTCATCATCGTGTGATCCGTAATGGCACTCCAGTTATCTGCATAGTGGGATGCCGAGGCTCCATCCCAAGCCAATGGCCAGGGTTCCATTCTACCAGGGGTATACAATGAATAATTCAACCAGTCATTCCACCTGCCAAAAGCCCTCGTCCCAAAGGCAAAATAGGCAACACACTTCGCATGTTGTCCCCAAGCAGAGGTATCTCCCAGCCCTTCACGCATACCATTCTGCAACGCACGATAACGCGGAATCCAGCCATCCCCAACTACTTGTCGTTTAAAGTTGTCATCACGTCCCGAACCGTAGGCAACCAGATATCTGGCTGACGACTCAACCTCGTGCCAGACAAGCTTAGAGTGTTCATTGTTGGAGATAAAAAGCACTAAGGGAGGAGCTGGATACCATTCCTGTAACCTTTTAACAAGCATTGTTGAAGTCCATTTCTTCCCCACCTCATGCCATAACTCCACTGGCCCAAAAGGAGACACCTTTTCCTGCACAACGCCTGCAGGATTTACTACATTTGGATTTTCCTGTGGGGGTAGATACCGATAATTTGGAGATATGGTCAGATAACTTTCCCACTGGGTGCTGATGAACGAAATCGGCAAATTCAACGCAGCCGCTTTTTTGAATGCCTTTTCATAGTAGCTGAAACGGCCAATCCAATCAGTTTTCCAAGGGGCTGGAAGATAAAAAGCAGGAAGAAGATAATGCCCCTGTTCTATCATAGACAACTGGTAATCCGGCCCGAAACCACCTGGCAACCATCCCGTATTCCAATGCCCGGCCAACGGAAGCGGGTACCCTTCCGGATTGTTATTTGGCAATGATGCTTCATGACGGATTCCATTCGCAACAGTTGCTATGTCACTGGCAAACATGACAACAGGGGTTAGAAGCAAAATTGCCAACAGAAGGGTCAGACAAGCTGATATCCTTAATACATTTGTCATCAGATCAAATCTCCTTACCGTTTGGACAGATACCCCAAAGGTGGTTGTGAAGGGGAAAAACACCGTATTTAATCCAATAACCAACATTCTTAACATATTCAATTAACACGAAATTGCGAAGCTGCTTGTCCCTAATAATGCTTGCAACGGCAACGGTGTCCGTTGGTGTTGATACAAGCTCAACTTTTTCAGAAATACTTTGAAAAATTTTAAGAGCTCTTCGCGAGTGATACCATGAAGTCACAAGAAGCACTTTTTTTGCATTTAATCGTTGAAGCATCGGTAAAGTAAAAACTGCATTTTCATATGTGCTCGTTGCAAACGGTTCTCGCAACATAGCATATTCAGGCACCCCATTTGCTGTAAGATAATGAACAATAAGCGTTTCTTCATTTCTGCCGGTCACCAGAATTCGAGGGGCATACCCCTGCCGGTAAAGCTCGATGACCTTTGCTGCGCGGGTTTTGCTTTCTCCTCCAAGAACAACGATAACGTCTGCGTTGCATGGTTTCTGTCTTACCATCAACAAACGGTCCGCGGAATTCAACCCGACCCAGAGTAAAACGACCACTAAAGTTACTACCGTCAAAGTTGAAAAAACTGATAATAGCCACAAACGAATCATTCTACCTGCTTAATAGCTGAAAAAACTCTAAAATATCGTGTAAGAAAAGCTTCCAATCTCTTTCAGACATACGCGGCCTCTGATAGAAATTTATGTTTCAATTCCTTCAACCGCATACCTTAGATTAAAGGGAGGCTGGGAGGGATTACCACTGGTCCGGAATTCCAAGAACGGGTGGTATCTTAACTCCCCCAACCCCCTCTTAACCTCAAGAGGGGGCTTTGATTTCATTCCATTTGCACGCGGCCATAGTTATCCACAAAACGGACGATATCATCCTCGCCCAGATAACTGCCTGATTGAACTTCGATAATCTCCAGAGGAATCACGCCCGGATTTTCCAGCCGATGCTGTTCGCCAAGGGGAATAGAGGTTGACTGATTTTCACACAAAAGAATCGTCTGAGTGCCGTTGGTCACCCTGGCGGTTCCCTTGACCACAATCCAATGCTCGGC
>DYNZ01000066.1 GCA_020720805.1 Leptospira biflexa | reverse complement strand
TGTGCTGTGGTTCGACAGGCTCACCATACAAGTTTATCGAAGCATCGATGCTTATGGGCATGAACGCAGAGAACCAAATTGTTTAGGGTATATGTTAGACTGGATCAAACAAAATCTTGATGGTACTCTCCTGGCAGATCAGCTTCGGGAGCTCCATGCACTATACCAGATGAACGACCTGGAGATTCACTCGTGGGTTGCCGAAACCTCTTTTTCTGGATGCCCGGCAGGTTGCGGAAAATGCTGCGAACATTACATTCCAGATCTCTACCGCCTGGAGGCCGAATACATTGCAGTCTGGTGCCTTTCCCAGGGTTCACAATTCGAACTGGATTGGTACGAGAATCATCTGAAAAACCTAACGCACTGTGCCTTTTTTCAGCCGAACCTGCCCTTCCATTGCCAAATCTACCAGGCCCGGCCTCTCATCTGCCGAACCTTTGGTTTTACCAGTCGCAAGGATAAATGGGGATATCTTGAATTTCACGCCTGCAAACATTCAGGAATTATCCACAACGCAGAGATCAAAAAACCACCGCTGGCATCACAATACGGCATACAATTAGTACAGTTGATGCCTGAACAGCATCCAACCCTACTCCCCCTGCATGATCAAATTTTGCCAGCAATGGAAAAAATTCAGGCCTTGCTCGCTCTTCATCCCAACCGCCCAAATCAGCCAACGCATCCCATCAAACCAAAGAGGGTGGCCTAATGCTATTTCAACATCAATACTGGATCGATTTAGGGCGCTCCTGACCAAGGGCAATGCACAGATCGCCCTGCTGCAGCGGCATGGAGCTAGGACAGCTTAACACATTTTCCCGATTCCGCCGAATCCCCAATACAGAGAAGTCCGATGCCAATCCGGTAAGAACAAGATCACGATAGACCTGGGACGTTACCCCAGCTATCGGCACGAAATAGAGCTGCTTACCGAAACGGTTACTGGAGATCTGTGAAAAAATTTCCGGTAATCCATGATCTTTCAACTCCTGGGTAATCAGATTGCTGGCTAACTCCGATGTGCAGATCACGCTGTTTGCCCCGGAAAGTTGAATCTGCCTGATTTTTTTCGGATTTACCACTTCGACTATCGTATAAATTTTCTCGTTCATCTTCTCTATGACCAGGGTAATCGTTAAATTGAGATCATCAGAACGGGGATTGTTAATATCTTTCGAAAGAATAATCGCATCTGTAGCATCACGTATGCCTGCCCGATCCAGCACATCCTCATTTCCAGGATCGCCGCGGACAAAACGAACATCAAACTGTTCCATTTCCGGCGGCAACTGTTCCAGAGTTTCATCCACCAGGCAGATAGCTTTTTTTGCTGTGGATTTGTCAGAACGGATCTCCAGAAGAATCTGGGTCATTTTCTGTTCATTGCTGTAATTGATCAGTAGAATATGATTTTTATCTTTCACCTTTTTCATACCACGCAACCCCCTGGATCTGCTGGCCATAAGACCAGTCGCTATTTCAGAAATTAAAAAGCCAAGAAGACCTATACCAAAAACCATCGTAGGCAATGCGACCAGGAAACGCCCCCCCGTACTCTCTGGGAAAAAATCACCATAGCCAACGGTTGTCATGGTGACCAGTGTCCACCAGATGGCGTCACTCCAGCGCAAATCTGGTTTTTTGGCCAGCTCGAAGAAGAGAAAACCTGAGCTTGAGTACCATAATAGTACCAGAAACATGGCGATGATCTTTGTATATGAGCCACGAAAAGTGCGTAACGATTTTAATTTTAAAAAAATTTGCAACACTCGATACATAGCATCCCCCTAACGGCCTTGATCCGATTTCTGCTTCTGCGCCTCTCTTTGCCAGAGAACCTTCAACTTCAAAGATCTTTCAACTGCCCTTGGGATACCCCAAATACCCGAACGCTGAATCTTTGCTTTATGCTCTTCCAGAAGATACTCTTCCATTTTTTCAAAAGGAAACTGCTCGTAGACCAGAGCCAGACCCTTTTTTACCATGGCAAGACCAAGATCCTGCTCTCCCAGAAAAACATAGGCCAAAAGCCTCTTTTTTGTATCATAAGCCAGCGAGGAAAAAATAATTCTCACTTTCTGGTCATGAGCTTGATTCTTCAAAAACTGAAAGGAGCTCTGGGCAATATTTTGCACCAGGGTATCATTTACGGAAGGGTCAAATGATTTTATTCCAAGTAGGCGAACAATAAACTGCTGACCGGAGTCCTGACGCACAGAAATTTCATCACCGTCTATAATCTGGGTAACCGTCACCACCGCGCCTGAGGCAATCTGGAGAGTACCGCTATCCTTATTAAAACTGCGCCTGAAATGGATATTCTCGTAGGTAAAATAAGATGCCAACAGGGTAAAAAATAAGAGAACTATCCAGAAGGAGTGCTCCATCAGACTCTTCCACAAATTCATGACTCCTCCTACCAACTATCAAGATCGTGCCTACGCAGCGCGATTCTCACTGGGTTACATTTTTTTTTCCATTTCTTTTTTGGCAACAGGAAAATTGGTACTTGCCAATCCAAAGAGATGCCTTTGCAATGATATCTAATTCATTTTTCGGCGGTAATCATCCATGCTATCCCCTGATTTTGTGCATGAACAGCTCAAACAGGATTGCCACATTTTAGGATTTCGTGACAATCTAATTGTTCTTTTACACCGCAACGCGCTCATTCCCTGGTTTATTGTGGTACCATTCACAACGCAGCAGAGCTTTCTTTTTCTGACGCAGAAAGAGCAAAACGCCATCCTGTCGCTATGCGGAGATATTGCCCGGTTTCTGGAACACAAACTTGCATGCCCCCGACACAACTTCGCCTCCATCGGAAACATCGTTGCCCAGCTACATATTCATCTGATCGGCCGCCGGGAGCAGGATGAGTGCTGGCCGTTGCCTGTCTGGGGGCACTTAAAGCGGTTTCAAGAATATGAACCAGAACAGGTTACAGAGATTTTTCGGGGACTGCATGATTCTGCAGACCTGCTCTCTTTCTAAAAATTTCTGAGGATATATGGGACAAAAAGGCGTTAGCACGATAACCATTCAAGTTGCAGGTAGTATGACTGTGATTATCCCATCTCTGCAAGAATGCGACAAAAAATCAATCCACATGGAAATCAGCCAGGGAGCATTTGGCAGCGGCGACCATGAAACTACCCAAGCCTGTTTGCAGCTAATGCAGTGCCTTGACTTATCTGGAAAAAATTTTCTTGATATCGGCTCCGGAACCGGAATTTTGGGAATTGCCGCCAGCAAATTAGGGGCTGCCTGGGGTGTTGGTTATGATCCATTTTTTTCCGCATGCCAAACTGCCAGGATCAACTGCCAACAGAACCATGTAAATAATTTTTCTCTGCTCTGCTCGTATGAAACAGCGATCCAGGGAAAGTTTGATATTATTTTTGCGAATATCTATTTCGACATCGTAGAAAAAATCGACACTTTTATCGATCATAATCTGAAACAAGGTGGCCTGTTACTTCTTTCCGGCATACCGATACAAGAAAACTTTTCTATCCGCAATCTGTTTATCAAAAAAAATTATTTACAAATCAGAAACCTCTTACATGATGAGTTTTCCACAATATTACTGCAAAAAAGAAATTGCGGTGATTAATTCATCAAATGCCAAAACGAATATGCTGATAACAAATATGAGCTCCAATCACAATTAGAATAACTCCTCCCAGAAGCTCTGCGCGTCGAGCTAACAGATATCCAAGAGTTTTCCCAAAGCGCAGCCCAGCCATCGACAGAACAAAAGTAACAAACCCAATTACCACCACAGGATAAATGAAATCCATCTGGATAACAGAAAACCCAACTCCCGCTGCAAGCGCATCCACACTGGTAGCTATCGATAACAGAAGAAGCTGACGCAGTCCCAAAGCGTATGGTAAACCCTCTCCCTCCATCTGCTCTCCTCGAATTGCCTCCCAGATCATGTGCGCTCCGATAAAAAACAGAATCGAAAACGCTACCCAATGATCATAAGACTCAATCGCGCTTCGGAAGGTAAGGCCTGCCAGCCAGCCAAGCAAAGGCATGACAGCCTGAAAAACTCCGAAAAAAAAACGCAATTCGGACGGCCTGCCAGAACGCGATCCCTGGATTGCGGATTGACTGTACTATGGAAACTGCAGTCGCATCCATCGCCAGACCAAGTGCCCAAAAAACCATCTCAAATATGCTCATAAAAAATCAATAGACGCTTCACCGGAATAGGTGGTCCGGCGCATACGATTCCACCCGGATGCGCCGGCCATCGATTTAGCCAATAATTCTTGAGGCTGTGGCTTTTTCCATATAGCCATGAAATTTCTTTACAAATTCCATCGGGTCAACCAGAGACCCCTCTTGCAGCAAAGCCCCCTCAAACAGGGCGGTAACGCCTTCGCGAAGGTTCAAATCATTTTCATTAGCCTGAAACAGACGAAGCAGGTTGGCTACGATTGGATTGGCCAAATTGATTTCAAAAATCTTTTTTACACCAGAAAAATTTTGATCCATCATCTTCATCATACGCTCCATATGAGCGTTCATGCCATCAGCCGCGACCACCAGCGAGCAAGGACTGTCCACCAGACGCTTGGATTCCTGGACATCCTTGACCTTGTCTCCCAAAATTTCCTTAACCTTATCCAGAAAACTCAGTTTTGTTTTCGTATCGGTTCCATCAGGAGTAACAATTTTGCTCTCCTTTAGTTCCAGATCCGCTTTATCAATACTTTTCAGCTCTTTTTCTTTATAGGTGCCAATATTGGGAACAATAAAATCATCTATCGTTTCATCTAGCAGTAGAACCTCAATATCATTCTTCCGGAAATACTCCAGATTGGGGTTTCGGCGCAGCGCATCAATATTTTCACCTGTTAAAAAATAGATCTCCTTTTGTTCTGACGCCATTCTGCTGACATAATCAGCCAGAGAGGTCAATTCAGCCCCATCTGTTTTCGTGCTTTTGAATCGCAGTAAATCGACTATCCTATCTTTATTTTCAAAATCAAAATGGACCCCCTCTTTTAACAGCGAGCCAAACTCCTTATAGAACTTTTTATAGGTATCCTGATCATCCTTGGCCCAATCTTCAAACTGCTTGAGCAATCGGTTGGTAAGAGCTTTGCGGATTTTGGCCATAACCGGACTAGACTGGGTCACTTCACGAGAAACATTCAAAGGCAGATCTTCCGTATCCACGACACCCCGAACAAAACGAAGATACTGGGGCAGTAGATCCTTGCTATCGCTCTGGATAAACACCCGTTTGATATAGAGATTCAAATGGTACTCGTCAGGACGCTGAAACAGCGAATTGGAAGCCGAGCCAGGTACGAAAAGCAGAGCCGAATAGGAAAGGGGAGCTTCTGCCCTGAGATGGATATGCCCCATCGGATCCGAGTAATCATTGGCAACAAATTTGTAAAACTCCTTGCGCTCTTCATCGCTCACCTCTGCGGGATTTTTGCGCCACAGGGCAGTTACGCTGTTTACCTTTTCTTCTCCCATAAAAATAGGGAAATCCACAAAATTCGAATATTTCTTAATGATACTCTTGATCTGGTATTCATTGGCAAACTCCTCCCCAGCCTCATTTAGCTGGAAAATAATCTCCGTTCCCCGATCCGGTTTCTCGATTTCAGCGATGGTAAATTTACCTTTACCATTGGATTTCCACTCTAAGCCCACACTGTCAGCGCGATAGGATCTCGTGCGCAGAGTCACCTCATCCGCTACCATAAAAACAGAATAAAAACCAACACCAAACTGACCAATTAAATCCTCTGCCTTTTTGGAAGGGTCTTTTTTCATCTCCTGGAGAAAGCGGAGAGTGCCAGAACTGGCAATGGTGCCAATATTCTGGATGATCTCATCCTGGGTCATACCCAGCCCGCGATCTTTGATCACCACTCTCTTCTCTTTTTCATCAAAGGAGATGTCGATGCGCAGCTCCTGGCCCTCATCTACAAACCCCTTCTCTGTCAGTCCGATAAAGCGCATCTTATTCAGCGCGTCCGAGGCATTGGAAACAAGCTCCCGTAAAAAAATCTCCTTATGAGAGTATAAAGAGTGGATAATCAAGTGCAGGAGCTGCTCCATTTCTGCCTGAAATCCATATTCCTGAACATTCTGTGTCATAAAAACTATCCTTATGCTTTGATGATTGTATGCGTTTTGGGAAAAAGGCTTTCCTGAACAGGAAACCTTGCATTAAATATACAATGGAATATTAGCACTGTCACTACCTGGCTGCTAAAAATCCCAAAAAGAGGCGAGGAAAAAAATCCAAAATGTAACATCCACTGAACAATTGCCGGCGACCATCCCCTAAAATTCAATTTTTTTGCGTTCTGAGGTATGTTACAATGAACAAGATGATCAAAATTGCTCTACTGCTTGCCCTAGCCATTGGCTCCTTTGCCTGCGTTCAAGAGAGCGAGCCAGAAGAGCCAACCGCCACAATCGTTAGCGAAGGAAGCGTCGCCAGCCCGGTTACCCTGACACTTGGCACTCCCCACCAGGGTTCGATCAATGGCGCGGAAAGTGGTCAATATATCAGCTACTATAAAATTACCCTGACAACAACAACCAATGTCAAATTCGCCATTAGCAATATGTCCGCGGCCCAGGACCTGATGATCACATTTCATAATACAAATTCAACCTATCAGACCTATATTTTTCAAGCCGATCTCTATCTCACAAGCACAACAGGTGAGGCTCTAAGCATTACAAACATTCCCGCTGGGACTTATTACTACTCAATATTAAACTTTGATGAAGGGGCCATTACCTACACAGTCAGCGCAACTTCATTCACAGAATAGAAGGAGGGATTTTGAACGAACAGTTTTTTTAATAAATTGATTGACAAAAAATTATTCTTTTTATCAAAAAATTTATTATTAATTTATCAACAATATCGTGTAAAAAAAAGAAAAACATGAAAAAAGTCCACATACTCACACTTGTTCTCTTTTTCGCCTTAAGCGGGATATCCACTGCAATCAGTGCTCCTTCGCAAGGCGAGCTCACCTTTTTTCCGGCTGATACCGAAAAAGCGGCCAGCTCAGGATCCGGCGACCTGTTGTCACAACCCACCTTTATGATCCAGGTGCGGGGAGGATTTGGCTACACAGCAAATTCCGAACTAAACGACTATGTAAAAGGGTACGCCCCTGACGCAGCATTAGCAATGAATTCTTTTACAGGGACAACAGCTTGGGGCTCCGAGGAAACCGTTGGCAATACCACCATGTTGGGCGGCGAGCTTGGCTTGCGCTTCTTTTTCTCCAATCTAGGTATTGGGCTCTCTGGAGGTTACTATACCTCCACTGCGACAGAATCAAAGGTTACCTCAGATATTTACTCAGATACCACGAACATCAAATTAACCTTTATCTATGTTCCTGTCACGCTTGACCTACTCTACCGGGTGTCGATTACATCCCGCCTTGGTATCACAGCAGGAGCTGGAATCTCCTATGGGATTGGACAGCTCAACTATAAGTGGGAGGACAAAGTTAATTTCTCCACGACTTATGGTGAGTCCATTAATGAGACCTATGCCAGCGCTGGTCTATCCTATCGCGTGACCGCTGAGGTTCACTACAGAATGGATAATGATTGGCTACTGGCAGGGGGGATTATGAGAACATTTGGCTCGCTCAGCGATTTCGAAAAAGATTCCAAAGTATTTAAAAATAAATCCGGCGAGGCCATGAATATCTCTCTTTCCGGATGGTACATCTACTTCCAGGCCTCTTACCTGGTTTTCTAATATTTCCCCTTTGTAGCCTCTTTTATGCGGGAGCGCAACCTCCCGCACAATTTCCGGATCCCCTATCACGCGAGCTCCCTGGAGATAGCGCCCTGTTCCGTACGATTCCTCTCGGCTCCGCGCTCTCATCATTTCTGACTCCAGCCAGGTCACGAAAACAAAGTGCGCTGCGAAAAATTGCTTTTAATTCCTTTCATTACCAGCAGAAGATAAACTCGCAACACTTTGGTTCTCGGTGTCTATACCAAATAATCATCGATGCTTCGATAAACTCGAAACACTTTAGTTCTCGGGTTTAATACTGGCTAAAGGGTGCGTCGACATCGCTGGCATTGCCTTGCGATATCCGAAAACCAAAATGCCTTTCGTATTACTCTCTTCCTGGCCAACCCCCGAAGACCATTTCTAACCAAAAAAAGTAAGTAAAATTTCCTTACTGTAACGGTTAGAAAAATATTATATCCATTGACAATTCTCAGGATTCCTGCTTCTATGCTGTCAATCCTGACATCATGAATCGAAAGTCGTCGCAGATTGGTGAACCATGCAACTTTCTGTCAAAGAGGCCGCTGTTTTGCTACATGTCTCAGAAAAGACGGTATACCGTTGGATCAAAAAGCAGATGATCCCTTTTTACCGCATTCACGAGCAGATCCGCTTTAACCGCAGCGAACTATTGGAATGGGCAACTTCCCGTCATATTCCCGTACATCCCGATATTTTTCCCCCAGAGGAGAGTAAGGAACGCTCTATCTCCACCCTGAGCGAAGCGTTGCATGAGGGGAGCATTCTCTATCGGGTTGAAGGACACGATAAACCATCCGTTCTGCGTCAAATTGTCCATCTCATGCGGCTGCAGACTCAAATCGACAAGGAGTTTCTGTATGAGATGCTACTACGCAGAGAATCCCTTGGTTCAACAGGCATTGGCAATGGAATTGCCATCCCCCATACCCGCAACCCCGTTATCATGCAGATCGAACGTCCCTCGATTACCCTTTGCTTCCTGGAGCAACCCATTGATTTTCAAGCGCTCGACGGTAAACCAGTTGATACCCTCTTTACACTTCTAAGCCCCTCGGTTCGCGCTCACCTCGCCATGCTATCCCGGTTAAGCTTTGTGCTTCACAACCAAACATTCCGGGAGCTTTTAGCGCAACAGGCCAGTCGGGAACAGATCACCAGGGGTTTGAAACTGGCCGAATCGAATGTATCGCACCCGTTCGCTCTACAGAACAATCCCCTGGATACAACCATGAACCCCTTATCTTCTTAAACAGTAGGCACCCTTATGAAAACCTATTTTATTGCTACTGCTATCGTGACCGCCTTTGCCAGCGGCGTTCCCGCCCTTTTTCTCAGCAGCAGACACGCCCGCTATGGCCAGATCCTCGCCTCGTTAGGGATGGTGTTCGCTGCTACGATGGGTCTAACCGGCAGCGCCCTTCATTTTGTTAGTGGCCAACCTGAAAAGCTTTTCATTCCTTGGCCTGTTTTTTCCAACCCAGCGCTTGGATTAGATGCCCTAAGCGCTTTTTTCCTTATGCCCGTATTTCTCATCGGAGCATTGGGCTCTCTCTATGGGTTAAGTTATTGGCCCACCCGCTTAAAAATTGCCAGCGCCAGAACCCTCCCGCTCTTCTGGGGATTTCTTGTCAGCGGAATGGCGCTCTTGATTTACGCGCAGCACGCCCTCTCGTTTCTGCTGGGGTGGGAGACCATGGCTCTGGCCGCCTTCTTTCTGGTTGTTACCGATCATCAAAAAGCAGACACACGCAGGTCTGGACTGATCTACCTGATCGCCACCCATATCAGCACGCTGACTTTGATAGCTCTGTTTCTTTTCTGGCAACAGACCAGTGGTTCCTTCGCCTTCACACCTTTGGCAAGAGGAGTTGCCTCCTCTTTAGATCTTCATATCCTTTTTTTCCTGGCACTTGTAGGTTTCGGTCTCAAAGCAGGCATCATACCTTTACACTTCTGGCTACCTGGCGCTCATGCAAACGCCCCATCTCATGTATCCGCAATCATGTCTGGTGTTCTCATTAAAATGGGAATCTATGGACTATTTCGCATCCTTTTTTTAATTCCGGAACCTCCCTTTTTGTGGGGTAATCTGCTACTCATTTTAGGCGCCATTAGCAGCCTGGTAGGCGTCATCTTTGCCATCGCCCAGCACGATATCAAGCGACTGTTAGCCTACCATAGCATTGAAAACATTGGAATTATCCTCATGGGTATGGGGATGGGGCTGATCGGCCTCAGCCTGCAAAATTCAACCTGGGCCGTACTTGGATTTGCCGGCGCCCTTCTCCATGTCTGGAATCACGCTCTGTTTAAATCCCTACTCTTCTTTGGCGCTGGCATCGTTGTGCATGGCACCCACAGTCGTGAAATCGATACGATGGGAGGGGTTGCCAAACGGATGCCCTGGACCGCCGCGTTTTTTCTTCTTGGAGCGGTAGCTATCAGCGGTCTTCCCCCTTTGAATGGGTTTGTCAGCGAACTTTTTATCTATCTTGCCCTGTTTGGTTCTGCTACCTCAAACCTGCTACCAGCCATGATTGTACCGGTGCTGGCGATGACAGGCGCATTGGCTCTGGCATGTTTTGTGAAGGTATATGGCGCAGTTTTTTTAGGAAGCGCACGCTCCGAAAATGCGCAAAAGGCTCATGGGCCAGACTGGCTCATGATGACGCCTCTGGTAACCCTGGGAATTGCCAGTCTGGGCATCGGCTTGCTGCCGGCTCTGTTTGCTCCTCTACTGGATGCAGTTATCACGCAGTTTCTCTCTCCAGCAAATCTCCAGGGAGAGGCGTTAACCGGACTCACCCCCTTATCCTGGATCTCCGCCATGGGATTTGGCTCCCTTGCGGCCGGATTTCTGGTGTACCTGCTACTCAAACGGTACAAAAACAAAACCCAAAATGCAGTCACCTGGGACTGTGGTTATTCGAAACCATCAGCAACGATGCAATACACCGCTTCCTCTTTTGCCGCCAGTATCGTTCTGCTTTTTTCCTGGATTCTGCGACCCAGATTCTTCCGCCATGAAATAAAAAAATTATTTCCTGATGAGTCGCACCTCCACACTCACGTGGACGAACTTGTTTTGGATCGGATTTTTGAGCCGATGCACCGCATTTTGAAACAGATATCGTTATGGTTTCATCGATTCCAACAGGGGAGCACACAATATTATATCGCTTACATACTAATTGTCCTATTACTCATGCTTGCATCCATGCTACCCTTTTCTGAATTTAGCGCTTTAACCCAATGATAGTAAAAAAAATGACAGTCCTGGTTTATAACAATTTTTAAAAATATTCGAGAGCCTTTATGCTGACACTTTTCGGCCATTTTATTTTTTTACTCATTTTCCCGCCGCTTCTTCTAGGGATCATCAATAAAACCAAGGCTTTCTATGCTGGACGCCTCGGTGCACCCTTGCTCCAACCCTATTATGAACTTTTCAAGCTTGTTCATAAGGGTATGGTCATCAGCACGACCACAACCTGGATCTTTAAGGTAGGCCCCATTGTGAATCTGATCGCTTTACTGAGCGCGGGGCTATTGATTCCTGTTGCAGGTTTTGCCGGGCCTGTCGCCTTTTCTGGAGATCTCTTTCTTTTTGCTTACCTCTTTGCCTTGGCTCGCTTTTTTACAACAGCTGCGGCTCTGGATACAGGATCAGCCTTTGAAGGTATGGGCGCAGCGCGAGAGGTCACCTTTGCGGTGATCTCAGAACCTGCGCTATTTTTCGCTTTCCTTGCCCTGGCCAAACTTTCCGGAACGCTGACTCTCAACCAGATGCTGCTGCGCGCTGATTCGATTGCTATGGCAGGAGCCACCCCAGCCCTGGTACTGATTTCGATTGGTCTTTTTATCCTGCTTTTGGCAGAAACTTGCCGCATTCCTTTCGATGACCCCAACACCCATCTGGAGCTTACCATGATTCATGAGGTAATGGCTCTTGATCATAGCGGTCCTCTTTTTGCCATGATCGAATATGCAGCCGCTGTAAAAATGTTTATACTTGGCAGCCTTCTGCTTCACACGATGATTCCGTTCCACCTGCTCCCCACAGCATGGAACTACCCACTCTTCCTGGCCGCACTCACCCTTTTGACGATCTCGATCGGAACGATAGAATCAATCATGGCCAGGTTGCGGCTGCTGCGTGTTCCCTTTCTCCTTGTTACAGCCCTGCTCCTATGCAGCTCTGGCTTAATCCTATTATACAGGTGACCTCTATGTTTGAAGCAGCAAATGCGATACTCATGCTGATCCTAGCCTTAAATCTATTCGCTCTGGGCAGCAGCCGCATAATTACCATTATCAACCTTGTCGCTACCCAGGGAATTCTGCTCGGAATTTTGCCTCTTTTGGTGCATGAAGAGATTACGGTAGCTTCGCTCATCGCAACGGCTGCTGCCAGTGCGCTCAAAGGGATTCTGATTCCGATCATAATGCTACGCGCACTTCGTGATGTCCAGATCAAGCGGGAGATCGATCCGCTGATCGGCACACTACCCTCGATTGTTCTTGGAGCCATTGCCACTGCCATCATTTTTGTTTTATTTCACAATATCCCCTTGCTGACATCTATTAAGGCAAATTTTATTCTGCCAGCCTCCCTGGCCACCATTGTAGCTGGATTTTTGATGCTCATGACACGATTCAAAGCAATCACCCAAGTATTGGGCTATCTCATTTTAGAAAATGGCATCTTCCTCTTTAGCTTATTGCTGATCAAGGCAATCCCGCTGGTCGTTGAAATGGGTATGCTCCTGGATCTTTTTGTAGCGGTTTTTGTTATCTCCATCATCACAAATCACATAAACCAGGCATTCTCCTCCCTGGATACCCGCAACCTCTCCAACCTGAAGGAGGAATAGCCGATGATTTTTGTACTCATTCTATTGCCGATAGCTGTCGCCATACTCGCGCTTTTGGTTCCCTCCAATCGCTGGCGTCCCTGGCTTTTATCTATAACTGGAAGCGCACACCTTGTCACCACCATCTTACTGCTTTTCTTTGCGGACAAGCAGCCTCAGAACGGCTGGATATTTCTTGACCCGTTGGGAAAGGTGTTGCTGCTGGGGATCAGCGTTCTCTATTTTTTTAGCGCACTATACACAGCCGGATATCTTCAGGAGCATCAGGAACGTTCGAACCGCATTTTCACTGCTGCCCTTAGCGCCGCTCTCGGGCTTGGGACTCTGGTCATTTTTTCTCACCATCTCGGATTGATGTGGGTAGCGGTAGAAGGTACTACCCTGATCTCAGCTCCCTTAATCTACTTTAACCAGACCAAACGGAGTATTGAAGCTACCTGGAAATATTTACTGATCGGCTCTGTAGGGATTGCCCTTGCCCTCCTTGGTACTTTCTTCCTGGCCTTTTCCGCAGCGCAGAGTGGAAACACGGCTACTCTTGCCTTTACAGAGCTTTTAACATTGGCGCCAAAGCTTTCCAAGCCATGGCTTTATGCCGCGTTTATCTTGCTCCTGGTGGGCTTTGGCACCAAAATCGGCCTGGCGCCCATGCACACCTGGAAGCCAGATGCCTACGGAGAATCTCCCGGCGTTGTCGGAGCTATTTTTGCGGGAGGTGTCAGCAGCATAGCTTTCCTGGCGCTCACTCGAGTTTACCAGATTACACTGGCGGCAGGAGAGATGGCATTTATGAAGCCGCTACTGCTCTTTCTTGGTTTCTTTTCCATGTTCGTCGCTGCAATCTTCATGATCAACCAGCATGACCTGAAGCGGATGCTCGCCTATTCCAGCGTGGAGCACATGGGCATTCTCGCCATTGGCCTGGGCCTGGGCGGCAGCCTCGCCATTTACGGCACTATCATGCACATCATCAACAATATGTTGACAAAAGGCGTTCTCTTTATGTCAGCCGGAAATATCCAGCGCGTTTATGGTAGCAAACTGACGCCACAGGTTCGCGGAGCGCTGCGTGTCCTCCCCTTTTCTGGCTATTTCTTTCTTGCCGGATTTATCGCCATTACAGGATCTCCGCCCTTTGCACCCTTTGTCAGCGAATTGACAATATTGCAGGGGGCATTCTCAACAGGTCAATATTTTGCCGGTGCGGCACTTCTCCTGCTGCTCATGTTTATTTTCCTGGGTATGGGAAAAATTGTTTTAAGCGCTGTTCTTGGCTCTAAACCGACTGATTTCAACAGCTCAACCAAAGCAGAGGTCAAAATCTCTGCGCATGAATGGGATCATGCCAATCCTCTATCGATCCGCAATTCTAGTCTGGCAGAAAGCATCGATTCGCATAGATTACAGACCAGGCGACATAAAGAAAATTTTTTTACAGTCACGCCCATCGCCCTGTTGCTGTTCATTGTTTTGCTGCTTGGCGTCTATATTCCCGAACCCCTACAGGAGTTATTGCAGCAGGCAGCAAACTTTTTGGAGAATAAGCAATGAGCTCAACCCTTCATCACCTGTTTCTACCAACGCTGAATGGCAATGCGATATCCCTGAAAAAAATACCTGTTCTTAAAATAGAGGAGTTTCATTCCGGGATCCTAACGCTCGTTGCCTCTGGATGCAGAATCAGCTCGTTTTTTGCCGTAGTGGAAAACTCCAGGTTATTTGTCATCCTGGCCGATGATGCAGAGAATAAACTCTATGTGGGCTCGGCTCATATTCCCCAAAAAAGTTTTCCTTCCCTGACGCCAATGTGCCCGCAGGCGCACCTCTTTGAACGGGAGATTGCTGAACAGACAGGATTGGTTCCTGTTGGCCATCCATGGCTCAAGCCAGTAAGGGGAGCAACGGGTCAGGGCTATCCGCAACACGAAAGCAAGGATTCTCCATCCTCTTCGTTTTATCGAATGGCCGGAGATGAGGTTCATGAGGTTGCGGTCGGGCCAGTTCATGCTGGAGTCATAGAGCCAGGTCACTTTCGTTTTCAATGTCATGGTGAAACTGTGTACCACCTGGAAATCGCTCTGGGATACCAGCATCGCGGCATAGAAGAGGCAATGGTGAAAGGGTCTAACCGGCGCAACCGCTTCTATGCGGAAACGATTGCAGGGGATACCACCATAGCCCACAGCATCTGCCACTCCCAACTCATAGAAGCGTTATCATATACCAAGCAGAGCGCCCGGGCAGAAGTTATCCGCGGCATCGCCCTGGAACTGGAGCGTTTGGCGAACCACAGCGGCGATCTGGGAGCCCTTGCCGCCGATGTCGGATTTCTGCCAACTTCGAGTTACTGCGGCAGGATTCGCGGAGAATTTCTGAACATGACGGCAGTATTATGCGGCAACCGATTTGGGAGAGGACTCATCATTCCCGGGGGAGTTGCCTATGACCTTGACCAGACCCATATCGACGATCTACTCAGGCGTTTGGAAGTCAATGAGCGCGATATTACCATGGCCGCGAATCTTCTCTGGGATAATCAGTCTGTGATGTCACGCTTTGAAAATACAGGCACGTTACCGCAGGATATCGCAATTGAGCTTGGTATTGTAGGGCCTGCCGCGCGTGCATCCGGCCTGATGCGCGATGTCCGGTTTGATCAGCCGACAGGCTTGTATCGCTTTTGCCAGGTCAATATTCCAACTTATCGATCTGGGGATGTACTGGCACGCGCCTATATTCGCTGGTTGGAGATCCAGCAATCCATTACCTTTATCCGCAGGCAGCTTCTCAATTTCCCCAAAGGAGAGATCCTGCAACCAATCAGCAAGATACAATCAGATAGCCTGGCAGTCAGTTTATCGGAAGGGTGGCGCGGCGAGGTGTGCCATGTTGCCATCACGGGAAAAAACAGCCGCCTACAGCGCTACAAGATCGTGGATCCCTCCTTTCATAACTGGAGCGGATTAGCTTATGCACTACGCAATCAGGAAATTTCTGATTTTCCCTTATGCAATAAAAGTTTTAATCTTTCCTATTGTGGCTTTGACCTTTGACCTGATAAAAAAAATTTTGAGGTAGAAAAAAAATGTATCTACTTGACCAACTCCAAACCCGCTGGCGACAGGGGTACCGAACGATTGCGTATCCGGCAGGCCCTATTCCTGCTCTGCCAGACCGTTTTCATGGCGTTCCCATGATCTCATTGGAGCAATGCGCGAAGGAGTGCCACGCTTGCGTCGATGCCTGCCCAACAGAAGCGATTAAGCTGCTCCCTCAGAAAAAAAATTTTGAACTCGACTTGGGCAAATGTCTATTCTGCCGCACATGCAGCCAAGCCTGTCCATCCGGCGCTATCAAGGTTGCCAAAGACCACAGGTTATCTGTACGCCACAAGCAAGATCTCCAAATTAGTAAGGAGAACAGTCAACCTCGACTAGCCGCAGCCCTTGATGAAAAATTACGCAAAATATTTGGCCGCTCGTTCAAACTGCGCCAGGTTAGCTCTGGCGGCTGCAATGCCTGCGAAGCCGATGTCAATGTATTAAGCACCATTGGTTGGGACATAGGCCGCTTCGGTATCCAGATGGTCGCCTCTCCCCGCCATGCGGATGGACTTTTGATCACCGGTCCGGTCACGGATAATATGCTGCTGGCATTGCAGAAAAGTTATGAGGCGCTGCCAGAACCCAGAGTCGTCATCGCTGTTGGTTCCTGCGCTATATCGGGCGGGCCATTTGCTGGACACAGCCAAACTCACAATGGTGCTGATTCGGTTGTCCCTGTCGATTTGTATATCCCAGGCTGTCCTCCCCATCCGCTCACCATTCTCGATGGATTGCTCCGCCTTCTTGGCAGGCTGGATGGGTAGTCAAACCTGAGGTTTGGCTGATACTATTTTTTTATGATTTTCTTATACCCAAATACAGTATCCAGAATGCCGGGAACAGGGACAAAATCCGTTTGCCCTGCATACCGAAATTTTAGATCATTGAGCTTTAACCCCTGTTTGAGAAAAACCCAGGGATTACCCAGACGCAGCAGACGCGCGCTGGGAGAGTCCTGCCACTCCATGGTATATTGATAGGCATCCAAGATCTTGCCACGGGCGTCTGCCTTTATCATCACAAAATCATGAAAAATCACCTTATTCTGGGGCTCTTCGTGATAGGAGCTAATATAGGCATGAACAAAACGATAGATGGTATAGATTCCTTTTTTTGTTTTCAGCGTTCCCATCATAAAATTCCCATCTTTTGGATAGGGAACCGCATGGGAGTCAATATTTTTAATAAAATCCTCATCAAAATCGGAATTCTTCTGAATCTCGGTTAATTGATAGATTTTCTCGGCGTGAAGTGGCGCAAGAAAAAGAGAAAAGGCGATAGCTATAAAAAAAATTTCCATTCGTACCATTTTATTCATTTTCACATATCTCCTGAATTCCATAATACTCTCTCCATTAGACGCAAATCCAAAAAATTCGACTGCTGACAAATGGGAGAAAAATCAAAAAAAGGTAATACGGCTTCACTGACTTTATAATGATTTTTTTTGTATACTAAAAGCATTTTGGTTTTCGGATATCGCAAGGCAATGCCAGCGATGTCGACGCACCCTT
>DYNZ01000185.1 GCA_020720805.1 Leptospira biflexa | reverse complement strand
ATATATTCTCAGGAAGGTTTAAAAATTTCAGGAGAAATAACAAACATAGAATTCTCGTCTATATCTGGCCTTACCAACGGATATTGGGATATTGGATTGAGTCTTAACTCATCGAATGGACAAAATTTTTCAATAAGTAATAAATATGCTTTCAAAAGTGGATTTGATGCGATAACAGCATGTAATGCAACTGCTGATGCCCTTGCTCCTGCTATTCAAGATTTAATTAAAGCAACTATTAGTCATCCTAATTTTAATAAACTTTTAATGGGTGACACTGCTATCTACAACCAAGAAATTGTTAATAGAGACAGCGATCCGCTCGAAGATGAATTAGAGCTTCTATATCAGTCTAATTTATCTGATTTAGAAAAATCAAATCGTCATGTTGAATTGGAGAAAAAATATGGTCGTACCTGTTTAAAAAATTGCAGTGTTGGAATTGCATGTGGATGTTCTTGTATTAATGAAAAAAAACAATGTCACACGGCTATTCCAAATAAAAAATCTGTAACTACACCTGTAACACAACCTGCACCCATGTATCCATCAAATTATAATTCTGGAACTGTAAATGTAAAAGGTTATTACAGAAAAGATGGAACATATGTAAAACCTCATACAAGAAGAAAATAAATTCATCCTAGCCGGGTAGCCGGGTAGGGTGGGCAACATCCTTTCGTTGCCCACCATTTAGACTGAACTGGTAAATCTGCGGTTCAAATAAAATGGATTTCTACAAATGAGAGTATATCTCGATAACTGCGCAATGAACCGGCCATTCGATGAACAAAGCAATATCCGAGTCCGCCTGGAAGCAGAAGCGAAACTTTATATACAAGCCAGCATCAAGAAAGGGTTTATAGAACTGGTTTGGTCTTATATTCTGGATATTGAGAATGACAAAAATCCATTTGAAGAAAAGAAACACGCTATAGCGGAATGGAAAAAATTTGCAATCATTGATGTTGAAGAAACAAGCATACTGTTGGAGCGGGCTACTATTTTTGCAGCATCTGGAGTCAAGTCCAAGGATGCCTTGCATGTGTCAGCAGCAATTGAAGGAAAGGCGGATGTCTTCATAACAACAGACGATAGGCTTATGAAAAAACTCGCCGGCATATCAGAGATTCGGGTTTTCAACCCAGTTGACATCGTTGGAGAAATAAATGAATGCTATGACGGATACTGAAATACGAATAAGGGGTATGCAGGTACTTATCAGTGCGCTGGGAGAGTTCCAGGCCGAAAAATTTATTACGCTGATGATGCGCGAACCATTCAACTACACTGAATGGCAACGAGACCTGTGGAATGATAAATCTGTTGAAGAAATCAGCAAAATGGCTATGCTGCGGAGAATTAGACAAGGCGGGTAGTCTGGACAACATCTTTTCATTTCCTACCATTTCGGCAGCCTGTCTGAACCGCAGATGAAGCTGATGAGGAAACAAACTAAAAAATGAGTCCAACTGTTTTTCGTGAATCAAGCTACCGTTTCTTCTTTTTCTCACGGGAAGAAGAGAGAATGCACATCCATGTACAATCCACAGAAGGCGAGGCAAAATTCTGGCTTGAGCCAGAAATAGAGTTAGCCAAAAACCATCGTTTTTCTAGGCAACAGTTAAAAGAGATTGAAGCTCTTATTGAGGCGCGTTACGATGAACTCAGAAATAGTTGGAAAGAACATTTTAGACACTGAAATTACGCACATCTCCTCGCATGGTATTTGGCTATTCACCGAAAATCAAGAATTTTTCATGCCATATGACGATTTTCCGTGGTTCCAAAACGCCACACTCAAAGATATTTTATTTGTAGAACAGCCGAGTCTGGGACATTTTTATTGGCCTAATTTAGATGTAGATTTGAGCATAGAGATTATCCAGAATCCACAGCGTTTTCCATTAATGAGCGCATAACCTGGTAGCCACCATTCTGGCAGCCGGGTAGCCAGGTAGATACTCTGTTGTCAACCTCAATCCTAAATAAAAAACACCTTAACAATCATGCCGTTGGTAAAGCAGGATAAAACTTCGCGCCATCAAATGCTTGGCGATTTTTCAAAATGCCGTGCAGGGCGTGCAGCAATTTACGCATGACGGCACAAATCGCCTGCATCTTCTTTTTGCCAAGGCCGTCGGTCAAATGCAGGTAAAACGCCTTCACCTGCGGGATGTAGCGGATTGCGCTGAGTGCCGGCATAAACAGCGCGCAGCGCAAATGCCGATTACCCGCTTTGCTCAAGCGCGCTTTTTCTTGTGCTGAGCTTGTCGAAGTATGTGAACGCTGCTACCAGAGGTGTGTTCACGCGGGTCGAGACCTGCGTGCGCCACCCATTGGCGGGCGGTCATTTCGTCGGGCAATACCAAAACCTCGCCTAACAGGCTGATAGCACTGGCTTTGGCAATGCCTTTGATGCCGGTAATCAAGTCATAACTTTGTTTGACCTCATCATCCTGCTCAATCACCGTGAGCGCGTGGCTTGACAGCACATCAATCTGATTTTCCAGATGTTTTATGTCCTCCTTGAGGCTGTTTAACACGACCTCTGGCGTTTGTTGGGTTGCCTCCAGGGCGTGAAGTTGATTACTCGCCCTGAGCCTGTCGAAGGGTTTGCCCGTGCTTTTTGCTGGCTTAATTCGCTTAAACGCCGCGAACAAGCACGGATTTCCAGCACGTTCGCAGACGGCGCTTGCCAAACCTTAAACTCCTGTTTGTAATCCAGCAGTTCGGCGATTTCGGCCAATAATGCGGCATCTACTGCATCGGTTTTATTGCGCTGCACTTGTGCTGAGCCTGTCGAAGCATCAATGCGTTAGCAAAGTTTTTCACCGCTTTGGGATTCATCACCGTCACCTCAATCCCCGGCTCGCGGCTTAACGCCA
>DYNZ01000011.1 GCA_020720805.1 Leptospira biflexa | reverse complement strand
GACATCGCTGGCATTGCCTTGCGATATCCGAAAACCAAAATGCCTTTAGTATATCGTTGTGGAAAAATTTGGAGACTCTTACTGGAGCTATTTTTTTAGTCAGGGGGTTACGATAGGCTTTGATTTTTGAGCTTTCTTCTGCGGTCGAAGTTTCAGGAAGATCAGGGCTGTCATGATGGCGTCATTTGTGGCATCATGCTTGCCCAGGATAGGTACTTTCAGTCGCTTGACAATGGTGTCAAAGCGTAGATCCATCTCGATATCGGCCTGATATGCGTTCTGGATGCGGTCTATGACCTGCATCCGATTGACGTACAATTGGGAAACCTCTATGGCCTGATTGGGCAAGCGGATGCCGAACTGGGGTTTGGTGTACTTGTTGATCATGGCGATATCAAATTTTAGATGGTAGCCAACCAGGGGACGCGACCCTGCAAAGCGTAAAAACCGGCTGACTGCATCCACGGCATCTAGACCGTGCTCCACGTCAATATTGCGCAGATGGTGAATTTTGATACTTTCTGTTTTAATTTCGGTAGTTGGTTTTACGAATACCTCAAATTTTTCGCTGGTGAGAATTTTGTTCCCAATAATTTTCACTGCGCCAATGGAGAGAATTTCATCCTCAGCCGGATTGAGGCCTGTGGTCTCTGTGTCGAAAACGACATACTCATCCGGCGGTGGTGGGTCGAACAGGAAGAGATAGTTTGGATCTGTCAAGGCCCGTTTGTTGAAAAATCTTGATAAAAATCCGCTCAAGTTACAGCAACCTGTCTAAATGGAAGTGGTAGTTTATGAATTTTTTCAGCTTGTCCACGATTCGAAAAACGTCGCGCAGGAGATCCCGTTCCAATTTTGCCAGGTTTTCCGGGTTGATATAGTTGTCCATGGATCCGCCTTCATCCATTTTTTTCAAGCGGTTTGTCAGTCGGATAGTTAATAAGTAGTTAAATGCCTCTTTGAGTTCATCGGCAAATTCCTGGTCAAAGACCAGCTTGGCGCGCAATGCCTTGATGCGGTCGATGGTATTGGTCTCCATCAGGCGATTCTCCAGAGCCAGGCTGCGGATACCGTGAACCATAGGAAAGATGCCACCTTTTTTTAAGTCAAGTTCATCCTTGTGATCATCCTTACCTAATTTGAAGCTGGAAAAGAGAGAGAGGGGAGTTTCGAACATAATCGTTGGCTTGGCAAAGTAGGATAACGTCACCTTATCTGGTTCCACGATTTGGAATAGTTTCTGTTTCAAGCCATCGATCAGGCTCTTGTCGCCAACGATGTGACGTGCGTCAAAAAAGATGGAGAGGTCCATCAGGTTGATGCTTTTACCGCTTTTTAGCCATGCTTCAAGATCTGCAGCAAAATCAGAGAATGGTTTACACCATTTGGGGTTGTTGACCATGATTCCGCCCGGACACTCTGGATAACCAAAATCGAGCAGCGCCTGGGTGAATTTGTTTGCCACATCCCGGATCATCGGCTCTGTCTGAGGGGTGAGATAGCTATCCCGAAGAACGAGGGCGTTGTCCTGGTCTGTTTTTAGAATTTGTTCGCGCCGGCCCTCGCTGCCTAAAACAATCAGGCAACAATTATTGATGAGATCCTGGGGTGCCAGCATCTCGAACAGTTTTTTGTAGATTTTTGTGTCCAACTCGCTCAAGAGCTTTAAGATATGTTTCACCTTGACGCCGTTGGAGTGCATGGTTCGAATCAGATGGATGAGATCTTCGCTGGCAGCCTTAAGCTCCTTCATCGATTTGGCTGTGGAGACCCGAACCTGGATAAGATGGGAGCGGTTGGAAAGGGCGCTTAGCAGATCGATCTGCTCCAATGTGCCAATGATTCGGTTGGTCTCATCCTTGACAATCAAGCGTTTGATATTGTGTTCGGTCATTTTCAAAAGGGCGTCAAACATGAAGTCATCCCGGTTGACAGAGATAATGTCCATGGTGGCAATCTTGCGGATTGGTTCCGAATAGGCCAGATTTTTCAGGATCACCTTTTCACGCAGATCCGTATCTGTGACGATGCCAATGGGTTTATCACAGGTCTTGCAGGTGACGATGACACTTGAGCTGTGATTTTCACTCATCAGGCGGACAGCTTCGCTGATCGGGGTTCGATCGGAAACCACAACTGCAGGATGGATCAAGGATTCATCCACCCTCTTTACCATACACGAGGCAAACTCTTCGTTGGAGCTCTTGCGAACCATGATGTCGATGCGCTGCGAGACGCTCTCCAGGTAATGATGCCCAAATGAGAGGTTATTTTTGATCAGATCGCGAAAAAGCTGCTCTGGGAAGGCAAACAGAATGCTCTCCTCCAAAACCCGAAATTGACCCTGGGATTTTTGATTGATGATAGCTGGAGCGTCAAAACTGTCCCTGGAGGCGTATAAAAAGGATTTGCCATCCTCTTCAATCTCCTCAACCACCCCCTTGACTACGATGTAAAAGGATTCAGGACGGTCGTCCTTGCGCAGAATGATATCGCCTTTTTGGAAATACAAAATATCCAATTTGTCGGTGATTCGCTGCAGTTCTGCGTCATTGAGGATGTCAAAGGGCTGTGTGGATTGGATAAAGGCCTTTTGCCCCATAACCTCAAGGGAATCGGTGTTGGATTGCGTATTCATCTGCGTACCTCGGCAAGAATTGGTTCGATAATATCGATTTCTTTATTCTGGAAATGCAACTCTTTGTAAAGAGATTTTCTTCTTTTTCGCTACACTCGAAAAGGGTTGGCAAAAATCTGGACATTCTCGGTATGAAAATTGGCATTGGCGACCTTAGGAGGATGGAGTGCTGTTTCCAAAACGAAGAAAAATAGGGAATGATTACGATAGCCGGGTATGGCAATGGATCACGGAGATACCCAAGGTCGAAATCCATCTGCACCTTGAGGGTATGGTTACTAGAGGTCTGCTATTTCGTTTGTTGAAAAAAAACGGCATTCGTCTGCCAGGTGTCCTGGGCGTTCGGGATCTGGAAAAGAAGTTTCGCATTCGCAATCTGCACGATTTTTTGCGCCTTTTTATCAAGGTGATTCAGCCTGCCATCAAAGAGGAGGAGGATCTACGTCCTCTGCTGCACAATGCAACCCACTACTTTCTTCGCAACCGGATTTCTTACGCAGAGGTGATCTTCTCGCCGGCTCGCTTTTTGCAAGCGGGGTTGTCCTATGAAGGCATGGTGGCAGTGATGCGCGAAGAGATGGAGCGAATCCAAGAGCTGCATGGCATACAGATGTACCTCCTAGTGGATGTCTCCAGGGGCTATGGCGAAGAGAATGCCATGCAGATTTTAGACCTTATGATTCAATATCCCTGCTCTAGGATCCTGGGAATCAGCCTGGGGGGATCAGACCGCATCAGAAAAGGTCGTTTTTTTTCCAGGGTTTTTGCCAAGGCCAGATCCTACGGGTATCGAACGGTTGCTCATGCCGGCGAGGATAGCGGTCCATCCTCCATTTGGGATGTGATTCGATGTTTGCAATGCGACCGCATTGGTCATGGCACCAGCGCTTACCAGGATAGGGCGCTTGTGGAGTATCTGCGTCAGAAGCAGCTACCTGTGGAGATCTGCCTGACCAGCAATCTGCGCACAGGACACTATGTCCATAGTCTCAAACGCCATCCTGTGACCCGTTACTTTCGGGAGGGGTTATTGGTGTCGCTCAGCAGCGATGACCCGGGTATTTTTGGCTCTGAGCTCAATGATGAATTTTTTCTGCTTTATAAAAAGGTCGGTTTTTCAATCGAAGAGCTGCTGGCGGTGCTGCGCCTGGGTATCCTCTCCTCGTTTATGACCGAAGAGGAGAAGGCGCGTTCTCTGCGCGAGCTGGGCAGCGCCTCAGAGCGCCTCCGACGTGAACTTGATCTATAGTTTTGCTTCGGTCTTCCTGACGGAATCCCGAAGTTTCGCTCATTTGCGGTGAGATTTTCCTTATGGGGCACTTACAAATTTATGAAAAGACAATTCTTTATGGTTGAGCTCAAAAAAAAACCTCCCCGAAGGGAGGCTTAGTGAATCGCTGAGAAGTTAAAAAAAACAGCGCAACCGTTCGCTTGAATTGAATCACAAACCAACGGCTGTGCGGATGAGCCTTGATTATGCTCTTGGGTAGCGGATGCTCTCCACCATGTCCTGAACTTCCTGTGGAGGAGGTGGAGTCATGTTGGATACAATCACGATGACAAGCGCGTTGATAAACATACCAACAGATCCGATACCTTCAGGTGAGATACCAAACATCCAGTTGGCAGGAACGTTTGCCGCAGGGTTGATGAACTTGAAGTAGATGATATAGGTTGCTGTAAAGACAAGTCCTATGATCATACCAGCAACAGCTCCCTGGCGGTTTGCTTTCTTCCAGAAGATTCCCATGATGATAATGGGGAAGAAGGAAGAGGCAGCCAGACCGAAAGCAAAGGCTACTACCTGGGCAACAAATCCCGGGGGTTTGATACCGAAGTATCCAGCAATGATAACCGCGACACCAGCAGCAACCCGTGCGTACATTAGCTCGGTTTTCTCTGTGATGTCCGGAGTCAGAACCTTTTTGAAAAGGTCATGCGATATTGATGTGGAGATAACCAACAGCAGACCGGCCGCAGTTGAAAGTGCAGCAGCGATACCGCCTGATGCAACCAGACCAACAACCCATGATGGCAGACCAGAGATCTCTGGGTTTGCCAATACGATGATGTCGTTGTCAACAGTCAGCTCGTTCAGTTTACCTTCAGCGGCAAACTGCTTGTTCGCTGGGTTGTAGTACTGTACAATGCCATCTTTGTTTTTATCGTCCCATTTCACCAGACCGGTTTTCTGCCAGTTTTTGAACCAAGAAGGGATCTCTGTGTCATATTTCTTGTTATGTGTTGTCAGAATGATGTTGGTTCTGGCAAATACAGAGATAGCTGGAGCTGTGGTGTACAGCAGGGCAATGAAGAACAGAGCCCAACCAGCAGAGATACGGGCATCAGATACCTTTGGCACTGTGAAGAAACGGATGATTACGTGTGGCAGACCGGCTGTACCGACCATCAGCGCCAGGGTAATCATAAAAACGTCGATTGTGCTTTTCGTCCCTACCGTATAGGCCTTGAATCCCAAATCGGTGTTCAGTTTGTCCAGGGCAGAGAGGATATAGGTACCGTCGGCCAGAGTGCCGCCAAATCCTAACTGAGGCAGAAAATTACCAGTCATCTGCAGGGAGAGGAAGATCGCGGGAACCAGGTAAGCGATGATCAGTACAACATACTGAGCAACCTGAGTATAGGTAATTCCCTTCATTCCACCTATTGTGGCATAGAAGAATACCAGTGCCATTCCAATGACAACGCCTAATTCAATCGGTACTCCAAGAAAGCGGGAGAATACAACCCCTACACCGCGCATCTGGCCAGCTACATAGGTAAAGGATACGAACACCGCTGCAACTACCGCTACAAGGCGTGCTGTATCAGAGTAGTAGCGCTCACCAACGAAGTCTGGTACTGTAAACTTACCGAACTTACGCAGATATGGAGCTAACAGCAGAGCCAGCAGTACATAACCGCCTGTCCATCCTAACAGATAGACCGCTCCGTCGCGACCGATAACGGAGATCAAACCAGCCATAGAGATGAAGGAAGCTGCAGACATCCAGTCAGCGCCAGTAGCCATACCATTGAGTACTGGGTGAACGGATTTTTCCGCTACATAGAAGTCACCTGTAGATTTCGCCCTGGTTGCAATTGCAATACCGATATATACGGCAAATGAACCAACGACGAAGATTATCGTCCATAATAATATTGGATCCATTCTTGTTTATCCTCCCTAATTCCTACTCTTCGTGAACATCGTACTCGCGGTCGAGACGATTCATCAGCCAAACATAAACAAAGATCAGTATAACAAAGAGGATTTCGGAGCCTTGCTGTGAAAACCAGAAGCCAAGCTTAAAACCTCCCAATACTGGACCCATTGCGTCTAAAGTATCTGCGAGAAAGATAGAAAGAACATAGCCGAAAAGAAACCATATCGCAAGCAGAAGCGATACGATGGTTAGGTTCTTTCTCCAATACTCTTGTAATTTTCCCTTATCCATTTTTCCTCCAGAATCAAAATAGAGTGGTTATGCAAAAGTTAAGCTACTTGCACTAAATTATCCATAGGCTATGCAAACCCCTGAAGCTATGATATGCCGCAGAAGCCATCAGCCCTTTTTTGAATAAAAAATAGGTATAAATTGTCCTGCCTCGCGGCTTTGTTGGCATTTCTGCCTCTTTCGGACAATCTAAAGTATTCTCTATGTATTGGATTGTGCGGAAACTATACACAGGCCATTTGAAAAGTCAATCAAAAAAAAAGGATAAGGTATTGGTTTTGGAAAATAAAGTTTACTAAATATTTTTAGTATTTCTGATAACGCAGTTTTTGGGAGCATTTTGGGGGAATGATCCGTGAAATAGGGCATGCCAGTGCGAGGTGAAACGGATTCTCTCTTTTTTCTATGATTTGATGGACGGGTAACATCACACCAAGCAGGATAGATATACTCGAAACACTTTGGTTCTCGGGTTTTATGCTGGCTAAAGGGTGCGTCGACATCGCTGGCATTGCCTTGCGATATCCGAAAACCAAAATGCCTTTAGTATAGTTTTCAAAAGGTGGGAAAATAGAGGTCATTCTTGATTTTCAGGAGATGGGAAATATACAAATTTTTCGGTTTTTATTATACTGCCAGAAAAACGCTCCTTGCACTTTCCTTGCAGTATAATAAAAGGTATTGATTTTTTTTCCGGAATCCCGTAAATGTCCCAAATGCGATCAGGATCAGATTTACCGTGCAGACACGAAAGGGTAGGAGAGCTCTTTCGAAGGGTCTGGATTGGGTTGAGCTGGCACATGAAGCTTAAAAACGATATCCTATTAATACAAACTTAGATACAATAGCTCGAGCTCTCTCGGGTTGCTATAAATGAAAAGATGGTTTTAGAATAACCATCTGGCGTGCAGTGCACAATATTAGCCGCAAAAATGAGATTAGCGGCATGAGGTAATCTATATATGCAGAATGAATGGAAGAGTTTAGCTGTAGTTTTCCCTGGACAGGGGGCACAGCGCCCGGGTATGGGGCAGGATTTTGCGCAAAGTGACGCCGAATCGATGCGGCTTTTTGATGAAGCTTCTGCCGCTCTGGATGTCGATCTCAAGCAGATCTGCTTTACCGAGGATGAGCGTCTGAATCTGACAGAGTTTACCCAGCCTGCGATCCTCACTATGGAGATCGTTGTCTATCGCTATCTGCAGAAGCAGTATCAGCTCACGGCCTCCTTTTTTGCCGGTCATAGCCTGGGGGAGTACTCCGCGCTGGTAGCGGCGGAGGTCATTCCCTTTGTGGATGCCGTAAAAATTGTTCGCAAAAGGGGCGCTCTCATGCAGCAGGCTGTTCCTGAGGGCAAGGGGAGCATGGCTGCTGTGATTCTGGAGAGTGTCGCCTCTCCGGAGTTCAGCGAGATCGTCACTGGGAGTGGAGCAGATATTGCTAATTACAACTCGGGCAGCCAGATTGTCATCAGCGGCTCGAAAGAGGGTGTCGAGAAGGCCAGCCAGGCGTTGGAGGCTCAATACCCTGGCATCAAGATTGTTCCCTTAAATGTCAGCGCTCCCTTTCACTCCCGTTTGATGAAGGAGATTGAGGCGGAGTTTCGCGACTATCTGCAGGGATTTAGCCGCTCTTTTCAGTTTGAGAGAGCGGAGATGGTAGCCTCAAATTTTACCGGCAGTTTTCATGAGCCGCAACGACTTTTGGACAACCTTGTGGATCAGATAAGCGGTTCCGTTCGCTGGATCGAAAATATGGAGCTGATGCGTACTCACGCAAACGAGATCCTGGAGCTTGGCCCAAACCGGGTTCTGACAAAATTTTTTGCGACCATCGGAGTTGAGGTTCCTACTGTTTTCACCCTGCGTTCCGCAGAGAAGCTATTTCCAAAATCCTAAGTTCCGGAAGAGCAAAACAGGTGTGCGTGGTTCGTTCATGGCCGCGCTTTTTTCATTGGGGTTATCATAGCGTACCATTCTGGTAATTCACAAAAGCAGGAGTCAATGTATGGATTTTAAAGGTAAAAATCTTTGGGCTGTCATTCTGGGAGGATCAAGCGGATTTGGTCTGGCCACCGCGAAAAAGTTGAGCAGTATGGGAATGAATATCTGTGTTGTTCATCGCGACCGCAGAGGATCAATGGCGCGCATTGAAGAGGAGTTCGCCTGGATACAGCAGCAGGGTGTACAATTTGTAGCGTTCAATACCGACGCGTTGGCAGCAGAAAGCCGCGCCCAGATTCTACAGGATCTACAGCCGCAACTTGGCTCAGGGAAAATTCGATTGCTGATGCACTCGATCGCCTTTGGCAATCTGAAGTTGGTCGCTCCGCAAAAGCCTAAAACCAGCCCCTCTCCGGCAGAGAAGCTGGCTCAGGCGCTCGGTGTTGACCCCGCCAAAGTCAAGGCTGAGGTCAACCGGCTTTTTGAAGAGGGTACCGACTCGTTGCTTGGTATCGCAGACGACCCAGCCTATAACAACGAATTATTTATAGAAGAAGAGGATCTGCATAACACCATTTTTGCCATGGGAACCAGTATGCTGGTGTGGACTCGGGACATTTTTAAGCGGGGGATGTTTGCTGATGATGCCCGCGTTCTGGGGATGACCAGCGAAGGCAATGAGATCGCCTGGAGAGGGTATGCTGCGGTGAGCGCAGCAAAGGTGGCCATGGAGTCCGTTTCCCGCGCTATTGCCAAGGAGTTCGCCTCTCACGGTATCCGATCCAATATTGTTCAGGCGGGAGTCACCGATACCCCAGCGTTGCGCCTGATCCCCGGGAACAAACACCTGGTAGCCAATGCCCGGTTGCGCAACCCCTTTGGCCGTTTGACCAGAACAGAGGATGTGGCAAATGTGATCGCTCTTTTGTCCCTGGATGAAGCGGGTTGGATTAATGGAGATATTATCCGCGTTGACGGCGGTGAGCATATCTCAGGATAATGAAAGCATAGATTCGGAAGATTATGAAATACCAGGATTTTTTTAAAAGAGACCATTTTACCAAAGAGGAGCTATTAGCCCACGCCCACGGGACTTTGCTGGATGACGGTCCGGCTGAATTCCCGCGTATTCCCCTGCCGCCGATGCTGATGGTGGACCGAATCACCTTGATCTCGCAAAGCGGCAACCGCGGTAAGATTATTGCTGAAAAAGATGTTCAGATGGACGAATGGTTCTTTCAGGTGCATTTTAAAGGCGATCCCGTGCAGCCTGGTTGCCTTGGCGTGGATGCGGTCTGGCAGTTGGTTGGGTTTTATTGCTGTTATGCCGGCGCAAGCGGAGCAGGAAGAGCGCTGGGCATCAAGGATGTGGAGTTTATGGGGCAGATTCGACCCTTCAATAAATTGGTTCGATACGAGATTGACATCCGCCGTTTCACCAATATGGAGGATCGCGGAGCCTCCATGGCAGTAGGTAACGCAAAGGTTTTTGTGGATGATGAGCTTATCTATGTGCTGAAGGATGCCAAAGCGGGGCTTTTTAAGGGAATTGCCTATAGCGATTACCCGAGGCGCAGTGAAAAATCGGTGGGCGGTATCTTAGCGACATGAGTAGAAATCACTCTGTTTGAAGATCGTTTGTATTGTAAGGAAATGGGAACAGTGATGGAAAAAAAGGTTGTTATCGTTACGGGAGCATCAAAGGGGATAGGGCGAGCCATTGCGCGGACATTGGCGCAGGCAGGCTATCGAGTTGGTATTCACTACAACGCTAGCAAGGGGCCAGCAGAGGAGCTACAGCGCGAGCTGCCTGACTCCTTTCTGCTGCAGGCGGATCTCTCCCAGGTAGAGGGTGCCGATGTCATCTACGATTTTGTAAAAAAAGAGCTGAGTAGCAATCTGTACGGTCTGGTGAATAATGCGGGATTTACTATTGATAATCCCATCTTTTCAGCGAGTTTAGATGAGTTTGATAAAATCATCAACACCAATTTGCGCAATACCTGGTATCTGACCAAAAGGCTCTCCCGTTTTTTTATCCGAAAAAAAGAGGGAAGAGTTGTGAATATTTCCAGCGTCGTGGGAGCCACTGGAAACCCTACCCAGTCCCTATATGGTATGACCAAGGCAGGAATCGATAATTTTACGAAAACAGCCGCCATGGAGTTTGCATCGTACAATATTCTGGTAAATTCAGTCGCTCCAGGTTTTATCGAGACCGATATGACTACCGAGCTGGGTGATGACATCAAAGAGAAAATTCTGGCCACCATTCCGCTGGGACGTATGGGTAGGGCCGAAGAGATCGCTGATGTGGTTCGCTTTTTAATGGAGAGCGCAACCTATATAACTGGATCAGTGATTCATGTCAACGGAGGAATGTTCAGTGGCTAATTATGTGGAAAGGGATCAGGCAATCATACAGATTGTTCTGGACCAGATACCTCAACAGTATCCTTTTCGCTTCGTGGATCATATCGAAGAGCTGTCCGAAGAGCATGCGGTTGGCGGTTATACCTTTAAAATGGATGAGTTTTTTTACGCTGGACACTTTCCAGGCAATCCGGTAACACCCGGGGTGATTCTCCTGGAGTGTATGGCGCAAATTGGCCTGGTTGCCATGGCGTTGTATATCAATTACCGGACAGGTTCCCAAAAGCAGTACCTGACGATGTTTTCCGACGCTGAGGTGGAGTTTTCCACACCGGTGCTGCCAGGGGATCGGGTGATTGTCAGCAGTGAAAAGTTATTTTTTAGAAGAAACAAATTAAAGGCAAAAGTAACGTTGGCTCACGTCGATGGGCGTGTGGCTGCTAGCGGGATTTTGTCAGGATATGGAGTAGAAAAATGAGCCAAGATCGTAGAGTTGTCATCACCGGGATGGGGGTTATCGCAGCGAACGGGCATGGTCTGGAGGAGTTTGAACAGGCTCTCCGTGCCGGAAAAAGCGGTATTCGTTATTTTGAGTACCTGAAAGAGCTGAATTTTAGCTGCCAGGTAGGTGGAATCCCTCTGGGTATGCAGGAAAAAAAGAAAGAGTATTTTGATTCCGAAAGCTTGCTGGCTATGAATGAGGCCATGATCTATGCGGGGATTGCCTCCATTGATGCCTGGAAAGATGCTGGCCTCGAGGTTCCGGCTGTCAACAGCGACTATGTCAATTGGGATGCCGGTTGCGTTGTTGGTATTGGACTTGGTGGAATGGATACCATTTCCGAGCTGATTATTCCGCGTGTGGATGCGGGAAAGGTGCGCCGGATTGGCTCTACAGGTGTGGAGCAGACGATGGGTAGTTCGGTTTCTGCCAAACTTTCCGGAGTGCTGGCCCTTGGTAACCATGTCACCAGCAATAGCTCTGCATGCAATACCGGTACAGAGGCAATTATCGAGTCCTATTACAGAATCAAGCACGGTTATGCGGATAAAATGGTAGCTGGAGGTGCGGAAGGCAGCTCGAAATATATTTGGGGAGCCTTTGACGCGATGAAGGTTTTGAACAGTGATTCCAATGCGGCTCCAGAGAAGGCGTCCAGGCCTATGAGTGCCAGCGCAGGCGGGTTTATACCCGGATCTGGAGCGGGCATCCTAGTGCTGGAGAGCCTGGAGTCTGCGCAGGCGCGCGGCGCCCGTATTTATGCGGAGATCATTGGAGCAAGTTTGAACTGCGGCGGCCATAGAATGGGTGGATCCATGACAGCCCCGAACCCGACATCGGTGCAGAAAAATATCCAGATGGCTTTACAGAGTGCTGGTATCACAGGCAAGGATGTCGATTATATCAATGGTCACCTTACCGCGACAATGGCTGACCCTATCGAAGTAGGCAACTGGTCAAAGGGTCTGGGGCGCGGTCCGGAAGATTTTCCCTGGATCAACTCAACCAAATCCATGATTGGTCATGGCCTGGGCGCAGCGGGTAGTATTGAGTCGGTAGCGGCCATCCTGCAAATGTACAGAGGGTTTATACACCCATCCATCAACTGTGAGGATTTGCATGATGGGGTGAAGGCTTTTGAAAAAAGCATTGTCCGCGAGTTGAAATCGGCAGAAATCAACATTGTCGCTAAGGCAAGCTTTGGTTTTGGCGATGTCAATGGAACATTGATTTTCAAAAAATGGTCTAAATAAACAGATACGAACAATTAAAAATTTAAGGAAGGTAAACCATGTCTGAAAAAGAAATATTTGACAAGGTAGTTAAAATATTGACTCCATTTGTCCGTAACCAGGATGCGTTGAAGGATATCAGTAAAGCAACTAATATTATTACTGATCTTCAAGTCAACTCATCACGGCTGGTAGATATTATTCTGGCAATGGAAGATGAATTTGATATTGAGATCGCTGACGAAGAGGCAGATAAGGTTGAAACTGTTGGCGCCGCTGTTGAACTGATTCTCGGTAAACAGTAAGTAGAGAACAACCTCTTTCGGGATGCCCCCACGGTGTTCCGAAAGAGCTGCCTTTTACAGAGTTATTTCTGATTTATTCATAACTACATTCCCCGCAGGTCGCAAAAAACGCTCCACTTATGATTACGCAAGATGAAATATTTACAATAAAATTGCAGAAATTTTTTGGTCATTTTTTTATTTTACCTGTCGGCTTTGGAATTATTTTTACATTTACAGGGATCTGGGGGTATCGGATGCGGCGCATCCGCGAAATCCGCAGACAGTTTCGCGAAATTCGCAAGCAGGTGAAGGCGCCGCTGTTGATCTGCGCAAACCATTTGACCCTGATCGATTCTGTCATTATTCATTGGGCGTTTTCTTCGATATGGTCCTATTTTCTTCACTTCCGCGATTTTTCCTGGAATGTTCCGGAGAAGGATAATTTTAAAAACAATCTCATTCGTAGTGTAATAACCTATCTTGGCAAGTGTATTCCCATAGAGCGCAAAGGTAGCAAAGAGCACCATGACCAGGTACTGAACCAAATGCGTTATCTTCTGCAGCAGGGCGAACCTTTTACCATCTTTCCGGAGGGTGAGCGCAGCCGCACCGGCCGCATTGATACAGACAACGTGAAGTATGGTGTTGGCAATATTATTGAAAATGTGGAGAACTGTAAGGTGCTCTGCGTCTATTTGCGGGGTGATGGCCAGAATACCTACTCAGAAATTCCGAAAATGGGAGAGACCTTCACGTTGACCATGGAGCTGTTGGAACCGAAAAAAGTTTCCAAAGGATTGCGCGGACAGCGGGAAGTGTCCTATCAGATTATCACGAAATTGAAAGAGATGGAAGATGCCTATTTTGCCGGACGCGACCAGTCTGGGAAATGATATTATTGATATTCAGAGTGCTGACAGCCAGCTTTCTACCTATCATCCTCGCTTTGCGCAAAGGGTGTTTACGCTGCGTGAGCAAAGCCTGTTAGAGGATATCTCGTTACGGGATATCCATCGGGCCAATCGGCAACTGTGGCGTTTGTGGTCCTATAAAGAGGCCGCCTACAAGGCCGTGACCCGAATCTATCCCGAGACCCCTTTTTTGCACCGCCAGTTTGGCTATGTTTCCGGTCGTTTTCTGACATATAAGGACAAGATCAGATTACGTCTTTATTCCCGATCTCAGAAAAATTTTATCCACAGTCTGGCTATCCACAGCTCACCGCAGTGGCGGTTTCAAACCACAGTAGAGACACCTAAGCTGCAGAGCAAGCTGGTTGATGGAGATATTCTTGTCTGGATAGCTCCTGTTGGGACAAATCAAGCGAGCGCCGCATCTAGGGCAGTGCGTAGAATCCTGCTTCGTGGTTTGCAGAGGTACTTTCATCAAGAAAATTTTTTTGAGGTTTGCTCTGATGCCTTTCGGATACCTCACCTGTTTGCTGCAGGCCAGAAAACAGATCACTATATCTCCTTTAGTCATCATGGCCGATTTGCGGCGGCGGTTTGCTGGTACAGGGCAAAGTCCCTCGCCTGGAAAGAGCCGCTTGATCTTCGAATTCGCTATCATGTGGATTTGGGTTAGATCGTTTTTTTGAAATTTTTAAGTAGAAAAAAAAAATGTTTGCGCTTTGCATCATTCTACAGCTAAGAATGCTGTCAGCATTTTTGGGCGGAATTTTTCTTTTAAAACAGGTTATCTGATGCGAAGCCATTGGAAGAGTCGGTTTCTGCTCGGTATTGCCTGGGCAATCGTAAAAATAAGGGGCAAGTGTATGAATATAAGGATTTTCATGATCATCATGTTTTTTAGCGGCATTTTGGTGTCCTGCCATAAAGCAGAGGCTCCGTTAGAAAAAAGCGTGGCAAACGCGCGTATAGTTTTCTTGAAAGGGGAAGTAGCACTCAATGGAGTTAAGGTAAAAAGCACAGGGCAGGAGGTTCGCTTTCAGGATGTGATCGAAACAGGCAAGGGGGCAAGTTGCCGCATCCAGATTGACTCCAAAGCGATTATGGAGCTCAAAGAGAACTCCCGCCTGGTTTACCGCATCTCACTGCAGGAAAATATTTTGCAACTCGATAAGGGTTGGCTTGCCGGAGTAAACAATAAAGTTTTTACCAAGCAGCAAAAATACCAGATCAAGACGCCAACCGTTGTAGCCGGGGTACGTGGAACCTCCTATTGCATCAAGGTGGAAGATGTAAAGAGCACCTATTTTTGCGTATGCAATGGTGAGATTCATCTGCAGGGCGAGGGGACAGAAAAAGGAACCGTAGTCTCGGCTGAGCATCATGCTGGTCGCCGTTTTATCCGAAATCAGGATGGCAAGGTTCAGGTGCAAAATGCCGGAATGGAATATCACCAGGATGATACAATTGAGGCGTTACACGCAATATTGGGTGAGAAAGTGGACTGGAAAAAGGTTCATAAGGTTGATTAGTAAAGAATAGATTTAAGGTTTTGATTAAAAAAGATTTTTTTGTGAAAAATAATAGTTGTATTCCTTAATCATTTTTTTTCTTCAAGCTTGTAAATTCTACCAAAAGGAGTTGTCTCATGATAGCAAAATTATTTGCTGTTGTTCTTGTATTCGGTTTTTTATATTATCCCTGCTTCGGTGTTAAGTCTACCAGCTTATCCAGGAAATCCAACCGTAGAAAGGGATTTAAAAAACAATTGGAAAGTACAGGGAGAGCAGGGAAAACTGTTATCTGTTAAAAAAATAGGTACATGGGAACAAAAGGTGATTGTCGAAAAGAGAACCAAAATTCTTATCGCATTAATTAAATATTCCGCAAAGGTCGATTTTAAAACTTTTGTAAGAACTTTTAATGTGAATGTTATTTATCGCGAATACAAGAATAATTGGGTTTTTTTATAGAAATGTAATCCTGGACTGGACTGATGAGATGGCTCCTGGATCAGCTCCCGCTCAAGAAGAGGCAAAAGCCAATATTAAAGCAGAATTTGAGAAGCAAAATGAATCATTTTTTCGTGGTTTATCTTGCTCGGGGAAAATTGCTACACCTATAGTTGTAAAAGATATAAAAATAACCAAGCCTGAATTCAGGCAGCCTGCATTCCATTATTATATCGATATTGAATTTGAAACAGCAAAACCTACAGGTTTTTTTGAAAAGAAAAAGAATTTCAAATTTGAAAGCGGAAATCTATATTATTAAAGGAAAGTGGGATATAATTTTTAGGACATTTAATGGTAAGTGTAGTGAGATTCAAAAATAGATTTACATGAATTTTTTGATAAATTTTTTCTGCATATAAGGAAAACCCTGGCTAATTAATTTTTTAGCCAGGGTTTTCTTGCTTTCAACTCTGGAAGATACTGATCGTTCCGTAACCCATCAAAAACTTTTCTACATCTTGACGGGAGACAGTTTTTGTCTGTCCCGCTTTATGAACGACGATGGATCCATCGGTGGAGATATCCCCCTGGATTTTGTTCACTCTCAGAAACCCTGTTATCGCTTCAGCGGCATCTGCCATTGTCAGGCTGTAGTAACTGCGATACTCTAAAACTTCAGAGGCGCGAATTTCCGCAACCTTCATTCCTTCGATGATGTGTTCCCGGAGGGTTGCTATCTCCTCTATTAGCCAGTCAAGGATTCCTGTACCAAAGGCGTCATTGTATGCGGCTGCCTTGCTGTTGTACTCTTCGACATACTTCACGCGCATGGCCACTGCCTCCTGCTCCTTACCCTGAGCCAATAGCTCATTGTATTTGGCGCCCATGAAAAGGTCGAAGGAGGCTTTGGCTCCCATGACCGCCATAACAGCGTTACGCAGGGCAAGATAAACGATGCCAGGACGGATAAACTTGCTAAACGCGTGAATCTGGCGACCGCCATAGTTTTGGTTGAGGATGACAGAGACCACAGGCATGGTGCTGAGGATATTGACATCAAGGGACTCTCCTCCAATCTGTTGGATGCGCAGCCTCTCTTGTTTGACCCCTGGAACAAATCCTGGAGCATTGGATAGCATAACCAACGGCATGCCATTTCGATGCACCAGTTCTGTGAACATCCGATACTTTTCTGTGCCAGGAGCATCCGGAGCTCCTCCCATAATGATCGGCTGATCTGCGATGATCGCTACGCTTTTTCCGGCTAGACGGGCGAAACCGGTGATTAAGCCTGGACCGCTGGGTCGATTCATATCTGCGAAAAATTCGATAAAGCTTCCTGAGTCAAACACAGGTTCAATCACAGACTTGATGATATCATAGGGTAGTGCTGGATCAGCCGGAATTGACGGAACTCCGCCGCTCTGGCCAGGCGCTGCCTGCCGGTTGCTGAGGAGGTCGATGATTTTACAAGAGAGATCAAAGGCCTCAGCCGCGCTATCCACGGAAAAGGTGGCCATCTGGCTAGCTTTCTCCAGGATATCGGGATGAAGATTTTTGGAGCGAATAAAGATGATGGCATCGGCCAGACAGTTGATTTTGAGCCGGTGCAGACCCTCATGGTGACTGATAATATGGACGCGCACTCCCGATTTTTTCTGCACATCCTTGAGAAAATCCATACGAGCGCGCATGGAGTTTTCCGCTTCGCTGATGGTTTCGTAGTACCAGTTTTTACCAAAAAAGAGAACTTGGTGCGCTCCGGTTTTGTAGGCTGTGCGCAGCAGCTCTTTGGCTTTGGTAATGGCAGGAAAGGTGCGCAAACCAAAGTTGGAGCGCGGTCCCATGACCAGCACCCGGTGACCGCCGAGCTGGGCAAAACCGCCTACTACATTTGCTGAGCCATACCACTGTTCTTTAAAAGGGATAAATGTGTCTGCATCTACATTTTGGTGAATGATTGTTTCTGATAGTACCTGGATCTCGGGATTCACAATCTGGCTGGATTCGGAGAAGGTGCTGCCTTTTGGTCTGCGGATAGCTGAGCCAGGGCTCTGGGAGACAAAGGTCTCCTGGAGTCGGCGGATGAAGGTAATAAGGTGTACCTTGTCATTGGCAACATAATCTACAGTTCCGGTCCATTTGCTCATGACGCCAGCGCCGCCAATCTCATAATTAGTCATATCTTCGCCGGTAACAGATTTGATGACATTGGAGCCGGTGAGTACCCGATAGGACTCATCTGTATCCACGATCACCTGAATTGCGCTCTGGCTGGAACCGTACACATCCAATCCTGTTGACGATCCGATACCTACAGCTACAGTAAAAGTATTACCGTCAGCTTTTGGCAGCCCATTGTTTTCCAGACCAAGTTGGGCGTCGAGTTCGGCAAAGAGCTGCTGCAGTCGCGGATCTGGATTGAATCGGGTAAAGCGTTGGAACTGATCCGGTGTGACCCGGCCACCCAGCAGCGCATTCATGAGAAAACCCTCGCCTGCCCGGTTCAGGGAGACCATTCCCTCGCGGATGTTAGCTCCGGCGCCGTCATTCCAGACGTAGAAGGGCAATCCCTGCAGATAGGCAATGTAAGAAGCAGCTACATATTTTAATCCTTCGAGATCTCCGGTTGCGCCCCCTGCAATGCGGCTGTCTTTGATATAGAAGAGGGCAGGGCGGCCGCCGACTTTACCGGAATAGATGTGGCTACCAACCGGTTTGAAGCCTTGCTTGCCTGTTTTTGCATCGGTAACGGTAATTTCGTCTATAGACTTGATGATGATTTCTTCATAGATACCGTGATCAAAACACTCTCGAGCCCAGACATCAGCTGGCCACTTATCGCGTTCGAGCATCTTCTGCACCCGCGCGTCTGCCGGCTTCTGGCTGTAAGGGTTGCGGGCATCAATATCGAGAAAAAGGTCAATGAGCAATCTTCCCTTTTCCAGCGCCATTTTCAGGGATTTGCGCTCCTTCTGGCCATTGCTGGCGTTGATAAAATCAACATGAAAAACGGAATAGGAGAGAGAGACATGGGTAAAAAAGCGCAGCACATTCATGCCGAGCCGGTTAAAGGTGAAGTAATTGAGCTTTGCTGGATCATGGGAACCAAGATCCACTTCCATCGCTGATCTGGTGACAAAGATCTCGATGCTGTTTCGTTTCAGCGGCTTCAAATTTTGGTAAGCGCGCAGGATGCGGGTGGCTTCGATGGAGGTATGATCAAACTCCTGACTGCCAATGATTTGACCCTGTTCATCTCTGGAAAAGCTATTTTCCGGCAGAAAGCCATACACCAGATAGTGACTCTGAGTGGTTTCCTCTTTACTTGTGATCTGGTAGACGCTCACAAAATCATAAGGAGAGTAGAGCTTCTGAACAAGCCATTTGTCTGCCAGCAGCGCCAATCTTGCCTGGGCATCTTTTTCCATCCAGGGTTGCAGGGGGACTCCGGAGGTCTCCTGGCCTTGTAAGGAAGCCTTCATCCTGGCTGCGATCTCTGTACCTGAATCGCCAAAAGAGCCGAAGATATCTTTCACCATACGGCGGTAATCGCGCATATACTGCATGGATACCCAGGGAATGGCATCACGGCTGAGACGGGGGAAAGGAGTGGTTCGCAACACCTTAATGGCTGTTTCAGCCACAAAATCGTTCAATTCACTCTGTTCGATAAAGATCAGACGCTTTAAAGTATAGCTCATACGGCGCTGCAGATTGCTAAGGTTGCCGAGGATGGCAACCAGGTTGTTGATAATATAGGGGTAGTTCAGGCAGCTATTGTAGGCCCGCAGCATACTGACAAAGGCAAGCTTGACAGAGCTTTTCTCTGAAGCTGGCTTGTGCAGCCAGTCATTGATCTGGTAGGTGCGAAACAGATTGCCCATATTCAGTTTGAAGGAGGCGCTGGGAACAAAGCTATCGTGTTCCCATTCCATTACAAATGTGTTCAGTTCCGCAAAACTGGAGATATTCGCGTTCAGGGTTGCGGAATAGAGCTGTTTGATATTCAGGTAGAAGTTAATGATCGAATTAATATCATCCTGGGTGTTTTTTCCCGGTAAAAGGCGCCACTGTTCCGGAGTAATATAGGCAAGGGCAGCAGAGAGCCGCTCCAGCACCATGGGATTAACCTGAAATCCCAAAAAGTGGGCGCGCAACAGCTTCAAGAGAATGGGTATGTTTACCTCAGGCTGCTCTGGCGCCGTATCCTGGAGCTCATCAGAGAAGAGCTTTTGTAGCAGTAGAGGTCGGTTGCGTGTAATCTCCAGGATCTCTTCGATGGGTTTTTGTTCAGCCTCGGCACTGGCTGCTTCTGCGGATTTCTGCTCCTCTTCTTCAATGACAAAGAGAACCTCTCCTTCGCTTATGCTTTTACCAATGATAAGACCATCAGCGGTCTTGCCCAGTTGGAGTCTGTTCAGGTCGCCCTCTTCGAGAATATAGGAGATCCTGCCGCTCAGGGGCGCGCGAACGGTGGTCTCCATCTTCATGGCGGATATAACCATAATGGGATCATCTTTCTCCACTATGGCGCCTATGCTGACCAGTTTTTCTTTGGCTTTACTCTCTTTAGCCAAGGTAACGAAGGTCGCCTGGAAAGGTGAGCGAATCATGCCGGCGGGATCGCTGGTATCCCCGCTGCCGATTGCTGAGATGACTGCGCGCAGGTATTGAGTTTTACCATGCTCGTCGTTGACGCGCAGAATCGTAAATGCGGGACGGCTGTCCAGTCGGATGGGGTAGGATTGCAGGCCAAATCGAACCAGAAAATCGTAATCTCCTTCCAGTTTTGGCAGTAGCTCCACCTCACCCATATAGGTGCTGTTTAAATAAACATAGTAATTGTCCAGAGCGGTTTGCACCAGATCCACGGTATATTCATGGCCATAGAGTTTGACCGCGTAACTGGAGGAGGGCTGATGAATCTGGAGAAGCTGAACTGTGTTCTCCAGATCGCGGCTATGCAGCGTTTGACGGGCGAGTGTATTCATTGCCTGGGCATGTTCCCCTAGAGCGGCAAAGATAGCCCCCTTTTGTAATGTGGCGTTGTCGTACTCAGGTTTTTCCAGGTGGGGATTTTTGGGCAAGATAAGATTGGTATAATCCCCCTCGATAAATTTTTTAGCCCGTACAATATGAAGAAGCTGGTTGATATTGGTGAGAATTCCCTGCACATACAGCTCGCTCAGAGCTCGTTCCATACGAGTGATGGCTTCTCTGCGGGTGTCGCCGTAAGCAATCACTTTGCCGATCATGGGGTCATAGTCGGGCAGAATGGTATCCCCTTTTTTAAAGCCAAAGTCACTGCGGATACCATTGAAGGTTGGCAGGTCGAGCTCCTGGATAATGCCAGGTGCTGGAGCGTAATCATTTTCTGGATCTTCGGCATAAATACGGGCTTCGATGGCGTGGGTTTTGTTTGTGAAGCGCTGCTCGAGAGCATCCTGGTAAGGGATTTCGCGCTCTCTGCCGTCAAAAAATAGGATCTGCCACTTCGCCAGATCGATTTTCAGGGATTGATCCGTTACAGGGTGCTCCACCTGTAGCCGCACATTCATCTCCAAAAATCCAAAGCGCTGGGATGCAGCATCATATAAAAATTCAACAGTGCCAGCGCCAGCTCCCTGACTATATCCTGAGATGCGCGCCATATTTTCGGCTGCGGCCAGCATTGACAAAACCATGTGGCTATCAAGAAAAGCGTCTCCTGTCTCCTCCAGTACCTTTTGGTTACGGCGCTGTACCGCGCATTTGCGAAGACCGATGGCCGTGCCGTTGAAGATCTGTACCTCCATGTGCACGGGTTGCTCAATAAATTTTTCAAGATAGAAGGTGTCATCCTGGTATAGGTTGCGTCCTGTGCGCTGGCTGGATTCTACTGCGAAATCCATGTCCGCATCTTTGTAAACAGGCAGCATCCCTTTGCCGCCGCCGCCTGCGCTGAGTTTTACCATGACCGGGTAGCCGATGCGGTTAGCTACTGTCTTTGCCTCTTCTGCGGAGGCGATCGCTTCCGATCCTTGGAACAGAGGTACCCCCTGCTCTTTGGCCAGTTTTCTGGCTGCAAGTTTATCCCCGACGCGGTTCATGATATCGGCGCTGGGTCCCATGAAGATGATCTCTTTGCCAAAGGTCTGGTTGGCCTGCTGGATGGCATCCACAAAGGAGGCGTTTTCAGAAAGGAAGCCGTAGCCGGGATAGATGGCATTGGCCTGAACTAGCATGGTAGCTGCGATCACAATGGGAATGTTGGTATAGTGCTTTCCATCTCCGATAAAAATAACCTCGTCAGCCTGTTGGTACCAGGATTGACCCATATCGACATTGGTAACTATGGCTACAGAAGGGATCCCCTCCTCTTTCAATGCCAGGAAAAAGCGCTTGGCAATCTCTCCACGGTTGGCGATCAGTACTTTTTGCAGTTTGTGGCGTCTATTGTCACTTCCCGAGCGGATCTCCTGGTGCAAAGGGTTGATTCCGCGTAAAAATTCCAGGCTTTCCTGGATGGCTTGGTTCATCTCTTTCATTGAAATATCCTTTAATATAAGTTTTTCGAAGCCTGGCTGCCGGCTGGTACCAGCTCGCCATATTCGTTATGAGGGCATTTTTACCGAGCTATACCAATAAGCATCGATGCTTCGATAAACTCAGCACAAGATTTGACCGGTTGGGCAATGCCATAACCGCGTCCTTATCGACCTTGGGTCAGCTCTTCTCCATCCTTGGACTTCGCATAAACGGTTGCAGGATACCCTGACTGCATGGCATAGCCTTGCTTCGGGTAATGCCAGGTAGTGGTGGTATTACCAACGTCCTTTTGGTACAAAGTCCATTGCAAACAGTATATCCTTTATCATTTTGACGATAGCGTGATATTTTTGGATTGAAATGCTAAGTTTCGTAAGGATTCTACGGGCTGTCAATGATATTCACAGCCAATTTGCCATATTTTTTGCGTTTTCCAGTCAGCGGCAGGGAGTAACCGAGTTTGCTGTTTTGTCCCATTTGGGCCATGCAAAAAAAAATTCTTTCATTTGCTGCATACCCGCATGTAATGGTTCAAGTAAAATTGTTCCTGCTTTGATTGTGAACGATCTCATTTCTAGGCGATTTTTTTGATCCAGAGAGCAGTGATGTGAAACGGAGTCCATGTGTCATCTGCAGAATTTGAACCCTTTTATTCTACTTTATTTGAAAATTCGCCAGATCTGCTGTTGCTTATCGATAGCCATTTTTCGATCCAGCATGTGAACCGGAGCGTATCCCGCTTTCTCTCCTTACCTGTTCAGGAGATCCTGGGAGCGCAGTGTCACTCTATTTTATTTGGTCATTCCGAGCGCTGTAGCTTTTGTCCTTTTTTCCGAGAGAATTTGTCCCCTCAGAGTTTGCTGTCTGGACGGGTTGTCATTCGAGAGCGCCATTTTTCCATGAATTGCTTTCCTCTCTATAGTCAGAACGGTGATTTTATCGGATTTATGGATCAGTTGCACGATATTACCGTAGAAAGCCAGCACCTCTTGCAAGTTGAGCAACAGGAGCGTTATCTCAAAAGTATTTTCAAAGCCTCTCCTATCGGTTTTGGGACAGTATCTTCGGATTTTGTCCTACGTTTCGTAAATAAAAAAATTTGTTATCTAACAGGATATAAGGAGGAAGAGCTAACCAACAAAGAGCTCTCTTTTTTGTTCTATTCCCAGGATGATTATGATCACTTGCGCAGCGCTTTTGTTGAAGCGCGGGGGAGTGAATATATATTCAAAGGGCAATTTCGCTGGTTGAGACAGGCGGGTCAGCAGCTTGATGTGCTATTCACCATGGCTCCTATCGACACGGAGAATCTAGAACAGGGATATACTATTTCAGTGATAGATATCTCCAGTCAGCTACTAAACGAACGCACAACACAAGCCGTTGTAGCCAATCGCCTAAATCTGGCGACGCTGAGGGGTTCTCTTCACTATCTTTATGAGGCATCCTCCGGGGTATTAAAATTTTCCGGTCTTACTCTTCCTTTTTTAGGATATACGGTCAGGGAGTGCAACGAACTGGGTCTGCCGGGGTACAAGAAGTTGATTCATCCAGAGGATTGGCCGACCGTGGCGCGGCAGTTGCTGCGCTCTTTGCGCCTGCGCCAGAACTACCAAATGGAGTACAGGCTGCGTACCAGGAGCGGGGCCTATATCTATATTCAGGACAGCGGCTTTCTAGTAATGGGAGTCAATCCACTAGCGTTTCATGTCCACGGCAATTTGATCAATATTGATGAAAAAAAGCGAAACCAGGATGAGTTGCAAAGCAGTGAAATGCGTTTTCGAAATGTGTTTGCCTATGCCCCCCTTGGAATTGTCTTGCTGGAAGAGAACTATCAGATCATAGAGGCCAATCCAAAGTTTTGTGGGATCCTGGGTATATCACCCGAAGCAGCACCAGGTCAAAATTTTTTCTCGCTTGTTTTTGTGGCGGACTCTCCCCTATTGAAAGAACAATTTGTATCCCTGCTCCAGCAGGAAAATCAATTTTTTCAATTGGAAGCGCGTTTTTTGCTGCGTGAAGATTCAATTGTATGGGCAAACTTGGTGGTCTCTTATTTCTACGACTCATCAAAGAAACAGCCTTTGTATCTCGTTGTGGTGGAGGATATCACAGAAAAAATCCGTACGGAGATGGAGCTACAGCAGAATGAGGCTCGCCTGCGAGAGGTTTCACGTCTAGCTCAGCTTGGCTATTGGAACGCCGATTATATGACCTTAAAGGTTTCGTGGTCTGATGAGATGTTCAAGATATTCAATCTGGATCCAAAGGGCTATCAGCCAACTGTGCAAAGTTTGTTTGAGTTTATTCACCCTGAGGATCTGCCCCGGCTGCAAGAGCAGGCTACGCGCGGGTTAGGCAAACGTCAGAATTTTCAGATTCAGCTGCGAGTGAAAATTCTTTCAGGGCAGGTCCGCTATGTTCACTTCAATGGGTACCATCAATATGATGATCTGGGCAATCTGTTGCGCAGCAGCGGAACTGTACAGGATATCACAGCGATGAAGGAGCATGAAAAAGAGCTGGTTGAGGCCGAGGAAAAGGCTTAGCAGGCGGATCGGCTCAAGTCGCTTTTTCTTGCCAATATGTCTCATGAGATCCGAACACCGATGCATGCTATTCTGGGAAATTGTGAGAACTTGAGAGTTGATGCGCAGCAATGCAGCGAGGTACGAGAATTTACAGATTTGATCACAGCCAATGCCAAAAAATTATTATATATATTAAACGATATTTTGGATATCTCCAAGATTGAGTTGCAGCAGCTCAAACTGAATAAAAGCCGAGTCAATCTTCCCGCATTGATGCAGGAGTTGCATCTGTTGTTTCAAAACGCACCTGAAAGGCGGGCGAATGTACTCTTGAGATATTCTATAGCACCCCTGAGGGAACATCACTGGATCTTGACGGATGAAGTTCGATTAAAGCAGATTTTAAGTAACCTGTTAAGCAATGCTCTTAAATTTACAGAAAATGGCGAAGTGCATTTTGGTTATGATAAGAGCGCTACAACACCAGAATTTATTTTTTATGTCAAGGATACCGGAATTGGCATTGATGGAGACCAGCAGGAATTAATTTTTGAGAGTTTTCGGCAGGCACACCAGGGATATGTCAGAAAATTTGGCGGTACCGGAATTGGATTGACAATCTCCCGCCAGTTGGTACAGTTATTGGGCGGAGATATATCTGTTGTTTCTGTTCCCGGTAATGGTAGTAAATTTTCATTTACACTACCTTATCAGGAAATTTTTCGGGCAGCAGAATTGCCGATCCGGGAGGAAGGAACCAAAATGAACTGGAGTCACAAGAAATTTCTGGTTGTAGGGGATGATAATGTCAGTTTTTTGCTGCTACAGAAATTTCTAAATTGTACGGGTTGCCAGGTAACGCGGGCGTCGAATGGGCAGGAGGCTTTGTCTATTTTTAGTGAGAAACCCTTTGATCTGGTTTTAATGGATATGCAGATGCCGATTATGGACGGGTACACGGCCAGCGTCAAATTGCGGGAACAGAACCAGCAAGTACCTATTATCGCGCAGACAGCCAACGCAATGGCAGATGACCGCGACAAATGCCTACAGGCGGGCTGCAACGATTATATATCAAAACCTTATAGCAAAGAGAATATTATTTCTGTGATCTCAAAATATCTTTAAATTATCTGGAGCAATAGACCAAATGGCGGATTCATTTTTTCATCTGGCAAATCAACCTGGCTTTTTTACATTACCATCGACTTTTTGGGCAAAGGGAACCACTTTTCGCATGGAACAGGCAGCTACCCTGATTCGTGTTCTCGCTTTACTGACTGCCAATCTGCGCTCTGAGTTGCATCACATAGGCTATGATAGAAGTGTGATCGATAACGAAGCTCTGGCGCAGTTGCACGAGGCACTTTTGCAGGATGTGGATATTCTTTTTAGTATGAGAATTAGAGAGGTTCAATCCTGTGTGCAGGAGGCGTACGCCATCGGTGAAAAAATCCGGGTGGAGGCCAGCGAACACCCTTTTTTTTTATGGCAGGCTTACGCGTCAATAGTCAATTTTATGAGTGATCTTTTCGTAGAGTCGGTAGAGCTTTCTGATCTATTGCGGCTGGATAGCTCTGCGCATTGGTTCCTGCCTGATGTCGCAGGGGTGCATCTAAAAGCGGCCTACGATTTGCTTTTGGGCGTAATCCACAGCGGCGATTGGACAGAGCAAGAGAGAGAGAAGGCAACTTTATTATTAGAGGAGTTTGCCGCACAATTCCAGAGCATTCTGGATCGCCTTGTACTAGTGGAAGAGGAGAAGCTTGGATTGTCCGTTGCCGCCATCAATCCAGAAGCAGGCAACCATGCCATCTCCCATGATCCGCTGGAATTGGACGCTGCTATCCAGGCTGGCCGGATCTGCATGCATGAATTTCCCTATCTGGAGTCCCGTTTTGGCCAGCGGGGACGTCGGTTTACTATTAGCGACAGCGCCTGGCTTGCAGCCCTGTCTGATGAGAGCCAAAGTCAACTCTATAGCCAGGTGACCTGGATGGGAACTATGCTCTCCGCGCGGGGGATTCCCCAGATCATTTTGCAGAGGCACCTTGAGATTTTGCATCGTGAATTGAGCCGTACCATTCCCCTCAAGCAGGAAAAGTACATGAAGATTCTCAATGGCGCCTCGTTACTGCGCGGCAACAGGATCGCTGTGATCGATGAAAGAGAGGCAAGGAAGCTCAGAGAGGGTTTTGCCTTTTCGGTGGCCTCTGACGAGCTGCAGCCGATTCATATGCGCTTTCCGAATCTGGCATTGCTCGTGATCTCCGCGGTGGTTGATGAAAAGCTTGGTGTGGAAAACGCTGTCCCAGCGCTGTTAAGCTGGGTTCTCAATAAAGAGCTATTTCCTCAGGACTGGATAGAGGCGGTAAGCCAGCTTGTCTTTGATACGAGGATAGCTGCAAAAAAATAGAGGTATTTTGGGGATATGAGAAGGTAGGGGGAAAAGAGCGCCTGATTTCTTTGTCAGAGCGCCTTTTACCCCGGTACATTACTTCATTCTGGCGAAAAGTTCGATATCCAGCACGCTCTTGGAGACGTAACTGAAGGTCTCCAGCAGAAATACCTTGGCCTTTTCTGTCTTGGCTCCGCTCTCATCCCGGTTGGCCATTTGCAGCCAAAGGTGGCTGGTAAATATCATAATGGCTGACCAAACAATGATATCCGCATACCGACCCTTAAATTCAGTCTCCTGCTCTTTGAAAAAGGGGATAATCTTTTTCAGCATGGACTCGGCCTCTATCAGTTTTGTAAGGTAGGGCTGTAAAGCAGAAGAAACAGCTGTATTTGCCCGCATCTCGCTCTGGTGCGCCAGCAGGGTGGATTTATCTGTGCTGTATCCTTCTGTAACACCGCCAATAGCTGCCACAACCTGCAGTTGCGACGTTCCTTCATAGATGGTGAGAATCCGCGCGTCGCGGTAGATGCGGGAGATATCATACTCTTCCGAAAAACCTACACCGCCGTGGATCTGCTGGGCTTTGTATGCATTGCGGTTGGACTCCTCGCAGGCATAAAATTTTGCAAACGGAGTCAACACCTTCGCCAGCTTGGACCACTTCACGACCTCGGGATGTTTGCGAATCTCTCGTGGAGCCATTCCTTCGTTGTGGAATTTTCTCTCTAACCCCTCCTGCATATCGACACAATAACCGGTGTAATAGACCAGGGCACGCGATGCCTCTGTGGAGATACGGATCTCGTCTAACATTTTTGCAACCGCTGGGATATTTTTAATCAGTGTGCCGAACTGCTCGCGTATGTTGGCGTAGGCAAAGGCCTCGCGGTAGGAACGTTCTGATATTCCAATTCCCTGGGAGGCGACACCCAGGCGAGCCGAATTCATCAGGGCAAGGGTGTACTCCACAAGGCCACGCCCCTCCTCGCCCACCAAGACCCCACGGGAGTTGTCAAAGGAGAGCTGTACAGTGGGGGAGGAGTGGATACCCATCTTTTTTTCCAGGCTGACGATCTCTGCATCCTTGGATTCGATCAAAACCAGCGAGAGACCGGCTGCTCCAGAGCGGAAGGAGCCATCCTCCTTTTTTACTGTTCTGGTCACAGTAAGGTAGACCTGTCCATCCGGAGTATGGGGAGCACCGTGAGTTATCCACATCTTGACTCCATTGACAAGGAGTGTTCCGTCTGGTTGCATCTCTCCTTTGGTTTGGGCATTCTGGAGATCGGAACCAAAATTTGGCTCGGTTAAGAGCATGGCTGCCCCCATCTCTCCCGAGGCAATCTTCGGAAGATATTTGTCCTTGATCTCGTCGCTGGCGAATTTGTAGATGATGTCGCCAAGATCCTGAGTTCCCAGAAGGGTGGCCATGCCGCAATCCGCTGTGGTGATTAATTCAGCTCCTACGCAGTTGCCGATATTGGGCATCTGCCAGCCGCCATACTTGCGTGGTAAAAAAATACCCATATACCCGTTTTCCGTAAGAACCTGGATATTTTTTTCAAATGGTGCTGGAAAGATAACTTTGCCATTCTCCAGCCGCATCTCCTCCTGGTCAATGGCCCGGGCATTTTCCATGATTACTTCTGCGCATATTTCACCGAAGCTGGAGAGCAGGGTTTTGTAACCTTCCACCGCTTCTTCCGTGTTGGCCGGGGCAAAGGAGAATAGCTCGTTTTGTGTCTCCTGATATATTTTAAAGTCCTTGAAACCCTCTTCGCGAAGAGGGACTAAAGAGTGCCAATCTACCATTTTATCAAGATGAAATTTTATATCATCGTTGTCGTCATAAAGATTTTTACTTGAGATTGCCATATTTTTTCTCCTTTATCTAAAGATACATCAGGCAAATGGAGCCGCACAGGATTTTACTGCAAAGAATGGAGCAATGCACCTTATATGCCCAAAAGTATACTAAAGGCATTTTGGTTTTCGGATATCGCAAGGCAACGCCAGCGATGTCGACGCACCCTTTAGCCAGTATAAAACCCGAGAACCAAAGTGTTTCGAGTATATTTTGCCTCTCCGTTGGTGTATATCAGCAAAAATTCAGATTCGGGCCGTGCATCTGCAGCCAGTGCTCCTGCTGTTTGATCTCTGGTAGAAATTCCTCTACCCGTTTATGAAAGTCAAGAGAATGATTTTTTATTTCCAGATGCACAAGTTCGTGAACCATAACAGCCTCCAGAATCGGCAACGGCGCCAGCAGTAGCCTGCTGCTCAAAGAGATGTTACCCAGTGACGAGCAGCTGCCCCAACGGCTGGTGGTGTAGCGTAAATTGAGATTGCCCAGAGGAGCCTTGGTAAAACGATTGTTTAGATTTTGAAGAATTTGCCACACCTGGTCGTAAAATATAGGAATAAAATAGCTGCTAAGAGCCCGGTTCATCTGATTGCGATTGAACTGGGCAGGAATTTGAACAATAAGCGTTTGGCTTGATTGTCGAAAAATGGAGATGCGTGCTTTATCCGTAGACAAGGAGGGAAGAACAGTGAGCTTCCAGGGTGTGCCCAGTATGGTGAGTTGGATTTCACTATTGGTCGGGGGTAACCATTGCTCCGCATAGGCAATATCACCATTTCGCAAGGTTTGTTCAGCCCATCGCAATAAATTATTGATTGTCTCCTCTTTTTGAGATTTGCTAAGGTACTTGGAGATGCGCAACCGGATACCGGATCGGGTAATGGCTACCTGACTTCTCTGCTGATTGGTGCGGGAATTCCGAACAGGAACGCGGTATCTGTCTACAATGAGAAAATCCATGATCAGTCCAGTCTAATGCGCTACTCTCTGCTATATTTTTCCAGCTCGATATACACCGTACCGAGGTAGTCGACAGAGGTTTGAATTTTAACAGGAATATAGTTTTCGTCATAGCTGATCCACATCAGAATATGGCTTTTGGTTTTGAAAAAGAGATCACCGCCACCGGCGTGCTTGGGGTTTTGCAGTGCTGTTTTTACCTTGATACATTCGGTATTGCCAAAAGCGGCAGAGCTAGTCTCTTCCTGTCCCAGAACCTGCAAAATGAGGCTCTCTTTTTTTCCAGCAGGAAGCACATGTAGTATCTCTACGCTTCCAGGTACAGGGGTTTTACCTGCTGTGCGAATATAGTAGAAGGAACCCAACAGGTCAAGGTAGCCTGGAGCGGGTAGCGTGTACTGTTTTTTATACTTGATTGTTTGTTTGGAGCTGTTGTGGGGCCAGGAGGATTCATCAAAGGCGATTTTTCTATTTTCAACAAAAACGTTGCCACGGTAGAACTGAAAAGTTCTTTTAAAGTACTGTGGCCCCTGATAGATTTCCTCATAGGCATAATGGGACTGCCTGGTTTTGTAATTCCAGTGCGTGCCGAAAAAACCTCCAATGTAGTAGATTTTTTGTAGGTAGGAGAAAGAGTCTACCTTGGCGTTTGCTTGCAACAATCCCTGCTCTGCGTTCACTTCGCTGCTCAAATGGATTCGGCCTACGACCATTCCCATCCATTTGATTCGATATGTCATGCTTTCCTGGAAATCGGAGTTTATGCTCAGCGTATGGGCAAAGGTGTGATGCAGCAAAAACAGAAAAAGGCTGATGACAATCTTTATTGGTTTCATTGGATCGGCGCCCATATTCTGGTTTGTAGCTCCTCTGTCTTTACTGTTTGAGGATCATTCAAGTAAAATTCATAGCAAAAAGGCTGCAACCGGATCTGCTGGGCGCGGGCGTATTGGTAGATCTCCAGGTAGGTTTTACTTATTGTTTGATACGCTCCTGTATGTACAGCACTAAGGGCATCCATAGCTGCCAAGTTGAGAATTTCCATTCCAACTCCGGGCTCTATCTGTTTGGTGATTCCAATCGCTGAGGCAAAGACCCATGTCTGGGTCAAAAAATTCCAGAACATCCGGAAACCGCGCATATTGGCTAACTGATCCCAGGAGAGTTGGTCGTAGCGGCAAAAAACAGCGGTTTGGGTATCCGTAGTCATCTGGTGCGCTTCCAGGTGACTCTTCAATTGGGTAAAGTTTTTTTTCATGATACCGGGCATCTGCCACATTTTCCCGTACGAGTGGATTGCAAGCGCGGAAATGGGCTCGGTCGTAATCTGGGTGATCTTCTGGTTCATGGGGACCTCATAAAAAATAAAGAAGAGTTGCTACAACCCAATGTTCTACTCTTCCACAAAGAGTTCAACATTAATCTGATGGCACAAAACAGAAGTTTACAAATTTGCGCCTCTATTTTCTCTTTTGCCGATATTCATCCGAATTTGTTTTTCAGAAAGAGTCGTTTGTATGCTGCAGTTTCCAGATTATATCCGCGTGATTTTTTTTGATATGGATCATACCCTTATTGATAATGATTGCGATCTCTCTTGGAAGGAGTTTTTGGTAAAGAAGGGGGAGGCAGGCTGGTTCGACCGATGGCAGGGGCGCTATCACTATCGCCAGTATCGTCGCGGCAAACTGGATATACGCAAATTTATGTCATTTCAGTTAAAGCAGTTTCGCGGTCGTAGTTTTGCGCAAATGGAGCATCTGCTGGAAGAGCACTTTATCCGTTTTGTTCGGCCCACTCTTTATAAAGGTGTCCTAGAGCTCGTAGAACAGTGCCGAAGCAAAGAGATTCTGGCTGTGTTATTGACGGCCACTAGCGAGCCGATTGCTGAACCACTGGCCAGATACCTTCAGATGAATGATCTCATTGGCACAAAACCGGAGGTGCGCAAAGGTGTTTATACTGGCGATTTTCATGAGCCCTACTGCGGCGGTGCAGGAAAAATTCATTACATCGAGGCTTATCTGCAAAAACTGGGGCTTACAAAAAGTCAATGCAGCTACTGGGGTGACAGCATCACAGATGAGCCAATATTGGAGTATGTGGGTTGGCCAGTAGCCTGCAATCCGGTTGCCACTTTGCGGGAGATTGCTACACAACAAAAATGGCAAATCGTTGACTTACGGAAAGACTAAAGCGGATTTTTTTTCGAACGTATATAATCTTCCTGCGCCCGGCGGGCGATTTCCCGCACTGTCATCCACTCCCCTTCGGTTACAGGAGGTGGCTGGAGATGATCGGGATCTTTCGCTACCATTTTCAGGGCGTCAAAGCTGCAATGGAGTGTACAAATGCCACAGCCTATACAGAGGTTCTGGGCCACCTGAGCCTGACCTTGGACAGTGAGGGCAATCGCCTTAAATTCGCAGTGTTCTACGCACTCGCCGCAACCTGCACAATCCATAGCGCTGACATGGGCAACATAGCCAGAGTAAGCGACTGGATGCCGGTTACCATGCTCCTTGACTGAGCGGAGAAAACCGCAGCAGCAGGTGCAACAGTTGCAGATATAGGTTACATCCTGCTGGGAGTTGGCAGTGGTGTGCACCAGACCTTCTGCTTCTGCCTGGTGCAGAACCGAATATGCCTCTTCTTTGGATAGAGTTTTAATGTAATCCACATGCTCAAAAGCGTGCGGTTTGGAAGAAAGAACCATGCAGTTCTCAACGGTATGCTGGCACCCTTTACCCACCAGCTTTTGCTGAACCCTGCAGATACAGTTTAAAACACCCCAGGATTGTGCCTCCTCAAGGTAGTGAGAGGCTCTCTCAAATGGCAAAACTTCGACACCCAGCTCAATGTTTTTTTCCACGGAGATGACCCTGTGCGACGAGGGGGATTTGGTGAGGGATTTGTGCAGAGCTTCCTGATAGTAGGTTTCAAACAGAGCAGCAAAAGCGGAGTCAATGTTGCCCGCTTGGCGTTCATAAAAGCCCACGACAAAGGGCATAATTTTATAACCAAAGCCGCCCTTGACCCGCTCCCAGTCGATTAAACCTCTTTTGAGCAGTGAGCGAAGCATCGCTTTTGCTTGTTGGGGGTTGATGCCGCTTAGCGCAGCCATCTCTTTTGAATCCTTTGCCTGCACGGTGAGAAAGGAGGCGAGCTCCGCCTCTTCGGGAGAGAATAGGGAGGCAAGGATTTTGAGTTCAACACCGCTGGAGGTAGCAGGAAATTCCTGTGGCAGGCTGTTCAATTGATTTGCCAGCTTTCGATAGGCAGGGTGGCGATCATCGTTCTGCAAAGATGGCATGTTTCCCTCCAGTGAAAAGAGAGTGGATTGAGTATAGATTAAGATTCCAGATGCAACGGCCAAGAGTTGGTTGCTGCTATCGCAGCCAGCTCGCTCTCGGTGATTCCCTGTGCCAAGAGGTACGAACGCCATTTTTCCAGAGCCTTCGTAATTCTTGTTTTCAGGGTTCCCTCCGAAATGTCGAGAGATACAGCAATTTCCCGGAAATCCATTTTACGGTAAACAAAGAGAACAAGAGCCTCCCGGATTTCATAGGGCTCGAGGGAGAGCAAGGCGTCGAAAACGGTTTGGAAGGAGTGGTTTTCTGGGGAGGTACGTCGTTGCAGTCTGATTTTTTCAGTGCAGTGAGTGCCTGTAATGCGGTGCAGCCACTCCTTAATTTTTGTCTCATCCCGCAATTGGGTGCGATTGCGGAACGCGATGGTAAGCGCCTCTCTAACTGCTTCCTCTGCATCAGCGGCATTGATTAATAAAAGGTTTGCGATCAACAGCAGATCATCATAAAAGGGGTGAATTTTTTTGTTAAACTGTTCTTCAGATAAATGGAGTATCATATTTACAAATTAGACTTAATGCCGGGATGGTTTTTCGGGCACTATTACAAAGGAAGGATTCTGGGTCAAAACCATTTTTTTTCATGCCAAATGGCATCGCTTCATGAAAAAAAAAAGGAAGGCCGAGGCCTTCCTTTTTGATGGAAAGGAGACAGAATCTGTTTACTTGAGTCCAGCTGCTTTTTCGAGCATATCTGTAGTAACGGATTTTGGTCTTTCCAGGGCATAACCAAGAGCGCGGTCCCATGTGATGTTGGCAAGTACACCAAGTGCGCGTCCGATACCGAAAAGAACGGTATAGAATTCGTACTGGGTAACGCCATAGTACCACTGGATAACGCCGGATTGTGCATCGACGTTTGGCCATGGGTTTTTCGCTTTACCATGTTTTGTCAGAACGTCTGGTGCAGTTTCGAAAATCATGCTCACAAGTTTGAACAGAGGATAATCTTTCAGGCCAGGTGTTTTCATACAGAATTCACGCTGTGAGGTGTAACGTGGGTCAGTTTTTCTCAGAACTGCGTGGCCGTATCCTGGAATAACCTGTCCGGAGTTCAATGTATCCCACAGGGCTTTTTCGAGCTCTTCTTTGGTTGGAACTTTTCCGCCAAGTTTGTCCATGAAGTTTTGTGTCCAACGGAGTACCTCTTCGTTAGCCAGACCGTGCAGTGGGCCTGCCAGACCGTTGATACCAGCTGATAAGGAGTAGTATGCATCGGACAGAGCAGACGCAACTAGGTGAGTGGTGTGCGCGGAAACGTTTCCTGACTCGTGGTCGGAATGGAGGATGAAATACATCCGAGCAACATCATCATACGGCTTTGGTTGACCCATCATGTGAGCAAAATTGCCGCCCCAGTCAAGATTTTTGTCAGGAGCTATTGGTGCATCACCTTTGTATTTAATTCTGTAGATGTAAGCGCCAATTTCTGGCAGAACAGCCATCAGGTTGTTGGAATCTTCCAGCATATCTATCCAGCAGGTCATTTTGTTGAATTTTCCGGCTGCATAGTTTTTGGCGAAAATGGACTCACGCTGCATAGCGACGATTGCTGCGGAGAACATTGCCATTGGGTGGCTGTCCCGTGGCATAGCCCGAAGAAGATCAAAAACATACTGGGGGACACGAGCGCGCTGCTTCCAGTCTTCTACAACTTCCTTGACTTCGTCCATGGTTGGAACATCGCCGGTTAAAAGCATCCACCAGAAGCCTTCTACGTAAGGATAATCGGAACCTGGAACTTTTGGCAATGCGGCAAAGGTTTCGGGAATTGTTTTTCCACGGAAACGGATACCTTCTTGCGGATCCAGATAGGAAATGTCAGTGACAAGAGATTTGATATCACGCATTCCCCCGATAACCTGGGAGATGGTTACTTCATCAAATTTGACATTGCCAAACTCTTTGTTAAGTTTTGTGATGCGCGGACGGTGAGCGTCAATTTTCTGCGCCAGCTTTTCCTGTAATTTGGACATTCTATCCTCCTAAAAATTTTTAATCGCTAAAAATACGATAAATTATTGGCGAAATTTTTCTTTGGTTCCCTGACATTTCAAAATGTCCCAGTTTATTTGCAAGAAAAAATCTTATTAAAGGAGTTTAATTTTTCATTAACTTCGAAAAAAGAGTTAAAAAGCGGATTTCCTGACTATTCTTCTGTTTGACAGCCCGCACTCCCTTTTCACAATCGAAGCAGTTTTTCTGAGGTCTGCATCTTGATACTGAAAAGAAAAAATCTCGAGTTTCATGTTCTTCCCTTAGGTCCCCTGGCAACCAATACTGTTTTTGTGCTGCATCCGACACTGGAGGGGGTGCGCGCTTTGCTATGGGATCCTGGTTATGATCCGGCTGGCCTGGCTTCCTTTGTAATTTCCAGAGAGGCTATATTGGAGCGAATTTTTTTGACTCATGCGCATCTGGATCACTGTCTGGCGCTACCTGGATTGATGCAGCACTTGCAAGAGCCCTTGCCAGAGGTTGTCTTGCATCGAGGGGATCAATGGCTTTATGAAAATCAGGGGGAGCAGGGAAGGTACCTCGGAGTGAGCGTACCACAAAATTACCCAGAGGTGACCTGGCTCGATAGGGTTATGGAATGGGAGTGGTATGGTTGCCGGATTCAGATCTTGCATACGCCTGGACATTCGCCCGGATCCGTTTGTTATTATTTTATGAATGAAGGTGTTTTGCTTAGCGGTGACCTGCTATTTGCCGGAGCTGTGGGCAGGACGGATCTCTGGCAAGGTTCATCTGAACAGTTGATGCAATCCTTGCGTTTGTTGAAGAAACGTGTTGCAAAAGGTTGTGAAATCATTCCCGGTCATGGCCCGATGACCACCCTGGAGAGTGAGATGCGATCCAATCCTTTTTTAGCCTTTGAGTAGAGGATTTCATTTGAGGCTATATAGATTTTTTTGCTAAGGTATGATAAAAACGATAAGGAAACGATGATGGAAAAGGAAGTAAAGAGCACTGCTTTAGATCAGCTTGCACCTGACCAGAAAAGGGAGTGGGATCGGCAGATGTCCGTAATCCGGCGCGGGGCAGAGGAGATTTTACCTCTACCGGAACTGGAGGAAAAAGTTGCCCAATCGATCCTTTCACAGCAGCCACTATTAATCAAAGCCGGTTTTGACCCGACGGCACCAGATATCCATCTGGGGCATACGGTCTTGATACGCAAAATGCGCCATTTTCAGGATCTGGGTCATAATGTCGTATTTTTGATTGGAGATTTTACCGGCATGATCGGCGATCCTACGGGCAAATCGGAGACGCGGAAACCCCTGAGCCGAGATGAGGTTCTGGCAAATGCGGAAACCTACAAAAAGCAGGTATTTAAAATTTTGGATCCGGAGAAGACCAGGGTTGTTTTCAACTCTGCCTGGTGTGCGTCGATGCGTTTTGAGGATGTGTTAAAACTGGCTGCTAAGTACAATCTGGCGCGGATGCTGGAGAGGGATGATTTTTCCAAACGATATAAGGGCGGAAATCCCATCTCCATCGTCGAATTTTTATATCCCTTGATCCAGGGGTACGACTCAGTAGCTTTGGATTCTGATGTGGAGCTTGGTGGTACAGATCAGAAGTTCAATCTCCTGGTCGGACGTGATCTGCAGCGGGAGTTTGGACAGAAACAGCAGGCTATTTTAACGATGCCATTACTTGTAGGCCTGGATGGTGTAAAAAAAATGAGTAAGAGCCTGGGCAACTATATCGGTATTGATGAGGCTCCTTCAGAAATGTTTGGGAAAACGATGTCCATCAGCGATTCGATCATGTGGCGTTATTTTGAGCTAGTGACCGATGTTCCCATGGAGGAGGTCGAGGTGATGCGCCAGCAGCAAAACCCGCGGGATGCGAAGGTTAGGCTGGCAATGGAGATTGTTCGCTCTTTTCATGGGCTGGAGGCGGCCCAACAAGCGTATGACCATTTTGAGACTGTATTTGTCAATAAAGGGGTTCCAGATGAGATTGAGTCCGTGGATGTAAGCGCCATCGGCTTACCAATTAAGCTGATCCAGCTTATGGTGGAGTGTGGTCTGGCCTCGTCCAACGGTGAAGCCAAGAGGTTGGTTCAGGGAGGCGGTGTGTACCTGGATAACGAGCGGGTCGATGATCCGTTTTTCAGCTTTACTGTCAGTTCTCCCCGCATTTTGAAGGTGGGAAAACGTCGTTTTGTGAAACTTCACGCTTAGATTCAAGGTTGCTGTTTAGGGAGATCCAATGTTGCTGGAATTGTCCATAGGTTTGCGTTATCTTAGACCCAAAAAAAGGAAGGGTTTTCTCTCCTTTAATTTTTTTCTCTCAACATTGATCGTTTTTCTTGGAGTTTATATCCTCATTGTCGTCATCTCTGTCATGGGAGGATTTCAACAGCAGATCAAGGACACGCTGTTGCAGGCAGACGCTCATATATTAATACGATCCAGACCTGAAGAGAACCGTGTTCGTCCCATCAAGGATTACCGTAAATTGGCTGAAACAATCCGTAAGCACCCTGATGTGACAGCTGCTTTACCCTTTATAAAGGGGGATGGTTTACTGCGGCGTTCCGGTTATATCAAACCAGTTCAAATTCGAGGCGTCCCTATCGATCCCAAAACCCGAAGGGTGCCGGAGTCTCTGCGACCGCTGATCATTGATTATTTCGGTCAAAAGTTAACCTTGCCCGTGCGTCAGGTGATTCCCGCAGGTAGAAATATTCTTGTCGGTTATGAATTCAAGAATGAGTTTAATCTGGATACCGGCACTGAGGTCGAATTAATCGTGCCCCAGGGGGATATTTCTGCGCGTATCGGACTGAATCCTGTCATAGAGAACTTTAGGGTGAGCGGTTTTTTTAAAACCGGTTACTACAATTACGACTCCTCCCTGATCTATCTAAGCATGGAAGAGGCAGGCCGTCTGTATGGAATTGGCGATCAGGCCTACGGTATCGCCATACAGATTCGTGATGTTTTTCAGAGCAAGAAGGTGCGGGATGCTATAGTGACTGAAATCGGCCATCAGTACATGGGATTTACGGTAGAGGAGTTGAATGAAAATCTGTTTACTGCTCTACAGCTGGAAAAGGGGGTGATGTCCATTCTCCTGTTTCTCATTATTATAGCAGCGGCCTTTAACATTACCGGCTCTCTCATCTGGGTGGTAATGGACAAACGAAAGTCCATTGGTATTCTCAAATCGATGGGTGCCTCTTCTCGCTCAATCTTGATGATTTTTGTGTTTCAGGGTTTTGTGATTGGTCTGATTGGAACCGCCAGCGGCGCAGCTTTGGGCACCTTAACCGCGTTAAAGGTGGAAAAAATTATCGCTTTTTTTGAGAAATCAATCAACGGTGTGATGACCTTTTTGTATCAACTGTTTCAGATGCACTGGAACAGCATAACGATCATTCCGCCTATCTATTATGTCGAGGGATTTCCTAGCCTTGTTGAGCCTGGTTTTATTCTCTGGGTTTGCGGGATTACCCTTGCGATCACGACTCTGGCTGGATTAATACCGGCCTCCCAGGCGGCAAAGCTTCATCCAGTGGAAACCATGCGCTATGAATAGTTATCAAAATAGAGAAACACCGCAGACCGAACAGAAGATTGTACTCACCGTTGCCAATGTTGTGAAGTACTACGAAAGCGGCGGCCGGAAATTTGAGGTTCTTAAAAAGATCCATTTTTCTGCGGTTGCCGGTAAAATGTACGCGATTATGGGACCCTCTGGAGCAGGCAAGTCCACCTTTCTCAATGTGATCGGCGGATTGGATCGATTTGATAGCGGGAGCATTCGTGTCTTTGGCCAGGAGCTATTCGGGCTTCGTCCGGCTGTGCTGGCGCAGTACCGCAACCGACATATCGGTTTTGTCTTTCAGGCTCATAATCTGTTGGCAGAATTTTCCGCCCAGGAAAATGTAGCCATGCCTTTGCGTATCCGCAGGCGCAGCCGTCGCGAGGCTTTGGCAACGGCTCGCGCGATTTTGGAAGAGGTTGGTCTGGGACACAGGATGGAGCATCGGCCTTCCGAACTCTCCGGGGGGGAGTGTCAAAGGGTATCGGTTGCCAGGGCCTTGGTAACTGACCCAAGCCTGATTTTGGCGGACGAGCCAACGGGAAACCTGGATCAGGAAAACTCGGAACATCTGATGAGCCTTCTTCTGGATCTCCAACGGAAACGGCAGAAAACGGTCATACTGGTTACTCATGATGCATCGCTGGCAGCCAGGGCGGATAGCATCTACCAGATGGTGGATGGGGCCTTTGCGGGAAAAGAGCTGACGGAATAATCGTTCATTGCCATCGAGGTGTTTCTTCTCATTTTTTTCCTTCGAAATAAAAAATATTGAGTTTACAGAAGTTTGCTGCCACGGTAATGCCAATTGGAATAGCTATACTAATAAGCATCGAATTTGACCGGTTGGGCAATCCCATAACCGCGTCCTTATCGACCTTGGTATAAACGGTTGCAGGATATCCTGACTGCCTTGCCTTGCAGTCAGGTAATGCCAGGACGTAGTATACCAACGTCATTTTGGCACAAAGTCCATTGCAAACAGTAGATCGATCTTTTCAAATCAAAGAACGGGGTTTTCTATGGAACAAGGAAGTAAAAATTTTTGGGATCTTCTACGGGATGGCTTTTCCCGGGCAGCGGATTTTACCCAGAAAAAGACGAAGTGGGCAAAGATCAAATACCATATCCATACCCTCGAACAGCAGCGCGACCACCTACTGGAACAGTCAGGCGAAAAACTGTGGCAGCTTTCCAAAGAGAAGAGTAAGAAAAACTTAGAAAATGTCTTTGCGGAAGAGTTTGAAAAGATGGCAGAGCTTAATAGGAATATTGAAATCGCGCGAGCCGAAGCGAAAAAGCTTTAGTAACCCAGCCAAGGAGGAGAGCAATGACTGTTTGGAAAAAAATACGGGATGATCTGGCAATAGGGGCGGAAAAGACCGGAGTGCTGGTTCGCGAAGGCGCTGAGGCCGCCTCAATCCGTTTGTCCTATGCTACGAAATTGGCCTCTATCAACTGGGAGATTCGTGGACTCCAACGGGAGATCCAGGCCTGTTTTTATAATTTAGGGAAACGTCTGTTTGATCTTCAAGCCAATGGAAAAGTAGAGACGATCTGGCAGGAGAGTAAGGGAACTTTTGCTAAGCTGGAAGGGTTGGAACAGCAGGTCAGCCTGAAACAGAAGCAGAAGGGTGATTTGCCCCGGGAATATGGTTTTGAGAGCATGGATAAGGCTACCGTAAAGGAGTTAAGCCACGATCTGGAGGAGAGCGGTGGAACGATTTTGCAGATTACCCTGGAGGAGTCATCACCGGTGATCGGGAAAAAGATTCGAACTTTGAAATTGCCCAAGGAGGCACTGATTGGAACGATTGTGCGTCAGGATGCGATGGTGATTCCGGATGGCGATACCGTGTTCAGTTCGGGCGATAAAGTGACCCTTTTGGGTAAGAAAGAGGATGTATTAGCTGCCATAAAAATGATGAGTTCGTGAAGGGTTTAGCATGGCTGCAAAAACCATAGATGAATATATCCTGCAATTTCCCAATGATATCCAGGAAAAATTGCAGTTGATGCGTAATATAATCTCGAAAAACGCGCCTGGCGCAACTGAGGCGATGGCCTACGGAATACCCACCTTTCGCCTGGATGGCAATCTGGTGCACTTCGCTGGCTATAAAACCCATATCGGTTTTTATCCCACGCCCTCCGGTATCGCAGCCTTTCAAAAAGAGCTGGCTCCTTATAAAACCGCGAAAGGATCGGTAAAATTTCCCTTAACGGAGCCGCTGCCGGAAGCATTGATCGCCGATATCGTCAGGTTTCGTGTAAAGGAAAATGGCTGAAGAAAGTCCTCTTAGAACATTCTGGTGTTTCGGAAATTTTCCGTAGAAGCGACCGAAATGTCTACAGCGTTTCGATCTCCTCGGTAGAGAGGTGGGTTACCCTGGAAATCAGGTCATGGGGGAAACCCTCCTTTTTCATCTGCCTGGCAGCCTGGAAAGCCTTATCCTGAGCTCCCAGCTGCAGGCCTAGTTGCAGACTTTGTTGAATTCCCTTCTGGATTCCCTCCTCGCGGCTGCTGTTGATGAAACTGGTATGTTCGCGCTGCCATTTGAGCCTGGCTTCATAGGCTTCCCGGTATTTGTCGGAACCGGTGAAAACTTTGTACTGTTCATGAGCCTTTTATAGAGCAGGGTTATTTTCTAATACTGTCTTCTCGGATTGATCCTCCTTGCCTTCATGTCGGTATAAATGGCTTTGGAAAGTCAGGTGGAAATAGGGATCTCCTGGGAACAGCTATTTTGTCAGCCGCTTGGTAATCATACCAGCCATTTCAAGGTAGTGCGGGTTACGAAAAAACCAGGATGCCAGGATATAGAGAGATGCGCCGATGCCGATCTGTACCAGGACAAACCATTTTGAAAAATCTGCGGCGATCCATGACAAGGCGAGCAGTGCTGCGGTCATCGTTGCTGTGGCCGCGAGGGTTTTCAGGAGAGGGATGGCCATGATTTGTAAATGCAGAGGTTCCTGGGTTTTTTTCTGCAAATAAGAAAACAGCAGAAGAAGGTGCAGTACTGAGCCAATGCTGGCCGAAAGAGCCAGAGCCGCATGATCCATATATTGTATTAAGATCAGGTTGAGAATTAGTGTAAAGGATAAAACGATTGCCGCTAGTTTTACCGGAGTTTTGCTGTCCTTAAAACTGTAGAAGGCCGCCACTCCGATTTTTACTGCGCTATAGGTAAATATTCCAAGGGCATAATAGACTAGAGGCATAACGGTGATGCGGGTAGAATAGACGTCAAAGGCTCCTCGTTGAAACAGGAGTACAATAACTGGTTCAGCCAGCACCACCAACCCGGCTACTGCCGGAAAGGTTAAAAATGCTGTCAAAGACAATCCGTGGCGCAGGGTTTCATTGTACTCTTTAAAATTTTTTTCCTGAAGCAGAGAGGCAAGCTGGGGAAGAATGGCAGTTGATGTCGCTACTCCGAACACTCCCAGCGGAAGCTGCATAAGTCGTACCGCGTATTCAAGGGATGCAACAGCGCCGGGCACGCTTTTTTCAATAGAGGCGGCAAAGATCAGGTCGATAATCTGGTTCAGTTGATAAATTCCAGAACCAAAAATAGCAGGGAGAATAACGGTAAATATTTTTTTGATAGCGGGGTGACGCCAGTGCAGCGAAAAGCGGAATGAGTATCCCAGCCTGCGTGCCGTGATATATTGCAAAAAAAATTGCAGAAATCCTCCGACGACAACAGAAATGGATAACAGTTTAACCTGTGTTACGGGATCCTGCGACAAAGGTAATATGGCTATATAGGCAATGATGACCGCTAGATTTAACAGAACAGGGGATAACGCCGGCGCGGAAAAATGGCGAAAGGTATTGAGTACCCCCATGAACAGTGACGATATGGAAACAAAGAGAATATAGGGAAACATCATACGCGTCAGATCCTGGGTCAGCAGCAGGGTTGGATCATCCTGCCACTGCCAGGAAAAGAGCCGCACAATGAGAGGCGCCATCAATTCACCGGTGATAACCAGCACGATCAGGATCACAAGCATCATGGTGATGACAGCATTGGCCATGGCAAAGGCCTTATCGCGATTGGCTGGTTTCTCTTTGCCGGCGTAGAGATATTCTGTAAAAATCGGCACAAAAGCCTGGGTAAGAGCGCCTTCAGCAACCAGGTTGCGCAGGGTGTTGGGTATTTTGTAAGCGATGATAAAGGCCTTGGCAATCGGAGATACTCCAAAGTATTCGGCTCGCAAGATGTCGCGCACCATGCCAAGAATGCGGCTGAGAAAAGTGTACGCAGAAATAATAAGAGAATTGCCTGCGATGCTCCGTATTTTTGTCATACTTTTTGACTCTTTATGAAAACCTTTTTTGCAGGATACCTTGGAAAGGGCTTCTGGTTTGTCAATGGGAAAGAAATTCCGGTGCTGCGGGCTTTTTTCTGTAAGTGAACCACATAAAATGGAAAAAGACTTTTTTTTTGAACAGGGATTCTATAGGATTACAGGAAATCTAGCTTTAAGGGAGGCGCTTATGGAGGCATGTTCTATTTATCTACCGCAATCTGGTATGGATTTAGGTTTGGTATTGCTGGTTACTTTTTTTACCTGGAAAGGTTTCACTATGTTGAGATCTCAATTCTTCGCGAAATGATCTCATATACTCGAAGCACTTTGGTTCTCGGGTTTTATACTGGCTTAAGGGTGCGTCTACATCGCTGGCATTGCCTTGCGATATCCGAAAACCAAAATGCCTTTAGTATACATAACGGAAGAGTGGTCGGTGTGAGGCCGGCCACAATTCGGAGGCTTTGGATGCGCCTGCCTTTTTTGCTGTTTTTTTTCCTGCTCCTTTCCTTCTTTAGTTTTGCCTGTATTTCCACAATCGATAAAAAGATTGATGATCCTGGTTCGATGTCGTTTTACGAGAAATTTTCCTTTGAAAAAGATGGTCGTTTGCACTTTGCAAATCCTTTGAAACAGATAACAGGGAAGAAGCAGACAAGCTTTTATGCTGTGCGATTTCATGGTGAACAAGCCCTGGAGGCCTACTATTATATTCGTTTGAGCGATGAAGAGAAGCGAATGTCGATTTTATCGCCCCTTCGCATTGTTTACAAGGAAACAAAAAAAGGAGTCCAAGTTGGCGCAAAATTTGGTTTTCAAGTGGTTCGTTCCGGAAGATTTGCTATTAAAGATGAAATTGGTGTAATTTTTTTCCTGGCAGTGCCAGTTGCCACCACTGCCATCGGGATGACCGGGGGGTTGGCGAAAGGGGTAATCCGTGCGGCGCCGAAAATAGCCCAGGAGCTGAAAAAAGAGTTCTATCCCAGTGATTACAGGATGGCGGGATGGTATACATTCGAGCATGATAGGCTGAAACGGCTTCACAAAGTTAAGTTGTTTACCGAAGCTGGTTATCCTCTGGCAGAATATACATTTTTGTGGGTAGGCGCCACCAGGCAATTGCAGGATACCTTTGTGGAAAGATTTGCGCAAAAGTAAATCTTTTTATCTCGATATCGAATGGCGCTGTAGAATAGCTGTGCAAAAAAAGTTGCAGAGCTATTCTACAGCACGTAACGTTAGCGCAACGGAAATCCGGCTTTGGTCAATAGCTGGATACTTTTTTCCTGGAGGTTTTTTAAAACCTCGGCTGGTAGTGTTCCATCTTCCTTCTGGAAGGTCAAACCAAGGGAGACCGATTTCTTGCCAGCGGGAAGTTTTTCGCCGGTATAGATCGAGAGAAGATCGATTCGCGCAAGATAGTCCAGATTCCCTTGCTGCAGAGCCTGGATCATCGTAGCAACCTCATCGCGTTGATTTGCCAGGAGGGAGAGTTCCAGATATGCCGGTGGAAAGCGATTGGGTTCCTGAAAGTGGGCGCTACTTTCCTGTGCTGCCGTAAATAGAGAATCGATGTTAAGATCGACCAGAACCAGTCTGGTGGTGATATCAAAATTCTGCATCACCCTGGGATGGAGTTCGCCAACAAATCCGATGGCCTGGCTGTTCCATACGATACGCGCGGAGCGCCCAGGATGCAGATAAGGCTTGCTTTCGCCAGAATCTCGCTCAAAAATAATATTTTGAATATGGAGATCTTTCAGTATAGTTTCTGCTACGGATCTTCCTATATAATAGGGTTGCTGATTTTCCTCACCCTCGCAGGCTATAAACCCAAGATGGCGTTCCTCCCGTGATAGTGGAGCGGGTAGGGCTCCATCTGACGTCATCTGATGATGATAGGTACGTCCCATTTCAAAGATTCTGAAATTTTTTGTATAACGCAGGTTGTCTCTGGCCGCCTTGACCAGGCCTGGCATAAGGTCTGAGCGCAGGCGATCCATTTCATCTGAAAGAAAATTGCGCAGCTTGAGATCGCGGCTATTTCTCATCTCCATCTGCTCCAGAAGCTGTGGCCCATAAAAGGAGTAGAGATAGACCTCATCCGCGTGGCAGGAACCTGTTAAAATGTTGCGCATATCGTGTTCAAATCGCCGCATTGGCAGAAATGGCGTGGGCACAACGGGAACGCGCGGCTCCTGCGGAGGAATATTGTCGTAACCTGTGACACGTCCGATCTCCTCGACGATATCTTCCGCTATGGAGAGATCTTTAGTCGCGCGATAGGTGGGAATCTGAATCTGGTAGGTTTCTTTTTCTATAGTGGTAGAGATTGAGAGGTCGTTCAGTATTTTTAGAACACGCTCCTTCTCCAGTTGAATACCCAACCGTTTCTCCAGAAATGCATGCTGAACACTTAGACGGATCCCCTGGATTGGTTTGGGGAAGGCATCCACGTAGTTCCGGCAACTGGCCTTAGGATTCAGTTCCAGGATAAGCTGCCAGGCGCGGAAGAGGGCCGTATCCGCAATACCCGGATCGAGGCTTTTTTCAAACCGCAGTGCGGCATCCGTGCGCAAGGAGAGGCGGTTGGCTGTTTTGCGGATGCGGGCAGGTCGGAAATTGGCCGCTTCGAGAAAAAGGGTCGTCGTACTATTTGTGATCTCTGTAGCTTCACCGCCCATAACGCCGGCCAGGGCTATCGGGCCTGATCCATCCGCAATGACGATATCCTCAGTGGTCAATTTTCGAACCGAGGAGTCAAGGGTTGTAATGGTTTCACCAGCTTTGGCTTTTCGAATCTCGACTGTATTGCCAGTGAGTTTTTGTCGGTCAAAAGCATGCAAAGGTTCGCCAAGTTCCAGCATTACATAATTTGTAATATCGACGATACTATTGATGGAGCGGACTCCGACCGCGGCCAGAGATTGTGCCAGCCAGGGGGGCGAGGTGGTAACCTGGATATTGTCCACGACCAGGCCGCAGTAGCGCGGGCAATCATCTCCGTTTTCTATGGAAATTTGAATCTCAGGGTTCGGTTCCTGGGCTATGGTCGGGGGCATAGGCGGTTGAAATGAGCTGTTGTAAATCGCTGCCAACTCCCTGGCAAATCCGACATGGTTCCAGAGATCTGGTCTGTGAGTGATGGATTTATTGTCGATTTCGTAGATGGTGTCTTCGTGCATTCCCAGCGCCTCGGCCAGGGTTGAGCCGGGCGCCGCCTGCACGCCCTCCATTGCCCAGATGCCCTCAGAATTATCCTCCAATCCAAGCTCAGCCTTGGAGCAGATCATGCCCTCTGAACGCTGGCCGCGGATCTCGCTGACGCGGATTAGCATATCGCCGGGCAATGTAGTCCCTTCAAGCGCCACAGGAACCGTTTGTCCAGCAGCCACATTCTTTGCCCCGCACACAATCTGATAAATTTGATTGCCCACCTTTACTTTGGTTAGGCTGAGCTTGTCTGAATTGGGGTGGGGATAGGCTTCTTCCACATAACCGATATAGACCTTTTGGAAATGACGACGAATGAGCTCAAACTCTTCAAATTCGGCAGTGGTCATGGTTAGACGCGTAAAGATATCCTGATCAGTAATACCGTCCAGGTTAACATATTGAGATAACCATCTTCTGGATAATTTCATAATTTTCTATACTCCTCGTTGTCAGAACTGGTGGATAAAACGTAGATCGCCGTTTTGAAACCAGCGAATATCGTTGATGCCATAGCGCATCATGACAAGGCGATTGAGGCCCAGTCCAAAGGCAAAGCCGGAGTAGATCGATGTATCGATACCGCCATAACGGAGCACGTTTGGATGAACCAGACCGCAGGGTAGAAGCTCGACCCACCCAGATTGTTTGCACACAGGGCAACCTTTGCCGCCGCAGATAAGGCAGTTGATGTCAAGCTCAAAACCTGGCTCCACAAAGGGGAAATAACCTGGTCGAAGACGCACCTTTACGTCCCGGGCGAATATCTCCCTAAGAAAGGTTTTCATGATATAGATAAGATTCGCCACAGAAATATCTTTATCAACCATCATGCCTTCAACCTGGTAAAAGGTATTTTCGTGGCTGGCATCAACAGTCTCGTACCGAAAGACCCGACCTGGGCCTATGACTTTAAAAGGAGGCTTATTCTTTTCCATTCCCCGGATTTGAATGGCAGAGGTGTGCGTCCTGAGCAGATTCCCATCTTCTGTCCAGAAGGTATCCTGCATATCCCGGGCGGGGTGGTCATCAGGGGTGTTTAGAGCCGTAAAATTGTAATACTCTGTTTCAACCTCTGGTCCGTCAAGAACCTGAAATCCCATTCCGCGGAAGATGGCTTCGATCTCCTGTTGGATTTGGGTGATAGGGTGCAATCGCCCCTTGCGCAGGATTGGTGATGGCGTTCTTAAGGGAGCCGTAACATCCAGCCACTCTGAATCAGCAATCGTTGCAAAAAATCGATCGGCTATCTCTTTTTTTCGGGAGTCCACTCTAGCTTCAGTCTCTTCTTTGAGAGTGTTGGCCAGGCCGCCAATCTCTGCGCGGTCATCAGGTGGTAGTTTGCCAAGATGTTTTAAAATTGCGGTCAATTCTCCCTTTTTACCAAGAAATTGGATGCGGATTTTTTCCAACTCCTCTTCCTGTTCTGCTTTCTGGATTTCAACTTCCAGGTTTTTGCCCATATTTTGCAATTGGCTGATCAATTCCTGCTTGTCCACGATCTTCCCCATTGATGATTGATAGGTTTCTGAAAACGCAAAGTCGGCACTTATCCTGCTGTGTCAAGAGAGTTTATTCCTGGGTGGTTGAACTTCTGCCGCACGCTTTCCTTGAAAATCTGATAAACGTATTGATCTTTTTGCCAATAGTGGCAGTCTTTGTCGGATTGAGGAGGCCATCTGTTATGCCGATAGATTTACTAAATATTCAGGTCGAACTGTCTGTAAAAGATCTGAAACGTGCTCGAGATTTTTACTGCCGTATCTTTTCTTTTGTTGTTAAAAACGAGACATCAGAATATGTTGAATTTGATAATAATATCCTTTTGCGTCTGGATGCAAAACACCAGAGCGACCGTAGTAGAAGGCCGCTGATATTCTGGGTGCGAGGTATCAACGTCTGCTACAAGGAGCTGCTGGAGCAGGGAGTTCATGTATTGCAAACACCAACAGCGCAAGATAATTTGCGTGTTGTCCTTTTTGAAGATAGTGAAGGAAATGTTGCTAAAATGCAGGAATTGCGGAATTAGATCGAAGAATGGCAGATAGAGCGGGAAATATGATAAGCCGGTTTTTGTCGAGGCGCTGGGAGGATATAGGGCTTTTTGCCGCCCTGTTCGTTATCTCTTTTACCTCCCTCTCTTTTCCCTCACGCGGATTGCGTTTTTTTTTCTGGGACAATCTGATTAAGCAGATCTATTTTACCGGGGTGCAGGCGCTGCGGCTGATCATCATCATCGCCTTTGTGATTGGCGGCATTGTTATCATCCAGACAATGAATCAGCTCCCCAAGCTTGGGGGAGAGGAGTTAATCGGAGCAATCTTGGTTGCAGTCAATGTGCGCGAGGTTGGGCCTTTAATCGTTGCTTTTATTATTATTGGCCGCAGCGCCACCGCTATTACAACCGAGATCGCAAGTATGCGCGTTAGCGGCCAGTTCGATATACTTTTAACGACAGGGGTTGATCCGAATTACTATCTGTTTGCGCCACGAATCTGGGGGATGGTCATCAGTACAGCCTCTTTGATTATTTTTTTTATCGCTTTCTCTATTATTGGCGGATTTGTTATGGCAAGGGTGATTACATACATCGATTTTTATTTTCTCTTGCAGGGGTTTGTCAAAAATCTTTCGTTTATGGATATTGTTACGCTGGTACTGAAGATTTTTTTGATTGGTCAATTTATTTCTATTGTGGCGATTCGTGAAGGGCTCAAGGTGGGTATTGCTTCAACGGAGATTCCACAGGCAGCATCGCGTACAGTAGTCCATTCGATTTTCTACGCCCTTTTTATCGATATCGTTTTTGCCGGGATTTTTTATCTATGATCTGCCTCGAAGCACAGGAAATCTCTCTTCTTCTTTCGGATAGATTGATCTTTGCGCCGTTCTCTTTTACCTTGCATCAAGGGGAGATTATGTCTATTGACGGAGAGGTCGGCAGCGGAAAATCAATCCTGGCAAAATTGGCTTCTGGTATGCAGCAGCCGGCAAGCGGCCAGATCCGCTACCAGAGCCGGCCATTTTACTACTCATTGGATCGGCAGTTTTTTCGGCAGCGCAAAACGATAGCCTATCTATTGGAGGGTTCAACCCCATTGGCAAATCTGTCTGCCTATGATAATGCATCGTTGCATTTTGTGGTACAGGGAGATTATGGCGCGGAGGAGATGCGCCGGCGTACAGATGACCTTTTACGATATGTGGGTCTTGAAGAGAAAAAAAACCTTAGGCCGGCTTTGTTGTCCCAAGAGGAGAAGGTGATACTCAATCTGGTGATGAGCCTGAAAGAGAATATCCAGCTTTTGGTGATGGATGAAATTTTTAGTTCCTTGAATGATCATACAAAGGATATTGTAAAAAAATTAATTTTGGATACTGTTATCACCGAGAGTGTGACTATACTTGCCTGTCAGGATGATTTGCAGACGCTAGGACTTTCCTGTCATAAGCGTCTTGTCATTTCCGGAACAGATGTCCGCATGAAAAGGTGCCAGGAGGATTAGGATATGAAAGTAAGGTTTTCTTTTCTACAGCAAAGCGTAGGCATATTTGTGATTGCGGCTTTAGCCATAATCCTTTTCGCCACAGTCTATATCATTAAAGATAAGAAGCTCTTTGTAAAAATGTATAACCTATACACTGATTTGAACAGGGGAGATGGTATATCCACAACAACCAAGATTATCTATAAGGGAATTGAAGTTGGGTATGTGAATGACGTGAAACTTGATAAGAACAACAAAATCAAGGTTCATATGCAGGTTTATCCGGAATTTTGGAAATTTCTGCGCGGCTTTACCTACATTAAAGTTGCCTCGGGCTCATTTATTGGTGGTAAAGTTCTTGAGCTCGTGCCACAGGATCAAGGGGAGGATCTGCGCAAGGGGGCATGGATTCCATCTGAAGATGATGAAAAAGTGAGGAAGATGCTGGAGGGTGGAAAAATCAAAGAGAAAAGCGATGATATGAACAAGAAGATTATGCTTATTCTCAATGATGTTGAGGTTGTTGTGAAAAACATTAAAGCTATGACTTCAGAAATGCAAAAGGAAAGCAGTGAATACAAGCAAACAATGGTCAATGTTCGTCGTATTACATCCAATATTGCTACCCTTACTGATGTCCTGGTGAAGACCTCTCCTGAAATCAAGCAGATTGTCGTTGATACCCAATCGGCAATTCATGAAGCGAATAAAATGGTAAAATCGACTCAGGAGAGTGGCGTTTTTAGAATGTTGACTCCCGCACCAAAGGCTCCGGAGGACGGTAAAAGAGTTTTACAGGTAGACACAAGAGATCTCTAATTTTTTTGGAAAGAAATGAGTTTTTCTTGGAAAAGTCATTTTTGGAGCAAGGATAAATCTCTCAACAAAAAGGAGAAGTCGTAGGCAGCATGGTCAGACAGATGAACCGTAAAAAAAATTTACCCGGATTAGTGCTGGCTTTACTCATTGGTCTGGCGTCCTGTTCCGCACGACCTACACCTTATATGGCTCAGCGGCATCAGGCGATGCAGATAATGGTCAAGGGCAATAGCCTGGTTGAGGAAAATGATTTTGCCGGTGGTCAAAAACTATATCATGAGGCATGTCGTACTTTGGCATTGATTAATGATGCTCATTCGCAGATGGAGTGTTATCTTAATGTCGCTTTGGCCTATTTAAAGCATGCGGAATCGGCAAAAGCCCAGCAGTTTTTAAATGAAACCCTTGAAATGGCCAAGCAGTTTCGCGATCTCCTGATTCAGGGAAAGGCTCTGTTGCATCTCGGTCTTGTACAAATCCAGGAACAAAAACTTGTTGAAGCAACGCAATCTTTAGAGCAAGCACTAATATTATTAAAGCAAAAGGATGAAAGTAAAGAATTTTTATACAAGGCCTATGCTTCGCTAGGATATCTTTTTGTTCAGAATGGAAAAAATGATCAGGCAAAAAAATTTCTAAATCTCGCTCTTGATGCCAGGGACAAACAAACACTCAGTAACGCCTATAGTTCGTTAGCACAGTATTATTTTGGAATAAAAAAATTTACAAAAGCTTTGTATAATATTGACAAAGCTGTTTTCTATGATCAGGAGGAAGTGCGCTCATATTATTTAGCGCATGATCTGCATTGGCGTTGTAAGATTTTAAGCCAGATGCAAAAACCAGAGGATAGCGAACTTGCCTGTCTTCACTCTCTGAATATCAGTGTTGGCTTGAATCATAAAAAACTTTTCCTTGCTAATTACGATTATTTGCAGCAGTATTACCAAAACGTCAAGATGTCGGATAGGGCTGCCTGGCTCACAAAGATCAGACGTCAGGCTGGCTTGTAGAGTCAATGAAGAACAGTCTAGAGCGTCGCCTTCTCTCCTTGGTGGGTAGAGCCGTGTATGATTATGGCATGATCAGTGATGGCGACCATATTCTGGTGGCTGTCTCTGGCGGCAAGGACTCCTGGGCTCTGTTGTCGCTGCTGTATAATCTGTTTCGGGCGGCACCGGTTCGTTTTCAGATATCAGCTCTTCATATCAGTTCAGAATTTACGGTTCAGGATCTTTCTCCTATCCAGAATTTTTGCGCAGAGCGATCAATTTCTTTTTTTCATGAATTTCTACCGGTAGAGAAATTAGCGGCGCAATATCGGCGCGATGGGTCTTCCTTTTGTTCCTTTTGCGCGCGCATCCGAAGGGGGAATATATACCGCATCGCAGAGGGGCTGGGTTTTTCAAAAATAGCGCTCGGTCACAATATGGAAGATTTGATAGAAACCGTCCTGATGAATCAATTTTTTAACGGCCAGCTAAAGAGCATGTCTCCAAAGTACCGAACCGATGACGGCAAGTTTGTTGTAATTCGTCCGTTGATTTATGCGGGTGAAGAGCAGATTTTTAGGTTTGTGACTCAGAAAAAATTTTATATATTCGCGAATAATTGCCCACATAATCAGAAAGGCGGCGGCGAACGATCGAGGGTAAAGCGGCTGATAGCTACTTTGGAAAAAGAAAATCCTCAGATTAAATATAGTATACTAAATTCGCTGAAAAAAATTGCCCCTAGCCATCTCCTTGATAAAAATATATTTGATTTTCAGGGAGTTGACAGCTCAATATCAAAAGCGGAGATTCGGTGAAATGACAAATTGAACCTCCTGAACATCATCCTTGGCTAAGGTGCCGGTGTAGGATGAGGTGATCTTCCAAACTGCACCGAGAGTTAGTTCTGGAATTACCCCCCACGAAGTAATAGGCCATTTTTTTCCCAGAAGTAGCTGCAAATCTCGAAATTTATTTTCATCCGGCAGATAGCTGAGCTTGAAAGAAAAATAGCTGTTGCGCCACAGAGATACCGGGTATATTCTATCTGAGTCTGTGCGATCGCGTTTTAATCCAATATAGACATAGTGTTTGATCTCAGGGTGGAAATTGAGCCGCCCCCCGATGCGGTAACTCCAATCCACCCCGATTTTTGGATTGTTGTGAGAACCTATCAGCTTGATTTCAAGTTCAGCCCAATCGTCGCGAATCAACGTATTGCGTCGGATATGATGGGTTCCATAGCTGACCAGAATTCCGGAGTAACCTTTTCCCTGAAAGTCGGAGTCCTTGCTGTCGTTTTTGGGATCTTTTTTCCATTCCCAGGCATCCTGATTTTTTTGAAAGGGGATAAAATCGACAACATTTCCAAAAAAAAGCGACATTGCCCAGGGTTCTTCAAATATGGAAGATGTGGCCGATTCTATCACATTAAAACCAAATTCATTTTCCATGCGGTAGTAAAATTCGCTCTGGTATTTTTTTAGGGCTATGCCCGAAAGCGGTAAGGGATAAACGGATGTCTCCAGGACGAGAAAGCGTGGAGGCCTGCTCAGCAGATAAGAGTAGATTTCGGTTTCGCCCTGTGGCGCAATGGTAGGGATTTGTTCGCTTGTAAGCGGGATATTCCATCCCAGAGGCATATAATGTAAGCCAATAATTTCCAACTCAATATAACTGCGTCCAATGGGGACTCTACCCAGAGAGCCAGCCTCCAGCGGTTGGTCTAAGCTAAATACCAAAAAGAGGAAAAAAAATAGTAGAAAAAAAGGAAATAATCTGCCAGCCATTCCGTTGGCGGGAACGTCTTGAGGAATAGTGGAAAGCCCGCCTCTTGCAGGTTTTGCTATATGGGTCTGTTTGCGAATACAAAATGCCATGAGAGCCTTACGGATGCTTTTTGAATTTGCAAGAAACGAAAAATCAATGGATTCAATTTTTTCCTCGTTTCCTCATTTGCTTGAAAGTTTTTTTAGGTTAAGGATGGACAAGCCTCTTGGCAAGCGAAAATAGAAAAAAAGCGGAGTTTCCTGGAAAAAGAGAAAAATATGGAACAAAAGCAGCAGATAAGTGTTTTTTCAATGAGTCCGGATCAATGGACACAGTACCTTTCTCCATTGGGGCATAAAAGTTACCGTGGGCGCCAGATCCGTCAATGGATCTATGAAAAGATGGCCTCCTCATTTGACGAGATGACAGATCTACCTCAGAATTTGAGAAGTGTTTTATCGCCTCTTTTTTTATTTCAGCAACTTGAAGTTGTGGAAAGAAAAAAGTCAAGGGTGGATGGGTCGGAAAAATTTTTATGGCGAATATTTCACAAGGGATTACCATTCTTGCTTGAAAGCGTGCTTATCTATGCCAATGACCGTGTTACGGCTTGTATCTCATCTCAGGTTGGTTGTCGCGTGGGTTGCTCCTTCTGCGGAACTGCCGATGTCCATCCTGTGCTACATCTGCCGGAGTGGGCTATTATAGAACAGTATTGGGCGATGCGGAAACTTGCTGGATTAGAAAAAATTGACAACATTGTCTATATGGGTATGGGTGAACCCATGCATAATTATAATGCTGTTATCCGTTCTGCCTACCGCTTTACAGAGCATCCTGGTTTTTTTCTGCACCCGAAGAGAATCACGATATCCAGTTCGGGAATTTTGCCGATGTTAAATCGATATTTGATAGAAGGCCATCCATTTCGCGTCGCCATATCCCTGAATGCGGCAAATTCCCAGACCCGCCGCCTGCTTATACCTCATGAAGGTCGATGGCCCATTAACGAGTTAACCTCTTTTGCTCAAAAATTTTATGATAAACATCATAAGAGGGTAACCTTTGAATATGTCCTAATGCGTGGAGTGAATGATAGTCCAGAAGATGCACGCTTGTTGGGGGAGCTATTTGCCAGGATACCCGCCAAGGTGAACGTGATACCTTTTAATGAAAATAATAAAGGGTTTGGAGCTCCGGAAGAGGAGCAGATTGATCGTTTTTTACAGGCCTATCTTGATGTCTCCCCTATAGGAAAGCGGAGAAAATCTCCCATAACTCTGCGACGCAGTGCCGGTTCTGATATCAGTAGTGCCTGTGGCCAATTGGCAGGTCAGTACGCGGAATAAAGTGTTATGGCGGTGAAGTATTTAGTTTTTAGGGCAGATAATTCACATGTAATGACGGAAGAGAAAAAGATTGTATATGCAGAGTTTTACGATTACCGCACAGCGGTAGATTTCTGTAAAAAAGTTATTACGGAAAGCATCTGTTCTCTGGGGATCTATGATGATTCGCAAGATGCCTTTTTTTCACGATATATGATGTTTGGGGAGTCCGCATGGATAACGCCTGAGCCTCAGGAAAATCCATTTCGTCCCATTGATTTTGCCAGAGAGAAGATCCTGGAATTATACAGAGATAAAGAGTTTTGGATTGAAGGTTTTATCTGTTGGCAGAAAATATTTGTTGAATTAAAAATGCCATGATAGGGATGCATAAAAAATGATGCCTTTCTGAAACGGAGCAAAGTCCGATTTTTGCATTGCATTATCCCATAGGATAGCTTTAAGAATCGAAAGAGAAACGTCAAAATTTTCAAAAGCATTATAACGGATAGTAGGATTGATAAATAGTCCCATACCTTGAAAATCATAAATCAAAAAAAAGTCGCCACGAAATAGTGGGGAAATATTGTACCCCAAAGCGACAGCGGTGTAGTGCTTATTGAGTGTAAGAAATTGATTCGCTAATCCACGATATATCTTTTCGTTCATAGAGCCAGTCCGACTCTCCAGAAATAAATCCATGAGATTTTCCTTATAATGCAATCCGTTTTCATTAAAAAAATATTCAGCAAGAAAGTAGATTCCATGCGAAAAAGTATATTCATAGCCAGCGCTAGCTTGGAAAAATGGTATATTGTTTTCTGGAGATGTCTCAGGCTTTGAGTATAAAATACTAGCTCTAAGCATTCCATTCAGGAAGATGGTAGACAGGTCGATTCCTAAGGTATGGCGATGAGCAATAAAGCCATACAACCCGGCTACTTCCAAGTCGCCCATGGAAACTTTTATTCGTACGGCAGAGTTGATGTTTTCGCCTGAAAAATTTTTAATGTCGTCGTTATTTTGATACCTTTTTGGCTCAAATACAATGCTGATCACTGCGGTATCAAAAAGGAAATACTCGACCCGAAGCGCGTCAATACCCTTCAGGTCATCACTACCTTGGATCGATATCGGAGATATTGGATTCATAATATCCAGAGGGTTCCATAATCGTCCGCTGCCAAATCGAACAAGTTGCCTGCCAGCAGTTATTGTCAATTTACTTGTTCGTATTTTTAAAAAGAGTCTGTGAAGGCTGCTTTTTAGGAAAAGGTCCTGATTATTTGAAAAAAATTTTTCTAAACGAAGTAAATCATTGTATGACGGAGGCTGCCATAAGGAGAAAAATTCTGGACTTTGCAAATAGTTGCCATGAATCAGAGTATTGTCGATGTCCATGTAGATCATTAAGGAATCCATGATAGTGAATTCCGGAGAAAGTCTCAATCGCTTTGTGTCCGATACAAGGGTTTTGCTTTCGCTGCTCAGGGAATAGGCCTGCACAGGGTAATGGAGAAACATTTGTTGGTATTGGCTTCTGAAAGAGAAGTCACTCGTTGTGTTTTCCTGGAGCAATTCGCTTTTTTGGGCAGATGCATTTTTGGGTAGATTTACCGATAGACCCAAGCAAAGAAATATCGTCAACAGATTCCAACTGCTCATTTTTTTGCATCTTTTAAAATGCGACGGATCCATTTTACTGCCTTTTATCATCGGAACTGATCTGTCCATCCTTGAGGTAGATGAGCCGTTTGGCTTGTTCCATCACCATGGGATCGTGAGTCGAAAAAAGGAAGGTAATCTGTTTAGTGGAATTTAATTGCTTCATCAAATCAAGAAGCTCCCTTCCTGTTTGTTGATCCAGATTTGCGGTAGGTTCATCTGCCAGCACAATATCAGGCTCTGCCACGATGGCTCTGGCAACAGCTACTCTTTGCTGCTGCCCACCGGACATTTCACGCGGCAAGCGATTGTATTCCTTGCTTAATCCCAATTCATGTAAAATATTCTGCGCTTTATCTCTACGCTCTTTTTTTTTCATGCCCTGTAGGAGTAATACATATTCAACATTTTCTACCGCGGTCAAAACCGGTATAAGATTATAGGCCTGAAAAATAAAACCGATATGATGTAGGCGCATTTTCGAAGCCTGCTTTGAGCTCATCTTTTCAAGATTTTGCCCGTTGATGGTTATGATGCCCTTGGTAGGCTGGTCAAGCCCTCCAATCAAATTCAGTAAAGTAGTTTTTCCAGATCCGGATGGACCAGCTAGGGCGCTGAATTCTCCTTTTGCTATGGAAAAGGAGAGATCATGTATGGCCTGGACATCAATACCGTTAGCGGTAAACATTTTGGAAATATTTTCTACTTTGATGAAATCCATTGAGTATCTCCTTAGTGAAAGTGTACTGCTTCTATTGGGCGGATTCGGGCTGCCTTGAAAGCGGGGTAGAGCGCGGCAATGATCGTAGTCGCCAGGACAATGAATACTGCTACAGCTAAATCCATGCCTTTGATGCCTGGATAAATTTTGCTGCCGGTTCCCCAGATTCGCATCGATTCTAGAAAAAAGGAAAAATCTAGACCAGTAAATGAGAGAATAGCTATGACCAATGCGCCGCATAAGATACCAAGAGATAATCCAACAAAGGAAAGGGTGATCGCCTCCGCCAGTACCATGAAAAAGATCCAGTATGGATTTGTGCCAATGGATTTCATAACGCCTATCTCATAAAATCTTTCCATAATAGACATGATTAGCGTGTTCGCAATGGAAAAGATTACGGTTGCGAACACGATCGAGAAAAAAATGTACATCATCATATCAAATAGAGCAATTGAACTGACCAGGCCGGGAGCCATCTCTTTCCAAGTCCGGATTTCAACACCTGTCTCGCCAAGCGATTGCAGGAGATTTTCCTTTGCTTCTGACGCGTCGTCCTTATTTCGTAGGATCAAATTTATTTCTGAGATATGATCTTTGAATCCTACCATAGATTGCATTGTTTTAATACCTGTGTATGCAATATATTTATCAAAACTTTCGATTGGTGTCTCAAAAAGAGCGCGAACTACCATGCCCACGCCGCGAATTTCATTGCCCTTGTCTTGTATCATGACTACCAGTTTGTCGCCAGGTTTTAAATCAAGTTTGTGGGCAATTAAACGCGAAATGAGGATACCTTGATCGCTCGGGTCGCTGAGAAAGGAGCTTTGTCGGTCAGGGATAATATACTCTTTTATTTTGGTAATTTTTTCTTCTAACATAGGATCAATTCCGACCAGTACTATACCCCTAGCTGCTTCACTCGAACGTAGCATAGCATGAGCTTTAATTCTGGGAGCGAATGCGACCAGATTCTTCAGTTGCTTTATTTGTGTTAGAATTTTTTCGGACGGGAAAAAATTAAATTCAGGTTTCATGCTTTCCAGATATCCCTTTTTGTGCATCGAAAGATGACCTAGAGAAGATGTGATTGCATTATC
>DYNZ01000184.1 GCA_020720805.1 Leptospira biflexa | reverse complement strand
GGAATAACCTGCCGACTCTTCGCGAGCTGGCCGAAGCGGCAAAAGATTACCTGGATCAGTACGATTTTCTTGGAAATGATATGGGTGCACCGGATTTTTCCGAGATTGAGGACAGAACCATATTTTTAGAAACCGATTGGGAGAGCAGGATTGGATTTAATTTTACTTTTGAGTATGTAAATCTTGCGACGCTCGAAATCGATGCAATTGACATTGATGCAACCTTTGCTGAAATTACAGGAGAACCCGAATGAAAAAAAATACAATCGTACTAAAACCGGGAGACTCAGTGAACTTTATCCATGGAGGACAACGTTTTCAGGGCAAGGTATTAAAGACAGACTTAAAGTCCGAAAAACCGTTTTTGCTGATTTTGGTCGATCACAATGCCCCGACGTACAGAGAGTTTGCTATTCAGGCAAGCCCTGAACAAGTTGAAAAAACAATAACAGGAGAAGAAAATGCTGGAGAATGATTTAAATATAGCAATCAGTCTTGACACTAAAGCTGCGACAGTTGCCAGTTTTTCGCGAGCACTGATTTTTAACCGACGGGCAACGGCAGATCCCGGATCTCTGTTTGATACCACCCGAATATACAGCGATCCGGACGATATGCTCGCAGACGGGTATACAACAACAGACCCTGAATACAAGCAAGCTGTTCTGTATACATCGCAGGAAAAACGGGCTGCAGACTTTGCTGTTTTTACAACAGCTTCATCTGGAGATCTGATTACGTCACTGAATCTGGCAAAGAGTGAAATTGAATTCTATGCAGTACTGAGCCCCTCAAGGGCTAAGAGTGAGCTACATGGCATAGCCGACTGGGTGCTTGCTAACGAGAAACTGTTCATCGGATCATCTTCTGATTTGACCGTCCTCACAGACCGTAGCAATATTCGCGAGGCTTACTTTCTGCACAGTGATGAGGCACAGTATGCTGATTCCGGAATATGCGGATTGGTTCTGCCAGAAGTGCCTGGTTCGGTAACCTGGAAATGGCAGGAAGTTGCAGGGATCACGACACCAAATTTTTCAGCAACACAGCTGAACCAAATACGCACTGCGAATGGCCAGACATTTGAAAAAGTTTCCGGTTACCTTATGAGCAATGGCGGCATTACTACTGGAGGTCAGTTCATCGACATTATCCAGATTCGCGATTATGCAAAAGCCCGCATGTACGAGGCTATTATTCGCAATCTCCGTGGCGGTACCACTGGCATGGATGCAGATGGTATCAGCGTACTGGTTTCGTCCTTGCGACAGGTACTGGATGCCATGGGCCGCGCAGGTCAGATTTCTCCTGTGGATAACGAAGATGACGCTAAGCGTTCGGACATGGGGCAGTATCAATACAAGATTACTGTTCCAGAAATTACTTCTTTAACAGATGCAGACCGACTTGCGCGTAAATATATGGGACTGGCATGGACTTTCCGCGCGCGGGGCAAAATGCATGAGGTAGATATTCAAGGCCGGATCACCGGCTAAAGGAGCAGAATCAACATGGCAGAAATACAAGTAACAGCTTACGACCCTAAAAAGGTAAACCTGAATGTGTTGGGGCACAATGTGACAGGTTTTGGCGACGGTGATAAAATCGTCGTTGAACCTGTAACAAAAACGGAATGGGAATCTGATGTTGGTGTTGATGGCGATGTCGTTTTTTCTCGCAATCACGATAAAAGATACAACATCAAGGTGAAGCTGCATAAGTCTTCACCTACCAACATCTTTTTCCAGCAGCTACGGAAAGTTGGCGTTCCTTTCCCGGTATATCTGGAAAACAAAGCAGGCGGAAAATACATTGGTGGGGGTCTCGAAGCGTTCTTGAGTGAGCGGCCTTCCACGAGCTTTGGAACCAAACTTGGCGCGCGGGAGTGGGTTATTCAAGTAGCCTCATACTCCGAAGAGGATTTAGGGTAAGGAGAAAATATGAAAAATAAATCATCCAATATTATCGTTGAAAGTATTGACGGAAAAAACGCGACAGTTTTGATTTCCGGCAAGCGTTACAAATTGCAGCATCCCGGTAATCGGGCGTACCTGCGATGGCAAAAGGAGAACTACAACATTGCGCAGGGATTCGACGACGAGGCCATGCTCGATCTGTTTTTCCAGCATTGTGTTTTTCCCGAAAACGGTACCTCGCTCGACTTGGATTCAATTTCCCCTCAAGAACTTTCCGTTTTCCAGAAGCTGATGCACAAGTTTTTGTCCGGTTCCCTCGATGCAATTGTGCACGAGAAAAGTGGCGACGGAGAAAAAAAAACAGCGTAATCGTAGATCTGAATGACAAGGACTTAGGCTATGAAGAACTTTTGCAGAGAGCATACAACCGAATAAAAACGCAAGAATGGAACTATTGGAATCCAATTTTGGCTGGAATAGTAAGTATCAGCAAATCCGAGTACGATAATTCTGGACCTGATTTTTTGTACGAATTGAATGCTCTCCTTGCACTAAAAGCTGACTTAGAAAACGAACACTACGAAGCACAAAAAACTGGTAATAACTAATGGCTAAGAATCTGAACATAGAAGTTGATCTGGACGCAGGCGATACGCTGGCCGAATTGCATGCGATCAACCAGGAAATGTATCAGGCTAAAACGGCCGGACGAGATTACGATGCTCAGATTCAATCTGCTGGTAGGCAGTTAGATTATTTTGCCGACAAGGCAGGAATATCCAGTGAGAAAATGCAGAAGATGGTCGCTACAGCGCGTCAGGACATTAAGCTGGAGGCGGAACTAAAATCTGCTGCTCATGCGGCGGGACTTACAGAGCAAGAACTTAAGCGAGTCAACGTACAGTTGTCTAAAGCGCAGAGAGAAGCAGAAGAAACAAAAAAGCGCATGGGCGGGATGCGCCAAGTTGCCTCGGCAGTCGCAGGCATCGGGCTTGGAGCTATGATCTTTTCCGCAGGAC
>DYNZ01000183.1 GCA_020720805.1 Leptospira biflexa | reverse complement strand
TGAGAATGGCAATGGCAAGAATGTCGCCGAGGATGAGGGTTGTTTTTTTGTTCATACATGTTACATTTTACTATGAAAGCAATGCTCAAAGTCTGTTTACAAATGGATAAGACAACACTTATACTGAGAATTGGCTTGTAAGGGGTCAAAAGACTCGAGCGAGAATAACGGAGAAACCATGACAGAGAATGATTTTGAACTCGGTTTGCAAGCAGGAAAAAGAGGGGATACGCAAGGAGCAGTAGCGTATCTTTCCAAATATGTTCTTGAAAACCCGACATCCGAAGAGGGCTGGCTATGGCTTGGTGAATATCTTACCGAGGCTGAAAAACGCAAATACTGCTACGAGCGTGTGTTGAAAATAAACCTAGGCAACCAACATGCCAGACGAAGACTGACTGAAGTTATGCAGCAGGTTTCTCCACTCTCAAATCCAATTGAACGTGAAAAACCTCAGCCCTCTCCAGCTGACAATAATATCCAAGCCCAGGCAAAAGGCAAGGAAAATAAAAAAAACAATTTTATTCTAATAGCCGTCCTGGGGCTTCTTATCGGCATTGTGGTTTGCGGGGCACCACTTGTCTTCTTGCTTTTAAAATCTCCAGTCGTTCCCCAAATTGCCGCCCCCACTCCCTCCCGTACTTACACAATTCCTCCAAAGCAAACTAATACCCCAACACTCACGCAAACCCCGTCAATGACGCCATCACCGATGGCAACTTTGGATTTATCCGCGATGGCAAACCCTTTAATCTCAGAAGCGGAGATGTTCAATATTCAAGGACAATACGCTGAGGCTGTTCACATATTAGATCAGGCAATTGACTACGCACCAAACTCAGACAAGGCATACTATTTGCGGGCAACAAGCTATTACAAACTGCATGAGAATCAACGCAGTCTTACCGAAAACCGGGATTATATATATTCAGGATTAAGCGACATAGACATGGCAATTTCCATCGAGCCCAACATAGGGGACTACTACATGTTGCGTCAAAGCCTGCTTGTGGCGCTAACCGGCATAATGGAGTATCGGGCAGACAGAACACGTCTCTCTATTCTTTCGGCTGAAAATGCCCTTATGGGATTAAATTTGGGCGGCACCCTGGAAGAGTATCCCGACAGAATCTACGTTGTTGACTTGCTCTATGCGGAAAAATGCGAGGAGGCGCTCGAATTAATTCATGATTTGATTGAGCAAACCCCTCTAGAAGACAAATCCATTACGGGACTGTATCACATAGAATCCATTGGTCATATTTGCCTTGGTAATACTGGAAAAGCGATTGCCATGGTCGAAAAATCCATGTCGAATCCTCTTGGCACGGATTATAAAAAATTTTTACTGGCAAGGTATCTTTATCAAGACGGGCAGGGAAAAAAGGCTCTCAAAATTCTAAACGAATTAATTGAGGCATCCCCACATTACGATGGGGAAAGATATTACCTGCGGGCTGCAATTCACTACGAATTAGGTGAAAGAGAACTGGCAGAGCAGGATTTATACACTGGAGCAGGCAACACCTGGGGACATGCAGCACTCTATTCATACGTCTTGGGGAAAATGGCATTGGAAGATGGGAGAACTCAAGAAGGCATTGAACTGTTGCAAAACGCAGATATCACCTTAGAGGTGCTTTACAATCCCTTACGCAAAAATATCCAATCGGAATTAAAGGAATTGGGGGCTGAACCATTGGAGTCCCAACCTTCAATCATGCTCGAAGCCACATCAATTCCCACCATCCTCCCCCGTCCCACATATCGTCCATTGGAAACTCCAGCCACCACCGCGCCTGAAAACATTGTCAATTGGACACCCATGCCTACTGCCAATTTTCCTGCCGGAATATACAACCCGATCATTTTCGATTCTGGAACAGGCACGGGGGAAATTACGCTAAAGCTAAGCGATTATCCGGTATTCAGACTTCAACCAACAGAATCACAAAAAGTAAAAATTGTAAAAAACGTTTTTATCAACCTCCAATCTTTTACTGAAACTGAAAAACCCGCCTTGCAAATTTCCCTATACAGTCCATACAATAACGGGTGGAAATTTCTGGATCCTGTTTGGGGAGAAAATCCAGTGGATTACCCGGAAGACCTTGTGTATCCTACAGGGGACATGTTTATTGCCATAAGAAATTTCGGTTCAAACCCCGTAACGATTGATAATTTAACCATCACAATAATTTTCGAAGCCGAAGATGGAAGTATCCTAAAAATCGGACCTGGGTAAATGAAATATGATTAAACGCTGGTCACACGTTGGCATACCACTACTCATCGGATTCGGGGTTGGCATTTGCCTTTCCCTAATGTTGGCTGTGGCGCTATACGCCAGCAGATTCAACCGTCTCATGACAGCAACAACTCCAACTTCACCCGCCTTTACAGTAACGCTGGTTCAGGAAACTGAAACCATTGCTCCTGTTACTGAAACCGCCAAACCACCTACCTCCGTGGAGGAATTGCTTGCCCAGGCGGAAGCCGAAATCTTTGAGGGCGAACCTGAAAGGGTCAAAGATTTGCTATTTCCCGTGATCGAGAACTGGGCATCTTCAACAAATAAGGCATACGGTTTCAAGCTGCTTGGAGATGCAGAGGTGGCAAAAGGACATCCTCAATTGGCTGTTCCATACTATGAGAAGGTATATTTCTACGATCCAACTCCAGACAACCTATTTACCATTGCACTCACAGAAGACATGGGTGGAGACCGTTGCAGTGCATTCAAACATTATAAAGAACTGGATGCATGGGAGGATGCCAGTGGAACGTTTGACAGGGATTTCGTCAAATCGCGGATTGAAGATATAGGTTGCTCATTGGTAACAAAGACCCCTTAATCCCAGCAAAAAGGACTTCCAAATTGGAAGTCCTTTTGATACCACAGTAATCAAAATTCTTCTCTTTTCAAAGCAGGGAACAACAACACTTCGCGGATGGAATGTTTGT
>DYNZ01000182.1 GCA_020720805.1 Leptospira biflexa | reverse complement strand
AATGCAGCACCATTTTGGCAATCGTTTCTTTGATCTGTCCGGGTTCGTTGACCGGTCTGTCCTGCGGCAGACCCTTTTTGCTGATCCAGAAGTACGACGAATCGTGGAGCAGATTCTGCACCCGCTGGTTCGTCAGGAAATTCATGCCCTTTCCCGGCAAAGCCAGTCTGCCGGGGCAGGGCAGGTGTCTCTGCTGGCGGAAGTGCCCTTGCTTTTTGAGGTTGGATGGCAGGATGATTTTGACTGGGTGGTGGTGGTCTATGCCGATAATGGCTGTTGTGCCCGCCGTATCATGAGGCGGGATGGTGTCAGTCTGGACGAGGCCTGTCAATCGCTCCTGATTCAGTTTCCTCTCATTGAAAAGGCCTGGCTAGCCGATTCAGTGATTGATAATTCTGGGCCCTTGGCGCAGACCTTGTTGCAACTTCATCATTTGGCGCAGTTATGGGGCTGAGAGCCTCCTCTGACTCAACTCCTCACATTTTTTGGGTAGTTTTTTTGTTGAGTCCGAAAACTCAATAATGGCGATGGGTTCCGCGCATTGACACATGGTTGAACTTCCAAATGGGCCTGTTTGGTTCTGGTTATGCCAGATCAGAAATTAAAGAGCCGAGTTGAGGGCCTGTTGAGGGGTTGTTTTTTTGACTTAGCCTCGATTTCTCATGAAAAAAGATTGACTTATTTTTTGATAGTTCGTATCTTCGCGCAATCAATAAAAGAATTCCTGCCTTTATTCATCTGCATTTAATCCCTCTTGTTGTCCATTTTCTTTGCGCCTCATGATCTGTTGTTAATGGAAGAACGAGAGTAAAGAAGAGTCGTGATTGAGTAAGGAAATCTTTTCTGTAAGTCACTTATCCCGCTTGTCAGGGTTAGTCTTGTCGTGTTTCCCCCTGTTTTTATGACGCATCTTCAGCAGATGCAACCGTTCTTTCATGCGATGCCATATTGGCCTCCTGCGTGATATCGTGATCGCTGCTGGCTGGTGCTTGCTCTTCTTTACAGACGAGTCGGGTCTGGCCGGATTTTCGTCATTCTTTCTTTTTCATCTGTTCTGCCATTTCTTGAGCGATTGCCAGGAGATGGTAGAGCATAAAGGTTCGTAAAAGAGCGTGTCGAGCTCTCTATTTTATTCCTCCCTTGTCAAAAAGACTTGGGATATCCCCTGAGAGGAGAAGGTGTCAGAATGAATTTGGCTGAATTAAAGCTGAAGAAAATTGATGAGTTAGTTCGACTTGGCCAATCTCTGAAGATTGAGGATGTCAGTTCGCTACGCAAGCAGGAGTTGATTTTCGCCATTTTGCAGGCCCAGGCCGATGATGACGGCAAGCTTCGTGGCAATGGCGTGTTGGAAATTTTACCGGATGGTTTTGGCTTCCTCAGGGCGCCAGACTATAATTACCTTCCTGGCCCCGATGATATCTATGTGTCGCCCTCCCAGATTCGTCGCTTGTCTTTGCGGACCGGCGATACCATTGAGGGGCTGGTGCGGGCGCCCAAGGAGGGCGAACGATATTTTGCGCTGCTGAAGGTGGAATCCATCAACTTTGATCCCCCGGAGGCCGCCAAAACCAAGACCCTTTTTGCCAACCTGACCCCTCTGCATCCCGAGGAAAAGCTCAATCTGGAATGGCAGCCTGATAATTACTCCATGCGTCTGATTGATATGATGTCGCCGATTGGCAAGGGTCAGCGCGGTTTAATTGTCGCTCCTCCCCGTACCGGCAAGACCGTTCTTATGCAGAAGATGGCGAACTCCATCGTCAAGAATCACCCTGAAGTTTATCTGATTGTTCTGCTCATTGATGAGCGACCCGAGGAAGTGACGGAAATGACCCGATCGGTTCAATCAGCAGAAGTGGTCAGTTCCACTTTTGATGAACCGCCGCAACGACATATTCAGGTGGCGGAGATGGTGCTGGAAAAGGCCATTCGCCTGGTGGAACATAAAAAGGATGTCGTGATCCTGCTTGACAGTATAACGCGCTTGGCTCGGGCCTATAATACTGTCACGCCTTCCAGTGGCAAGATTCTGTCTGGCGGCGTGGAAGCCAACGCCCTGCAGAAACCAAAGCGATTTTTTGGGGCTGCCAGAAATATCGAGGAAGGCGGCAGTTTGACGATTATTGCCTCGGCCCTGATAGAGACCGGCAGCCGCATGGATGAGGTTATTTTTGAGGAATTCAAAGGGACGGGCAATATGGAGCTGGTTCTTGATCGTAAGATGGCGGAAAAAAGAATTTTTCCAGCCATTGATGTGAAAAAATCCGGCACCCGCAAGGAGGATCTGCTGCTGGATGCGGATACCCTGAATCGGGTCTGGATTCTGCGCAAGTTGCTCAGCGCTATGAATCCGGCGGATGGAGTTGAGTTTTTGATTGATAAAATGAAACATCATAAGACCAACAAAGACTTTTTTGAGTCCATGAACAGTTAAGTCGAACTGATTTCAAGTTTTTATTGAAATTATTTCGTGAGTTAGTATATTGTCAAATTCTTTTGTGATCAGGATCCCCGTGTTGGGCGGGGAATGATGTTGGGCATTATTCAAGATCGCCTGCCTTGTTGTCAGGTTTGGGTCGGAGGAAGAAATTATGAAGAAAGATATCCATCCAGAGTATTTTACCATAAAAGCCGTTTGTGCCTGCGGCAACCAGGTTGAGCTGGGCACGAATCGTCCGGAATTAAAGGTTGAAATTTGCGCGGCCTGTCATCCTTTTTTCACGGGCAAGCAAAAGGTACTGGATACTGCTGGCCGTATTGATAAATTTAATAAACGATACGCCAAGCATTTCGAGAGTAAAAAGGCGTAACAACTTGTAAGTAAATAACTATAACGATCTCATATCGTAAGCGGCATAAGGGGCCGTAAAGAGAGAGATAAAATCGTAATGGCTATTTCTTAACGGCCCCCTGATTATCTCTACTTTGTCACATTAAAAACAACCCCCCTTAATCCCCCCTTATCAGGGG
>DYNZ01000181.1 GCA_020720805.1 Leptospira biflexa | reverse complement strand
CACTCAGTCAGGGGCTACTGCCCGGAATATCGCCAGTTTTCGTCATAAGGTCTGGGCGTTTGCCGTTTCCAGCTCAGAAAAAACCTGCCAGGAGCTTCTTTTTTCCTATGGAGTATATCCTCTGAAGGCAGTTGACATGCCTGACAATTGGAATGGGTATGTCCTTGAATTGCAGAGGCTTGTGTGTCTTCCTGGTGAGTTTGCCATTCTTACCGAGGGGCCTTCGCCCTTACATCCTGATACGAATTATCGAATGGAGCTGATCCCGATAGAATAAGCAACGCGGTTCCATGACATTTTTGGGCATCTTGAAAAATGATTTTCGTCCAAAATCTTCGTTGTGCTCAAGAATTTATCTTCGGAATATCAACTATCTGCTTGTGTTTAAATTGTTTTCGTGTCTCGATTTTGAACGAAAATTTCCTTTTTTCAAGGTATCCTATTGCCTGTATATTGGCAGAGCGACGAAAAATATCTGTTCACACCGGGGAGATGCTCGTGGTCAACCTGGAGGTGAGTGCGGTTTTGTTTGCCTGCTGCACTTGCGTTTCTTTGAAGCGATATTGAAAAAAATGTCAAAAAACAGATGCATATATTATTTATTACGGCTATGATTTTTCGCTGGTGGATGTATTTCTGTTTTTTTTTAGCTCCTTCTCTGTTGTTCGGCGTTTTTCTCGTATTGGTTCGTAGTTGTTTATTTCTTGTTCGGAAAGCAGGAAATCGTTCTTTGCTGAGAGTGCTTATCCTCTGTTATGCGTCTTCATAGCCCCCAAAACTGGTCTTTTCATCAGCAACTTCGTACGATTATCTTCGTGGCCAGTTTTGCTATTATCAGTTGTGTTCTTTTTGGCGCTTGGCGTCTTCAACAGTTTAGCTCCAGCCAGATGGAAATTCAACAATCCTCCATCTCTCTGCAACAGAACCTGCATCTTAATTTCGAAAAAACCCAGATTGTCAATGAGATTCGTACTCAGCTCCGGTTGTATCTACAATCTGGTCGAGAAGATAGTCTGCACCTTATTCATCAGGGATGTGACAACCTTCGTCGTAAAATCAGTACAGATGATCAGAAAGTGCTGGGACAATTTTTGGTAGTCATTGATGAGCTTGAAGCACGGATGCAAACCGTGGATGAACATACCAAGAAAGTGTTTGGGTATGAAAAATCTTTAGTGCATACCACGGGCCAACTGATGAATATTTCGAGCAAGGATGAAATTTCCACGATTCGTAGTCTGGTGATTGGCACTTGTCTTGAACATCATCAACTCTATGTGGCCGCTATCCTTGCCCAGCAGGTGGAGGTCTTGACGCGAATCCAGCAGGACGCGATGAATATTTTTGACGCCCTTGATGTCAAGTTGAATGACTTGGGGAAAGAATTCACTCCTGATCAACAGGTCTTTGTGGAAAAGTTGATTTCAATAAACTTTTCTCTGAAAGAAACTGTGCAAACCCTTCTGGCTTCTCGTATCATCAACCTGGAAAAGCAGAACGATATTGTCTCTGTTCTCGAAAAAATGAGCGCTGATATCGCCCAGGACTCGTTAAACAAAAATAATGATGCCTCGGTGCTGATTGATACCAGCCTGACAGTCTCCCGCTACAACCTGCTGATTCTGTCAGCCGGTCTGGTTGGATCGGCAATTATGTTTTTTATTATTGCCTTTTTCCTGAATCAGAGAATGATCGTTCCTTTAGGGAAATTTATTGAATTGCTGCGGAGAATAACACGGATTCTGGCGGGGTTACGCGGGCAACAGGTGGCTGAAGATGAGGACATTCTGCAACTGGAGCAGATGGCGAAGACCCGAACCGATGAAATCGGCAGCGCGGCTGATGCCGTGAGAATGTTGGTTTCTCGTTTACGAGAACTTTCTCTCTTCCGACAAACCATTGAGGCCGATGAGAGAACGGAAGATATTTATGCTCGTTTGGCCCAGATATTTGAGCATAAATTAGGGCTGGAACGGTTTGTTATTTTGGAGCAATCAGAAAAAGACTTGGCCTCAATGGCACCGGTATATTGTAGTCCCCCTGAGCTGGCGCCGGAATTGCCTGAATTTGCTGTTGCTGGACATTGCCGGGCAAAGCGGACAGGCCTGGTCATTACCTCTTTTGAGACGCCCTTTATCTGTAAAGAGTACCCCTTTGCAGATCTGATGGATCATGTCTGTATTCCCATGATCGTGGGTGGGCATGTGATTGGTGTGGTGCAGTTTCTTTTCCCCCTTTTTATGCCTAAAAATAAGCAACTGGAAAAAAACATGGCCATAGAAGAGGCTCGATATTATATCGCCGAGGCCCTTCCCGTCTTGCAAACCAGACATTTGACCAAAAAGCTCGAGGATATGGCCACAAAAGATCCGCTTACCGGTCTGTATAATCGTCGCTATCTGGATTCGGTTATTGAGCAAATGATCGCCGGTGTCGTTCGCAGAAAGAGCACAATTGGGATTTTGATGTGCGATATTGATCATTTTAAAAGGGTGAATGATCTCTTTGGCCACGAAACTGGTGATTTTGTGCTCATTCAGCTGGCCAGAATTTGTCAAGACTGTGTCCGTGATGCCGACCTGGTTATTCGATTTGGGGGAGAAGAATTCTTGATTCTCCTTCCTGACTGTGATGAGTCGTGCGCCGCTGTTTTGGCAGAACGAATCAGAATTACGGTCGAGGCCCATAAGGTTCACACGCCGAGCAGAACACTTCAACAGACAATAAGTATTGGTGTTGCTGAATTTTCCCATGCAACAAGTAAGACGATCTGGGAAATCATCAAGCTGGCTGACATTGCTTTGTATCAGGCGAAAAATAATGGCCGTAATCAAATTCTTGTATGTCAGGACAATACCGTGTCAACAGAGAATGGTAATGGGGACGCGTGAATGTAATTTTTTGTTATACATAGCGACACAAATAATTGCGAATCGTGTTGGTTAGTGCTATTCTCGTATCATGAAAGCACTCACT
>DYNZ01000180.1 GCA_020720805.1 Leptospira biflexa | reverse complement strand
ACTCAGGCTCAATTGGATGTTTTTAAGTCGGCTATGGGATAAATTCGCGCTTACGGATAAACTTGCCGTTGGCTTGCAAGGTTCCTATTTGCGTGAGGCATTTAAAGAAAATGCCAGCGATGCATTGGAGGGACTTAATGTTGAATCCAACCATTTTTTTATAGGTTTTTTTACCGCATTGCGATTTGATCTGGGTTCTTGGTATCTTTCACCCAGGGCGGGAGGGGGCTATATCCTCTAGGCCATTACCATCTCAGGCAATCGCAATGAGCACCTGAATAATTATCTCCCCTATATGCAAGCATCGATGCAGTTTGGCTATAGCTTAAACCGGGATCAGGATCTTATTCTAAGCTTCGAGACCATAGCCGAGTTGGACGCTGGTGCTGTGACCCTGTTGCATAGCTTGAGGATCGGAACGCAATTTCGGTTTTAATAAAAATTTTTTTTCTAGTGCTACTCAGGATTTTTCATAAGATTTGGCTGGCCCGTAGAATCAAGCACACTCTGCCAAAGAGGGCTGGTCAGCGGATCAATAACTTTCCTTTTTGAAATTGCCATGGATATTGGTACATGGATAAAGTGATCGTTCCATGTGCCGACCAGCATATTGGTTTTGCCCGCCATGGCCGCGTGTACGGCATTCTGCGCAAGATGGCCGGTAAAGATACTGTCGCTGGCGTTGGCAGGAACAGAGCGGATCATATACGAAGGATCAATATATTTCAAAGTATGCTCAATGCTCTCTTTGTCGAGAAATTTGGAGATCTCCTTTTTTAGAAATAGCCCAATGTCGCCCAGTTTCAGGTTTCCGCTTGCATCCCGGTCTGGTTTGTCCATAGATTCGGGGCCTACATATTTTTGGCCAGCCCCTTCGGCGACAACGATGACAGCGTGATGGCGGCGCTGCAGCCTCTCTTTCAGGTGCGTCAAAAATCCATTACTGCCATAAAGGTCAAAATCCAGCTCAGGAATCAGCACAAAGTTGACCTCCTTGAGAGCAAGGGCAGCGCTGGCCGCCACGTAACCGCTATGACGACCCATGAGTTTGACCAGACCTATACCGTTGTAGGCTCCTTCTGCCTCGGCGCTGGCGGATGCAATGGCCTGCACAGCGATGGAAAACGCCGTTTCAAATCCAAAGCTCTTGGAGACAAAACTGATATCATTGTCGATGGTTTTGGGTATTCCAACGACGCTGATTTTCAGATTGCGTTTGGTGATTTCATTGTAAATTGCCTCTGCGCCGTGCAGAGTGCCGTCGCCGCCTATGGGAAAAAAGAGATTCACTCCAAAACGCTCAAGGGTATCGACCATAATCTGGACATCCTGGTTACCCCTGGATGAACCCAGAAAGGTGCCGCCTTCGCTGTTGATGGGGTCAACCAATTCCGGCGTTAACTTCACCGGTTCGTGCCAGTAACGGGGGTTGAGACCCTGGTAGCCATATTGAAAACCAAATATTTCTTTGATATTGTAGCGGTACCATAGCTGCATAACCAATGCTCGAATTACGTTGTTTACCCCGGGGCACAGTCCGCCGCATGTGACGATTCCCGCCTTTGCGCCAATGGGATCATGAAAAATCTTCCGCCTTGGACCAGCAACTTCAAACGTAACAGGATTATCAAAAAATTCTTTACAGTCCTGTTCGTCAAGGAAATGAGCCCTCAGAGAAATTCTTTCGGTATCACTGTAATAGTGCGGAACCTTGAGTGGAGTCTCGTGGGTTGGTTCTCCCAGTGTAAAAATACGGGTACTTTGGGGGGCGTGAATTTTATAACGTTCGCGGAGAGACTCCCCCTGATTTTTTTCCATGGTGGCGGACATAATGCGCTGCTCCCTATGCTTCTGTAATATAACCAGTATATTTGTTTTTCAAATAGAAGAGTTCCTTAATATCAGCAATTAATTTTTTTAGAACGTCCGGTTTAATGGCCTGCTTTGGGTCATCGCCTATTCCCTGCTTGGGATCAATATGGCTTTCGACAATCACCCCGTCCGCGCCATAAGCGATGGCAGCGAGGGCTGCCTGAGGCACATAGACCGCCTTGCCAACGGAATGGGATGGATCCACGATGATCGGAGCCCAGGTCCTCTCTTTGAGCAGCGGCACGATGGATTCGTCCGGGTAGTTGCGGTAGCCGTCAACGGCGGGCAGAGTGCCTCTTGGACAGAGAATGACATTGGGGTTACCGGCGGCAGCCAGGTACTCCCCGGCCAGTATAAATTCATCAATAGGACCCATGTGGCGCGATCTCTTTAGTAAGACTTTGGTATTTTTGCCCGCTATCTTATCCCCGATTTTTTTGAGTAGGGTGTAGTTAAGGGCATTGCGTGTACCGATCTGCAGGCAGTCAACATCAGCCTCCAGAGCCATATCCACGTGATATTCATCCATCACCTCAGTGCACAGGGGCAATCCTGTTTTTTGGCCGGCATCGATGAGAATCTGGAAAGCCTTATTATCGCCCTGATAGGAGTAGGGGCTGGTTCGAGGCTTCCACACTCCTCCGCGAAGCGAATCTGCGCCAGCATCAAGAACCGCCTGGGCTGTCTGTGCAAAAAGATCCGGCCGTTTTGGATCGATGGTACATTGACCAGCAATGACAACCGGTTCAACACCTAGGGCTTTTTGATGGAGTAAAACCTGATGATGCGCCAGATCAGAACGACGATCCATCAGTTTGTAAGGGGTTAGCATGGAATCGACCCTGTCGATGTAGGGAAGACCCTCAATCCTGTTCACCAGGATTTCATGGCGTTCATCACCCTTCATCGCATACAGAGAGCGATGAGTTCCAATGATCTCTTGGATTTCCACTCCATATTCAGCAGTAATTTTTTTGATCTCATCAAGCTGCTCAGCTGTCAGCTTATCTTTTTTCGGAATAATCATGATCAATAATATCCTTTTTTTGAATCTGATATGTATTATACTAAAGGCATTTTGGTTTTCGGATATCGCAAGGCAACGCCATGCAGTCA
>DYNZ01000179.1 GCA_020720805.1 Leptospira biflexa | reverse complement strand
CGCGACGGGTAATAATAAATCGTTCATGGCCATGGATACTTTTGGCGATGATTTCAGAAAGATGGCTTTTAATTTCGGCAACAGATATGTGCGGCATAGCGAACCTCCTGTGAACTTTAAAATAGATGATTGAAGGTCGAGATGACTATTATGACCATAGCAGTAAGCTTTCTATGAGGAACTTGTCAAGCTCATTACGGATTGATTCTAACCCCGATGAACGGGATAAGTGCATTTCGCAGATCATTTTCTTGTAAAAAGAACAAGAAAATGATCTGTAAGGCACTAATCATTGTGCTGCAACGTTCCGTAATACTTGACTCCATTTATCTTTCCAAAGAACAATATTGAATGAATCTTGAACCGTTTCGTAAGCCTTTGCCGCTAACCGCTCCCGCAAGGTCTCATTTTCAACCAGCATCCGCAGAGCCAAATAAAGATCCTCCTCGACAGGCAATACAAGCTTGCCGTTATAGCCATCAATAATGATGTTTGTCAAACCTCCCACGCAGGTTGCAAGCACCGCACAACCCGCCCCCATGGCCTCAATGGCGGATAGGGATGTCCCTTCCGATCCCAGTGATGCAACCACAGCAATATCATGGTTCAACAGAATGGCAGTCAATTCCTGATGATCATATTTTATAAAAGAAATTCGATCCGAATCGGCGAAATATTCCCTCAACCAGCTCTCATCTGGTCCATCACCGGCCAAGGTAATGTGGACTTCGGGAAATTCAGCCAGAATACGCCTGAACACAGGTGAAATAAGTCTCGTTCCACGGTACCAGCAAAATCTCCGGGCAAAAAGAATTCGAACAACTTCTTTCCGTTGTCTTTGCGACGCTATTTCTTCTACGGGCACCAGATCAGCAAAATTCGGAATGACCCAGACACGCGACGTAATTACCTTTCCTCGCGCTTTGCTTACATTGTAGAAATTGTAATCAACACACACCAAGAACCTGATTTTCTCCATGGTTCTATTGAGTTTATTACCAGAATCCATCCATGCCCGACGCAGATGATTAAGGCGGGATTCTCTGAATTTGGCTTTCAATTTCTGGACAATGGTTTTTGCAGAGGTGATAGTCTCAACATTAGGGAGATCCCAGGCGACCCCATGCTGTATGGCAATTGACGGGATTGGCGAATTCACAAAATACGAATCAGAGCCAAAGATGATCAAGCCTGGACTGGTTCCGATCCATTTCGCTGCGCAATCACTTAAAAATGTTCCAATATCATTCGCGGCACTTTCCACAGGCATTCCGGTTTTCCCAAATACCTGGGTAAGACCTGCCCTTTGCTCAAATTCTTGAGTCGCAAGCTGAAATATGGCCGGTTCCCATCCCAGGCCATTAACAACTTCAGCCAATTTTTGCAGATAGGTTTGAATTCCTCCTATACTAAGCTTGGAGCCATCGAATTCAAAAAGCCTGTTGTATATGATCGCAACCTTCATCTGACACATAAGACCTTATTATTATTAAATTTCTTTATTTCAGAACGAACATGGATCAATAATGGCATCGAAGACATCAAACTTATCACCGCATTATACAAATAATTATTCACCTGGTTACAGCTCAGCCATGTGCTGATAGACAATACCACTATTGTATATACTGCCAGACACCAGTGACCGGTAACAGCAAAACGGGCAAGCCTTCGCTCAAGATAAATCACCTGCCAAATTGTATGGGCGAAATAGGCAATCAAGTAGGCAATAGCCAGCCCCAGCCCGCCGAAAAAAGGGACAACAAAATACGTTGACGCAACCAGTATTAAGGCCCATGCAAAATTCATTGAAGTCCCTGTCCACATTTTGCCGGAACCGGTCAGCGCCGACCCAACAGCACAATTAACAATATTCAGAAAACAGGCGACCATGAGGGTACCGATAATAGGCCCCGCATTGTGAAACTGCCGACCGAAAAGAGCTGCCAAGGGACCACTGAAAGCCACAACAAATACCGTCAACGGTAATGATATAATCCATGTCAGGTGAATATTGAAAGAAACGGTCTTCTTAAAATCAGATTTATCATCATTCCCATGGGCCTGAGAAAGGATAGGAAGAATTGCAGATGACAGTAATCCGGGAATGACAATGACAACATTCCTCCACTGATTGGCTGCGGTAAACAGTCCAAGCTCACCGTAACCGTTGGGCTGGTTCACCAGAATGGAATTGGTGATCCAGGTTGCCGGGGCCATCATCAGATTAGACATCATTGCCGGCAAAGAAAACGTCCAAAGGATTGAGCTTTCACGCCAGATATCGCGGCTGTATCTGACTGGAATTTTATCTTTCAAGTAGTATTTATTTAAAGCAAGAGTGCATAGAATCAAACCAATTGCAGCATTAACGGTCATGGAACAAATAGCCCCTTGAACACCATAAGCCCACACAAGAGGAATGGTGACAAAAGGAACAGAAACTGCCTGCCAGATGTTGATCTCAGCAATTTTTTTAAAAGCTTCAAAACCAGAAAGAGTCGCAGACATAACTCCATTCATGGTGGACATGAACATAAGAAGCGCCCCACCCACTAAAAGCGGGGCAAGATCGGCCCGGTTCAACATCGATGTTGACAGCCACGGTGACAAAATCAAACATAACAGAGCAAAAAATAGAGAAAAAATTAGACCGGAAACAATAGTAAGAACAATGATCCTTCCTGTTTTTTGAGCATCTTTTAGATGAAATTCAGCGATAAATTTAGTAGCCGTTGCACCCAGGCCAAAGCCGGCAAAAACACCAAACAGGCCAATGGTGCTTTGAACCATCCCCATCTCGCCATACCCTTCTGCGCCCAATAATCGTGCCACGATTAAGGTTGATACCATTGTAAAGATGCGAGATACGACCATCCCCAATAAGGACCAATACGCTCCTTTGGCAAAACGATAGAGAATTGGAGATTTGGCCAGATGTAACTTAATATCCGCAATCCAAGCAATTATCTTATTGTAAAAAGTAGTAGCCATTAAT
>DYNZ01000178.1 GCA_020720805.1 Leptospira biflexa | reverse complement strand
ACTTCTTTTGCACGAGCGTGCCAAGCTGCACAACAGTGAAGAAAACTACAAAGATGCCATTGAAATTGCAGGAAAAGGATTGCAAATACTGGCCCACCAGGAAAGAGAAAGAGCAGATCCTGCGATGGAATTTGCCCTGCGTTTTGAACGGGGCGTAGGCTTCTGGCACATAGATCAAGATGTGCAAGCCTTCGATGACCTGAGCATCTGTCTGTCCCTATGCGAGAGAGACAGCTCCTGGTTGAAGGATGACGACCTAAAAAGAGGCTTCTTTGCGTATATGTTTTGCGTTTACGCAATCACCAGAATAAAGCTTGACCGTCAGGCGGTGGATACCCTTTTCCTGCAAGTCGGCAAGCTGATCAAAGGGAAAAAAAATAAACATTTCCACACCATGAAAGATCATCTGTATTCGCAGACGCTTTTGCGTCTTGGATTTGGAAAGGAGGCATTGCAACTGGCGGAACAGGCTCTGGCCTCAATGCGTCTTGCCAGTAAGCATTGGGGGTGCGAGCTGTCATGTTATATCCGCGTGTATGTGGGGATACTTGCTGAAATTGGAAAATTTGATCTGGCCCACCAGGTTATCGATGAAGCCCTGGCTCAGGGTCGGGACGAGGAAACGTTCCTCGAAGCAAAAGGAAATTTGTATTTTGTTACGAAAGAATATGACAAGGCGCATGAATATTTCAGTTTGGGCATAACTCTTGCTACTGACAAAAGGTTGTATCTTCCTCGGGCACAGATCTCATGGCTGATGGGAAATTTCAAGGAGGCAGAAGAGGATTGTAGAATTTTTCTCCAGCACTATCCTGCACGCACCCACGGAGCTCTGTGGCACGCTGCATTCAGCAACAACAACTCACATGTTGCGAACTCACTCTTGTCGCGAGATTGCTGGCAACAACAATTGTGTCGGTTCTGGATGGGAGAATTATCACACGAGCAACTGCTTATTGAAGCAAAGATGCAGCCCCTTGCCGTTACAGCGCAAGCTGAGGCCTTATTCTTCGGAGCCCTACTGGCTGATATGAATCAACAGCACCAGATTGCCGTCGAGTTGTACGAGAAAGCTCTGTGTTTCACTTCGCCAGAAGACAAAATGCACAATTGGGCCAAACTGAGACATGCCAATTTTCGCTCCACTTTATTAGATTCAAGATGATGGGGGAGCTGGGAGCGGTCAACCAAACAGCATCAAGCAGCAGAGAGGTCACAAAGAAAGAATCCCGGTGATAACATCAAGGAGCAGAGGTAAATGGCCAGCATGTATAGAAGAATCCACCATTCTACTCAGCCAGAACTTGACGGGTAAGTGTCGGCAGTGACCACCCGCCTCCAGTAGCAAACATTTTGCACATACCAGTTGTCGAGGATTCCGTCTGGATAAAGCGAGTTCCATCCCAGACCCATATTTTTATTTCCCGGCAATCGTCCATCCCCCTCCCCCTATGCACGGCAGAAATAATCCCCCCACTTGCATTTGAACCAGAAGTTGTGACCAGTACAGGCTGAAAAGGGGGCTTATCATTGACCACCCAATACCCATAGCCAAAATTGTAGGACGCCCCCCAGCACTGAGTTGTGACAAGCATTTTACCTTCCTTCAACCGTGCAGACAACTCGATATCGATAGATTCCGGTTCCTTTGTACGCAACATATAGCAGTTATCTTCGCTGATCGTACTGCGCAGGACTTTTTGCAGAGCTGATGCGTACTTATCGGCAAAGCCGTTGTCATCATTACGGGGAGAGGCAAGGGGCGCCAGTCGTACGATAGGTGCCGTAAGCTGAGGCAATACAAGGTTTTCATCCTTCAAGCCTTTCTTGATTATCGCCCCTTGTGTGCCAATGCGCCCTTGAAAAGAGTCCATCTTTGATAAAACCGCAGTGGCTCCAGCAACGGAAAGACGCCAGACAAGTTTTCTGGAGCCAACATCACCGTCCTCGTCCTGCTCATATGGTAAAACCGCAACAAACTTGATTTTTGAGTTATGTTGTAACGCAGCTAATAAAGCATCTACATGCAGAGATGAGAGTTCAGCCACAAGTGAATCCTGACGAATCAATATCTGGCCGCCAACCGCCCGGTCATCGATGTGCATGGAAAGGACAAACACAAAAGGAAGACTACCCAGAATTTCTTCCACATCATACGTTCCAAACTTTATTTTCCCTGTGACGGGCTGGCTTGGGCCTGCCTCCCGTGTTAAAAGTACCGAGATTCCCCCTTCGGAATATCCTCCCTGATACCCTGCTGCCCTGCACATGCGAGTGTTGTCGCAGGCAATTTCCCACTCATCTCTTTCAAGATGTACACCGGGTAGCACCTCGGCCTGAGCACATGGCAAGACAGCGATGAAGTTCATCGCGAATAGCAAGGTGACTGTTTTGAAAAATCGTGACATCTTTATGATTTCTCGCGTTGTTAATCACATGGAGCTTCGGTTCGTTCAGCTCCGAGAAAAAATGGCGCTGTCAACCCCCGCACTTTTTCCTCAGAGTCCTGCATGTCTGTAAAGTATACTTCGCAAAACAAACCTCGAGATTCAAAGCAATCAGAGCTGATGAAAAAACTCACTAATCCACTGGCGTCAATTTCTTTTATCTCCTCAATTTTCTTACCACATTTATAGTGCTCCTGTGTGGCAAGGTAAAGGGTAACAAGCACATTCGGTCGTCCAGCGACATTGATTTGGAAAAGGTTTGTATCCGTATCCACGCAATTACGGTAAATTTGGACTGTTTCACGCTGAATCATTGATTGAATATGTTCAAGCCCTTTAACATCAGTTTGATATAGGCCTGTACGTTTTTTTTCCTGCAAAGGACGCGTGGCAAGTGAAGCCAGCAATTCGTGTGGGCAATTATTCATATCTATTTTGGGTCATGCTTAAGTGAAGCGATACAGAAGAAGTTCTTAAAATAAAAACACGAGCATCTCCGCCAAGGGACATAGAAATTACCAAGTTACCGTTTTTGAACATGTAGGTCGGGTTTTAA
>DYNZ01000177.1 GCA_020720805.1 Leptospira biflexa | reverse complement strand
TATATTATGATTTCAGTTATTATTCCGGCCTATAATCATGAACGCTTTATCGGTGCGGCGATAGAGAGCGTTCTGGGGCAGACCTGGACGGATCTTGAACTAATAGTTATTGATGATGGTTCCACGGACAGAACAGGTGCGATTGTTCAGGGGTATAGAGATTCTCGTTTGAGTTATTTCTATCAGGAAAATCAAGATGCCTTTAATACTATCAATCGGGGTTTGGGGCTTGCTCGTGGAGATTTCGTTGCTATTTTGAATTCTGATGATGTCTATGCCTTGAATCGGTTTGAACAATTAGTGGAAAAACAGAGGCAGACGGGTGCGCAGTGTCTTTTTACGGATGTGATTCCCATCTCGGACAGTGGTGTTGTCTTCGATGACCCGGCTTTTGGCTGGAATCTCTGGCATCAGAAAAATAGAAAATTTTTTAATGAATGTGGCGATCTGTATACTGCTTTTCTGAAGGGGAATTTCATGGTCACCACATCCAATCTTTTTATGACTGCGGAAGCGGTGAAAAAAGTGGGGCCCTTTTGTTCTTTGCGCTACCTTCATGATTATGATTTTATTTTTCGCATGATGCTCTCGTTTCCTGATAAGGTTCATTATGTGCAGGATGAAAAATTGCTTTATTATCGAATCCATAGCGGAAATACCTTGGGCGAGGCTGCAATTGCAGGGAGAGAACAGGATAAGGTCGTGATTAGAAAATACCTGTTGGCCAGAGTTCCCGAGGAAATACAGGGGATGGTTTCAGCCGGAACAGATCGCTTGGTTGAACTTGAACGAGAATTGTTTGATATAAGAAATGCACAGCAGCAACCTGTTTTGCCGGGAATAAAAAAACAGATAGCAACATTGATCCGATCAATTTCCACACGGATTACTTCGTGATGAGACGGTTGAGGAGATGCGAGTGACACCGTTCTTCGCAAATGAAAGAGTGTGCTATAGCCCTTCCCACCTGATTCAGGTTGGTGAACAGCTTGCGCAAGGATGTGAGACAATATCCTTTGATATCTTTGATACCCTCTTCATTCGTCGTGTTCATGATCCTGACATGTTGAAGGCGCCTGTGGCCCGTTATATTGCGGTCAGGGCGGAACAGCAGGGATTGAATTGGTCGTGGCAAAGGGTTCAGAAGTTGCGTGATACCTTCGAGGCTGAACAGAGAAAGCAGACCGGCTTGACCTTTGATGATCATGAAGCCTGCTATCCCGTGTATATGCGGCAGGTAATGGGTACTATCTTTGGCGATCTTCAGGCTGACTCATTGCTTGAGGAGGTAACTCGATATGAGCTGGAAGTTGAGAATTCCATGCTCGTTCCCCGTCAGGAGCTGGTTGCTTGGCTCCGGAAATTGTTTGGACAGGGGAAGAAAATTTTCTTAATCTCCGATATTTATCTGCCTGCCTTGCATTTAAGAAAGCTTGTTGAGCATGGCGGCTTTGCAGACTGCGTCACGGATATCATTTCTTCCGCCGATTCTTTTTTAGCCAAGGCCTCCGGCAGGGGTTTTGCCCTTGTTCAGGAAAGGTATGCGCTTGATGTCAAAACATGGCTGCATGTCGGCGACAACCCTGTTTCTGATGGCTATCGTCCTGGTCAGTTCGGTATTCAGGCCTTGGTGTTGAAAGATGGCCTGGAGAAGATGCGGAAGGGATTAGTCAGGCGGTATTGGCAGTATGGCCAGGGTCGTCCGTTTTTTCGGGGAAGGACGCTTTTGCAGGTGATGCAGCCACTGGAGGAGGAAAACCGGCCCCGTTCTCCTTTATATATTGAAGGGTATAATTTTTTAGCCCCAGTCATAGGCGTCTTTATTCAGCGTCTGGCCGAAAAAACACTTCAGGACAAGATCCCTCATATCTATTTTCTTTCCCGAGAGGGCTGGATGTTTCAAAAGTTCTGGGAAGGCGCGACTCCTCAGATCTACCCCGCAACGAAACTTCCAACTGCGAGTTATCTCTTCGTGAGTCGTATGGCGCTTGCCAGCGCAAGTTGCGCCTATCAGGGTTTGACCAGTGATAATGCTGGAATCGCCTTTTTGCCGGCGGGAAATCGTGATTTTCGCGATATTTGCCGAATATTCAAGCTGGATGGGGAAAAATTGGCGCCCCATCTTGCTCGTTATCGCCTTGCGCTGGATACCTCGCTCAGCCCTTCGTATTCTGAAACGACAATGAATAATACCGTTCGTTTTCAGGAGCTTCTTGGTGACGAAACATTTCAGAATGAGGTTCGACTGCAAACCCGGCCTTATAACGATGCACTGATCAAATATCTGGAACAGGAACATTTTTTTGACCAGACAGCCGTTGCCATTGTTGATATAGGTTGGCTTGGCACGATACAGCGATTTCTTTATGAGGCGGTTCGACATCGCCCGGATCGTCCTCGTTTTCATGGGAAGCTGCTGGCTGCTACCAGGGGCATTCCTTTTCCTGAGCGCCCGGATAATTCAATGGAGGGATTGATCTATGACCGGGATCGCTTTGATCTTGGCGGCAGTGCCATCCTTTATGCCAGGGATCTTTTTGAGGAAGCCTGCCGAGCTCCGCATCCGACCTTGAACAGTTATCATTTAAAGGAGGATGGTGTTTGTGAACTTGAATTCCGAACCCAAGCGGATGCGACAGGCAAGGCAGAGCAAATGCAGGATGCCTATTTCGCTCCATTGCAACAGGGAATCCTTGATGCAGCACCCTCTTTTGGGGCAGCAGTGTCATTGCTTGGATATCAGGCTCATGATTTGAAGCCGTGGATAAATCATCTTTTGGTGGCTAAACTGGCATTTCCAAGAACGACTGAGGTTGGTAATATCAGGTGGCATCACCATTTGGATGATTTTTATGGCCAAAATGAACCATCGAAAAAACGCCGGAAGGCCGATAAACATTTATGGGATTTCTCCCTTGGATCCCTGCGCTGGATGCCCTGGCTCAGATTAAAATTTCTTCTTATGACGATCAGGGACCGGCTCAAGGAGTAGGTGCAAACCACTC
>DYNZ01000176.1 GCA_020720805.1 Leptospira biflexa | reverse complement strand
TAATGAAATGCAAAGGGGTAGCCTCAAATCCGTAAGATGTCCCCCTATATCCCCGAACCGAGATTGAAGAGACATCTTGCCATCTTGAGAGCCTGACCCTGTAATTCCCTAAAAATTGCTTTTTTGACTTTTGCAAGAGGCTCCCCATTATGCTCTATCCTCAGTTTGAGCCGACCGGTTCACATAAGAGTTCTTAGGCGCGATAATGGAAACGTAATTTTCAAAGTTAATCAAGGAGGTTCCTCTTGGTTAGCTTGTCCGACTACGGTCCGACACTCTTGGTAACCTCCCGGTGCGGACCCGCATGCCGGGTGGTGTGGGAGGGAGGGGGATTACCCCCCCTCCCTATCCCGCTTAGGCTAATGTGTTAGTTTGGCCTGTATGCTCTTCGATAATCTTGATGAGTTCGATGGGCGAAAGCGGTTTGTCTCTCTTGCGATGCACCATCCTGTGGCAGTTCGCGCAGAGAACCGTTAAGTCCTTTGCAGGATCAACCGTGGTTGATTCGATATAAGTTGAGATTGGGACTAGGTGATGCACTTCTATATAATCCTTGCCCCTTTCTCCATAGGTATTCGAGAAACTGAAACCACAGGCTTTGCATGTTGTTCCATGCAGCTTAATTGCTGCGGATCTGAGCTCTGGTTTCCTTTCGTAAAAGGCAACGAGTCTTGCTGTCTTGCCACCTTCCTCAAGTTGTTCTTCTAACACAAGTGAGTTGAGATCTTCCGCGACCTGTTCGTCGAAAGTGACCCTGCGTTCGCGAAGGGAGAACTGCTTTGCGTTTTCTTCCCCCCTGGGAGTGATTACCCAATACCCGCGGCCCGCATTGGGGCCGACGCCAGCCCGATAAAGTAAGCCGCGATTTGCGAGGTGAAGGCGGGCAAATTGAACTCGATTGGCCCATTTGCTCACAGAGTTGCGGTATGGCTGGGTTCGCTCATCGAGCGTCAGCTCAGGATGAAGCTGTGCCAGTCGGTCATATGCGACTGCCGCCAGCACTCGCTTTTGTGGTTGCGAGGCGATCAGTACAAGAAGCTCTCGTTGAATAATGTCGTCGTTTGGAATAGTCATGGATTTATAGGCCTAACGAAGAGTTCAGCGAGAACCGCGCTCTTTGCGGTTTCCGCTGAAACGACTGGTTCGGTTCAATCATGAAGATACATTTATTACTTGAAATATCATTTTGCTTTATTTGTTGAAAATATCATCGTGTCTTTTTGTTGAATTCTTGAGTTTGATTTTAGCATCCTTACGTAATTGTTCGACATGATAAATCAATTGATCTATCTGTTCGTCAATTTCATTTTCATTCATACATTCAGCGGATAAATTTAGTTGTTTAAATTGAAATTGAAGAATAGGCCGAAAGGGAGGAGAGTTCTTATCAGGTTCTTTAATTTCTATTATTTTATCGCATTCCATATGTAAACTCCTTTAGAATTATTGATTGTTGATTTTTTGAAACAGAAATTATACTTCATTCGAATTTTTCAATTTTACATTAAAAATGTTTCATTGCGTAGTAAACCAAAATTATAAAGCTTATACAGATGAAAAAAGTCCCCACTTTTTCCCGATAATTCCGTTTTTCTATTAGATCTCTATCCTTTTCTTTGGTTTCATCAATAATTCTTTTGAGTCGTTCAATTGCTAAGGAATTGTCTTTATTGAATTTATCAAGGTCGGAATCAGTTGTAATGCCAGTTTCTTTTGCTCCAAGTTGATATAATCTTTTTGCTAATTCCAGCCGTTCTTTGTGAATATCTATTAGCATTTTTGAAGCTTTAGATCTATATTCCCAATCGGGAAACCCATCTCTAATGTATGTAGTTATTGTGTTCCACCTTGGCATTAATTTTGATACTTCAATTTGTTTTTGATTTTCTGCATATTGTTTTTTACGGTCTTCACGTAATTTTTTCTCATGTTCCTCTTTTACCCTCTGTTTTTCTTTCCTTTTAAGTAAATCCTCAAAAACTTCAGGATATTTTGTTTTAATCAATTGATCTAGATCAGAGATGGAAACTTTAAAAAATTCTCTATTTATTGCATGTCTGGTTCCGGAGTAATAATCATGTATAAATGATTCGGCATTACGAGCTTCTTCGATCGTCACAAAATGCCATTCTCTTTCTACCTTAAAAGGAGTGGGCACTCCTGTTGTATGCAATTCAATAGCCCTCTCTGACGCTGAATTAGAGGTATACCCTATTTTGTATAATCCAGGAAAGGATGGATTAGAAAAGATGTAAACGCATGGCATGCATGACCTCTTTGTTATAGATGGTGTTTAAACCGAACAAGTAATTCTACTGATCCGTATATCATCCCAACTTTCCGGGGTGATTCATGTTTTTCTTTACAACCAAACCCAGATTCTTTGGCTTCCTCCCCTCAGAAATGTTGGTAATGTACCAATATCTCATTCAATAATCGCTAAAATTATTCTATGCTCGAATGCTCGCTTTTCCGCATACCATCCGGCTTGTGAGAATATGCAATTTCTGGATAACTTCCTCTGAAATCGGCCCCATCCTGACCCTGATCGAAAAAAAGAAGCCCCTCTCCCGTAAGCGGATGAACCAGTTGACCCGCCGCAAATTGGCCCTGAAAAAGGAGTCCCAGAGTCGTGAAGACCTGACCTCCGAGTTACTCGTCGACGCGGCGCTCTTTCACGCCGAGGCGGATATCCGCTGGCTGGAGCTGTGCGAGGCCAAGATCCGCGCGGCTGATCGGGCAACAGGGGAAACGCGCTGAACGATCGTTTTTTTTCAACCATGATCCGGCGGCGGCGTAGTGGCCATATCTTCCTGCTCTTCAATTTTCCTGCCCCTGTTCTCCGTCGTAGAGAATATAGCCTTGCCGCTGCTGCTGCTCGACGGCCTGTCCCAATCCCACTTTGACCGCTACGCCATGAATGCACTGCTACGCATGAGCTACGAGATGTTTTTTGACTTTGTTAATATCTTGCCAACATAGCTCCCTGTATTTGCGCTGCCTACGACCGGACAAAGGCCA
>DYNZ01000065.1 GCA_020720805.1 Leptospira biflexa | reverse complement strand
ATCCATGTACGCACTCAGCGACTCCACGGATGGAGAAGAGCTGACCCAAGGTCGAAAAGGACGCGGTTATGGCATTGCCCAACCGGTCAAATTTGATGCTTATTGGTATAAAACCCGAGAACCAAAGTGTTTCGAGTATATCGTAAGGAACAAGGGATAGAATTGTTACTTTTTCGATTCATGGATATTTGATTAAAGCAGGTAATTCTCATGTCCAAACCATTTAAAATGTACCGAAAAATATTTGTTTTTTCTTTTGGCTCCGCCTTTGGAAACAAATACAATAAAGCCTCTTGCGTCACTCCTCGCCGTACAAAAGCCTGGTTTTTCGCTGTTCTGCTGTTATTGGCCGGTTGTGTTCCCACTCAAAAGCCGATTGTTCTGGGATTGGCTGTCAATTTAAGCGGTCGCGGGGGTACTGCCGGGGAATATATCCGGGATGGTGCTATGCTTGCTGTCCGTGATATCAATGAAAAGGGTGGAGTTCACGGGAGAAAGTTACAACTTCTGGTCAAAGATGACCAGGGTAGCGAAGAAGGAGTGATTGCAGCGAATGAAAATTTACTCTCTTCAGGTGTTTTGGCTATCATTGGACATAGTGTGTCGGATCATACCATTACAGCACACCGTTTTTTAATGGGAAAGAGTACCCTGTTAATCACCGGTTATACCGCAACCGAGAAGCTTTCCGGCATGGATGATCATTTTTTTCGGACTTCTGTGGATGTGAAGATGTATGGAGAGGCAACCTCCAAGTTATTGGAAGAAAAAAAATCAAAAGTGGTAGCCGTAGTCATGGATCTAGCGAATAAGAGCTTTGTGCAAGAATACCTCACGCAGACTGCGCACCATTTCAAAGGTCGACTAGTTCCCGTTATGATGAACTCTTCAGGTAAAATCTCTTATCAGAGTATCGCCAAACAAATCAATCAGTTAAAACCGGACACAGTATTACTACTAAATGAGGTGAGTGTGTGCGGAGTGCTGTCCCAGATGTTGCGTCGCGGAGGATATCGAGGAAAGCTTGTCGCCACCTTATGGGCGCAAACACCAGACCTGATGCGCTATGGGGGGAAATCTGTAGAGGGATTGAGTCTGGTGACATTTATTGATCCTCAATTGGATAACCCTCGCTATAGGGCTTTTGAGGGAAGGATGAAATCCATATTTGGTAAAAAGGCGACGGCGCGAAGCGTACGCGCGTATGAGATCGTGGAAATTCTTGCCAGCGGAGCTGAGGCCATTTTATCCAAAGGCAAAGATTTGTACTATCAGGAGCTGAAAAGGGCCTTAATTGGGGGAAAATTCCACACCGTGATGGGTGAACTGCGGTTTCAAAAAAGCGGGGATGTACTCAGGCCGGTTTACGAGGTAATGGTGCAGGACGGACAATTTATACGAAAAAGCAGGTTGTTATACTAAAGGCATTTTGGATTTCGGATGCCGTAAGGCAATGCCAACGCATTAGATGTACCCTTTGTGCAGAAGAATCACTGAGAACCAGAGTGTTTCGAGTATAGATATAGAAAGATTGTCAGGGTAATATGAGAAAGAAAATAACTCTTCGAGCCAGGATCCAGCGATTTATCCTCATCATCTTTCTTGTCACCTTTTCTGTGCTTGTTTTCTTTTTTTCATGGATAAAAGTTGAAGATAAAAAACGCGGCTATGCCCGCATGATGCGTGCTAGAATTAAATCTGCGCAATCCCTGATGCAAGCTTACCTGCTGCAGCATGAGCAATATATTGATACAATTCTCCAGGGGGCCAGGAGGAAAAAAAGTACCCAGGAGTTTTTAGCCTTTCTGAATGCAAAAGTTCATTTACAGAACCGGAATGATGTTTATTTTGTTCTGGATCCATCGAACCGCATCAGCCTGATACAGGATGGGTATCTGGAATTTTCTGGTCTTGATTTTTCCCATCTTTATTATGTACGTAAGCAAAAAAAAGTCTCGGATGTACATCAGAGTATTTTTACGAAAAAAGCGGTCGTAACATTTCGTTATCCAGTGCGAGACGGGTACACCTTCTATTTTGAAAAAAATATTGAAGAGCTATCGCCGATTCTTTCGTATCTACGACAGGGTGAAGCTACGCCATTGGGTGATCTGTTTATTTTAACTCGCAACGGCGTTGTCATATACCATATCAACGAAGAGTGGGTGCGTAGTCGTTTCAATCTGGGCCGCGAAATAATGGACAGCGCTATTTCTGACAGTTATGGAATGCAGCTCGTTACATTGATGCAAAGAAATTATTTGCTATATCGTGAGCCTTTCTCTTTGCAGAATTTCTGGGACATCTATTTTGCCATTCCGTACTCAGAATTGCGTTCCGATATTGCACGGGCAATCTTTGAGAATTTGATTCTGGTATCGATTCTCATGGTTGCGGTGTATCTGGTCATTCAATATATTTTACGCCGGTATTTTACTGATCCGATTTATAATATTAAAGAAACTTTGATGCACTTTGATCCAGACTCTTCCGTGCTGGAATTCAACAACCCTAATATCGCTACAGTTCAGGAACTTGATGATATTAGCAAGGCTTTTATTCATATTCATGAACGTATGCAAATGTCGCAGCAAGAGCTGGGGCGCAGCGAGGAGATTTTCCGGACGGTTAGCGAATTTGAATCTTCGTGGGTGTACTGGATCTCGCCAACGGGAAATTTTCATTATATGTCGGAGAATTGTTATGAACTTACAGGATACACCAGAGATGAGTTCTGGCAGAATTCAGATCTTTTGAATACAATGATTATCCGTGAAGATTTGCAGGTATGGCATAACCATGAACATTTTGTTAACAGCAAAGGCAATATCGAGCCGATAGAATTTCGGATTCAAACCAAGGGTGGAGATATCAGATGGATCAGCCATATTTGTCGTAGAGCTTATGGCAATCAAAACCAAGATCTCGGGTTGCGGGTCAGCAATCGGGATGTGACGGAAAAAATTATTGCGAGGCGGAATCTTGAAGAGAGCGAGAAAAAATTTAGAAATTTATTTAATAATCTGACGGATGCGGTTATGATTTTTAATAGCCAGGGATTGGTTTTGGAAACCAATAACGCGCTATGCCGGAGGATTGGCTATTCACGGCAAGAAATTTTAGCTCCACTACAAACAAGGTCCATATTAGGACTGGATGCTCATATTCAGGAATGCATAGGTCATTTTTTTCGTGAACGGGATCTTACCTTCACAACCCAGCAGACTACCAGGGAGGGGGAGGCCATTCCCGTCGAGATTATAGTCAAGCCCCTCGAATATGAAGGCGAGGAGGTGATTTTATCGGTTTCCAGGGATATTAGCGAACGGAGAAAGGCGCAGAATGAACTCGTCAAAACGCAAAACTATCTGGAGAGCGTCATCAACTCCATTCCATCAGTGATTATTGTTTTGGATGAACATGGATTGATAACACATTGGAACCAGGGAGCCGAGAGGGCGACCAGGCTGTTTCTTTCTGAAGTAAAGGGAAAGAGTCCGTTGCTATATTTTCCTGTATTCGCTGTGTATATGAAAAATATTGCTGAAATGATCCAGAAACGTGAAAAAATTTTTTATGAAAAAATAAGCCATTTGCAAAAAGGAAACCTTGTTTACGCAAATTTGATGGTTTATCCTCTAATCGGCCAGGAGGTTCAGGGCGCAGTCCTTATCATCGATGACGTGACCGAAAAGGTTCGCATTGAACAAATGATGATACAAAGCGAAAAGATGATGTCGATTGGTGGTCTGGCGGCCGGTATGGCGCATGAAATTAATAATCCCCTGGGAATTATTTTGCAGGGTATCCAGAATACGGTCCGCAGAATATCTCCGGAGATGGAAAAAAATCAGGAGGTAGCAAAAGAGCTTGGCGTAGATCTGCATCGGATGCAGGAATACCTTCAGCAGAGGGGAATTCTCAACTATTTGGATGGTATTCGTGAGGCGGGCAGCCGGGCAGCTACTATCGTTTCGAATATGTTAAATTTTAGCCGGAAGAGCGATGCCAGCAAAGCTCCCTCTGATTTAAATGAGATCCTGGAAAAAACGATTTTTCTGGCCGCCAATGATTATGATCTGAAAAAGAGATACGATTTCCGCCATATTGAAATGATTCGGGAATATGATTTAAAAATAAGTCAGGTTCCATGCAATAGTTCAGAAATCGAACAGGTAGTATTAAATCTCTTGAAAAATGCTGCCTATGCTTTATATATGAAACAGGAGCATGGGTTTCAACCGAGGATACTCGTAAAGACCAGGCAAGAGGGTTCCTTCGCTGTGGTCATGGTATCCGATAATGGTACCGGCATGGATGAGGAGACAAAAAATCATATTTTTGAGCCTTTTTTTTCGACGAAGGAGATCGGAGTGGGTACAGGATTAGGATTATCGGTTTCCTATTTTATTATCACCAAGCATCACAATGGAGTTTTTCTGGTAGATTCACAACCCGGACATGGTACAACCTTTACTTTTAAAATACCTGTAGCGGAAGGAGCAGTTGTATGAGCAATGTGCGTCTTATGGTTATCGAGGATGAGGAGATGCTGCGGTTAAATCTGGTGGATTATCTAGAAGATGAGGGGTATCGGGTGAGGGCCTTTGCCTTTGCAGGCGAGGCCTTGCGCTATCTGGCAGAACAGAGTGCAGATTTAGCCATTGTTGACCTCCGCTTGCCGGATTTAAATGGTAATGAGTTTATCCTTGAGGCGAGTAAACTGCACAAAGAGCTCCGCTATCTGATATTTACAGGATCCACTGAGTATGTCATTCCATCAGAGCTATTCGAGCTGGGGCTTACCCAGGAGAATGTTCTATTTAAACCGCTGCATGATATGATTGCGTTGCAGGGTCGTATTGAGCATCTACTGAGAAAGCCTATCCATAATGAATAAGGGAAAGATATTAAAAATTCTCTGTATCGATGACGAGCAGATGATCCGAAATACAATTTCTGATTATTTAGAAGATGCTGGTTACCGTGTGGTGACTGCGGCAAACGGCATTGATGGTTTGGATCTCTTCCACCGCGAACAGCCTGACGTCGTTCTAGTTGATATCAACATGCCGGGAATGCACGGGCTGGATGTGCTCGCTTCCGTTCAGAAAAAAAATAGCAAAACACCCGTTATTGTCATTTCGGGAACGGGAAACATCAAGGATGTGGTTGATGCGCTGCGCCTGGGCGCGTGGGATTACATAACCAAGCCCATTGAGGATATGGTCGTTATTGAGTATGCCATTGTCAAATCCTTGGAACGGGCTCAGCTTCTCCAGGAAAACCGTCTTTTTCATGAAGATTTGCAAATCCAGGTGCACAACCGAACCCACGAATTATTGGAGGCCAATGAAGATCTCAAGCGTATGCTTTGGGAAACCGTTAAGGCCTTAACCCTGATGACAGAAAAAAAGGATCCGTACACATCAGGACACCAGAAAAGGGTTGCCCAGTTAGCCGTGGGGATTGCCGAGGAGATGGGATTTGCACCGGAATTTATCGAAGGAATCAGGGTCGCAGGAATGCTCCATGATATTGGCAAGATCTATGTGCCCCACGAATTTTTATCCAAACCAATCGCGCTGGAGGTACATGAGATGGAGGTCATCCGGCAGCATAGTGTGGTCGGATATGATATCTTACAAAATATTCCTTTCCCATGGCCGGTTGCGGAGATAGTGCATCAACACCATGAACGCCTGAACGGTTCTGGCTACCCCAAGCACCTGAAGGGCGATCAAATTCTCATGGAGGCGCAAATCATCTCTATTGCGGATGTGGTGGAGGCTATCTCTTCGCACCGACCCTATCGGCCGGCTCTGGGTCTGCAAATTGCATTAGAAGAGATTGATGCAAACAAAGGGATTCTGTACCATCCTGATTGTGTTGCTGCGTGTATTCGTCTGTTAGAAAAGGATAGCGAAGCTGTTCTCGAAATCAAACAATCGTTTCGTTGAATTTTTACACCAACCAGATTCCTGAAGCTGACTTAAAGGTGTTGACCATCAACATGGTTATGGTCATGGGGCCAACCCCGCCCGGCACAGGGGTGATTTTTCCTGCCTTGCCGACAACATTGGCAAAATCCACATCGCCGCATAGAGTGCCGTCCGTATCCCTGTTCATGCCAACATCGATTACAGTCGCCCCCTCCCGGATCATATCAGCAGTGATAAAATTGGCTTTTCCGATAGCGGCGATGACGATATCAGCGCGCAGGGTATGGGACTTGATATCCTGAGTGCGACTATGACAAACCGTTACTGTGGCATCAGAACCCTTTTCGATCAAAAGATTTGCCATCGGTTTTCCGACAATAAGGGAGCGACCTATGACAACAGCCTCTCTCCCTGTAGTTACTACCTGACTCTCTTTCAGCATGGCCACAATGCCAGCGGGCGTGCAGGGTAGGAAGGTGGTTTGTCCGATGACCATATTGCCAACGCTGATCGGATGAAAACCGTCCACATCCTTGTCAGGATGGATGGCGTTAATAATATTTTTCTCTTCGATATGTTTTGGCAGAGGCAATTGAACCAGAATACCATGGATAAGCGGTGATTGATTCAATTTCTGAATCAAACTCAGAAGCTCCTGTTCCGGTGTAGATGTAGCCAAGCGGTGGACTTCGGAGTAAAAACCCAACTCCTTGCTTGCTTTCTCCTTGTTGCGGACGTAGACTGCGGATGCCTGGTCATCGCCGACAAGCACTACAGCTAGGCCGGGCTGGATCTGTTGTTCCTGGAGTAGTTTTTCTGTATGGATCCGTACTTTTTCCCGGAGGTTTTGGGATATGATGTTACCATCAATGATCTTTGTAGAGTACTGTTCTTTGAGTGCTGCCAGTTTTTCTTTTTGCATGAACAAACCTCTTGAAATGGAAATGAACTTGTCTTTACGACGTAGCCTGGCTTAACCTGTCCCGAAGTCAAGGGGGATGCGTATGCGAAGCTTTATTCTGGTGGGATTTTTTTTCATTTTCGTATCTTGTCAGCCGGGGCCAACTATCGATAGCAGGCAATCACCGGATCAGAACTACTTTACCTTAATGCAATCCTTGCACTCTGCCTTGCTCTCTGATTATGAAAAAGCAGATTCTGAGTTGACCAATTTTTTTAAGGAGGGAAACCGTTTACTAGTTCAATGGCAAAAAGTCTATGGAACCCCCTTACAGACAGGGAAGATTTTTGCAGGGTTATCCCCAGACCAGAAAACCTATTTTCTCTATTTTTACCATAGAAAAATGCCGGCAATAACCATGCTAGCCGGCGCTTTGGGTGTTTTAGACAACAACAAATACCAAACCTTGATAGAAAATCTGGAGTATGTTGCGGGTAAATAGTTTCCTTCCGTCGAATCTTTACCTTCAGGACTGAATCAGATTTCCTACATGATCAGCTTTGATATTCTGCATCATACTGTGAATATCATCTTTCAGGCTCATAACCAAGGCGTCGATCGTTTGGGTTCCCATTTTTTCAGTAAGTCCCGAAGCCTTGATATTTTCCAGCTCTATCTGGCTGCGCTGTAGATTTTGATTTATCTCAGAGTAGAGATCCTTGAGCGATCCAGTAAAATTTCCGTAAATTTCCTGGATCAGAGATTGAGCATTTTGAGCATCAGCGCTTTGCATCCGTCCCAGAAAACCCTCTTTTTGCAGAAAATCGGCAAGTTTGGGGCTTTTGCTCTGAATCTCATCTGACAGTTCCTGGCCACTGCGCTTAGGGGGATTCTCGATAACCTCTTGTAGGGATAGGGTCAAGGTCTGATTTCTAGTGACCTGATTCTGCAGATCCTTCAGTTGGCTATCCATGCTGCGCAGTTGCGATGTGAGTGTAAGATGAATAGATTGATTTTTTGTGGCAACCAATTCGTCCGAACCGGGTTGTGCACTCTTTTGACTCTGCTGGTCACTCTGATGAATATCGTTTTTCGCTTTTACAGAGTCATGACGCTGGCGGAGTCTATCTGCCTGTTTTAGTAAATCGATACTATTGATTTCCATAAAAGACCTCCGTTTCTCTCTTCTCGGTCAAACAAGGGGAAAAACTCTCCATCGTGTCTCAGACTCAATTTTTGTAATGACTAAAAAACGAACAGTCTGCGGTTCTTCCCATTTCAATATAGTATCGGTACCCAATTTGTCAATAACGATATTGAAATTGATTAATTTATCGAAAAAAAAGAGTATCGATTAAGTTTTCTTTCTGTTGTGTCGAAAAATCATAGATTTCCCCAGAGGAGTTGGCTAATTTGCCCCAGTTAACTGGTTGCATCAAAGGAACTTCGTTGTGAATATAGAGTGGCTAAAGGATTGGGAGCAGTTTCGGGAGATTAACCAGGATGATTTGATGCAGTTAGCGCAGGATCTTGCCGTGCAGTTGGGTGGGGGAACCGTCCTGACTCTGGACGGCGAGCTGGGGTCTGGGAAAAGCACATTTGTGCGCTCTTTGGGACGCGCTCTTGGAATATCTGGGGATATGCCCTCGCCGACATTTACCCTATATGAGCTTTACCCATTGGCGGGAGGTCTCTCTTTTGTCCATTTTGACCTCTATCGCATCCAATCCGAATATGAGGCCAGAAATCTTGATTGGGAAGAGATATGGGCCTCGCCGCGATTTATCAGCGTAATTGAGTGGCCGCATGTGTTGGAACGGCTGATTCCCTATCCAAGGTTTGAAATATTTCTAAAATACACGAAAGATTTTCATGAAGATATCCGACTTTGCCGCATCCTCTATACTTCTGCTCGATAACTCAGGTGGATTTGATACCCTTTATGTGCGCCATCGCTACCAAGAAACTTTTGAGCGCTATACCTCAGATGCCCCTTCGCGCTCTTTGCTGGAGACGATAGGCAGAATTTTGGCAGAGCGATCTTTGCGCTTTGACGATTTGGATCTGATCGTTGCTGGCAATGGCCCTGGCTCGTTTACAGGGATTCGGGTGGTGTTGTCTACCGCTCGCGTGATGGCTCAGGTTCTGCAGATTCCTCTGTTTACCATCTCCTCTTTACGACTGGCCTATTATCTCTATGACGAGGAGCAGAATCGGGATATACTGCTCCCTTTTTGGGATGCCCGTAAAGGAAGGGTTTTTGCGGCAGGGTACCTGGAGGAAAGCGAGGTAATTCCGGCTGGAGATTACACACCCCAGGAGCTACTCGGGCAGTTGCAGCTTGCCAGAGCAGAGGGAAAGGGTGTTCGCTGTGTTACACCGGATCAGACGATCTGGGCGAATCCCAGGGCAAGCCATCTGCATCCCCTAAAGCCGTTGACATACTCGCTGGAGGCGCGCCCATTCACTTTTTCCTCTAAACTTTTAGGATGGTTATACTTGCAGGATCAGGAGTACTGCAATTATGAAGAGGCTATGCCCCTCTATTTGAGAGATGCTGATGCGGTGATATTCCGTTCTTAATTTGTCATGGATCAATTCGAGGTCGGTATCCGTGAAGAGAGATTTCTGAAAATTGTCTTGACGTTGCTGTTTGTGAAATCCTAGTTTCCTCTGGGATCGTGATAATCCTCATAGAAGCTGCATTAATCATATCATAATTATATTTCAACTGCATGCCAGACAGGAAAGGGAAAGAGCAGGTAAGAAGCGTGGAAAGAACGTGGTGTAATGATCTTAGAAAAAGTCATGCTGGCCAGGAGGTCAATATTCGTGGTTGGGTGTTTCGGCGTCGCGATCACGGAGGGGTTATTTTTGTTGACGCACGGGACCGCACAGGGGTGGTGCAACTGGTATTCTCCCAGGATATTCATCCCGGGGCGCATGAATTAGCTGAGCAGTTACGGGGTGAGTTTGTCATCTCTGCAACGGGCAAAGTTCGGCCACGTGCCGCCCAGGATATCAATCCAAGATTGGAAACCGGCGAGATTGAAATTGAGATTCTTGATTTAAAGATCCTTAACGTTAGCAGGACAATTCCCTTCTCTCTGGAAGAGTCTGAGACTCCCAATGAAGAGGTCCGCCTGAAATACCGCTACCTTGATATGCGCCGCAACCAGATGAAGCATAATATGGTGACGCGTCACCGGCTTTATCAATCGATTCGTCGCTATGTCGATAATCAGGGTTTTCTCGAGATCGAGACGCCCATCCTAAACAAATCCACTCCAGAGGGAGCAAGGGACTTTCTTGTTCCATCCAGGTTGTCTGCCGGTGAGTTTTACGCCTTACCGCAAAGCCCACAGCTCTTCAAGCAGATTCTCATGGTAGCTGGTATGGAGCGTTATTACCAGATAGCCCGCTGTTTTCGCGATGAAGATCTTCGTGCGGATCGCCAGCTTGAATTTACCCAGTTAGATATGGAACTTTCCTTTATTGATGAAGAGGATATCTATCGCATCATGGAGGGGTTGTGGTTCCATGTCATGAAAGAGACTTTTGATCTTGATCTTACGATTCCCTTCCCCAGGATTACCTACCAGGAGGCTATGGAACGCTTTGGCAAAGATGCTCCGGATATGCGTTTTGGTATGGAGCTGAAGGATGTAGCAGCAATCGCAGCAAATTGTGATTTTAAGGTATTCCGGGAAAATGCCAGCAAGCCAGGTTTTCGGGTTAAGGCTATCTGTGTCCCGGGTGGTGCTTCTCTGTCACGGACCGATATCGACAATTTGACGGCATTTGTGGCTCGTTATGGAGCCAAGGGTCTGGCCTGGATGAAACATACAGAGAGCGGCCTGGAATCTACCATAGCAAAATTCTTTAAGCCAGATGAGCTGCAATCTCTCGCGCATTTGCTCGGTTCAAAGCCAGGTGATATCCTGTTTTTTGTGGCGGACACGGAAAAAATCGTTCATGATAGCTTAGCGAATTTGCGGCTGCATCTGGGACGCACTTTGAAAATGATACCAGAGGATGAAAAATATTTTATCTGGGTCACAGATTTCCCCGCTTTTGAGTTCGATGCGGCAGAGGGACGATATTACTCTATGCATCACCCTTTTACGAATATTAATCCTGATGATCTTGCTATGCTCGATAATCCTGATCCGCGGGTTGTTGTAAAAGCGCGCGCACGCGCTTATGATCTTGTGCTCAATGGTACAGAGATCGGTGGAGGTTCCATCCGGATTCATGATAACGAGCTTCAGCAAAAGGTATTTCGTTTGCTTGGGATCACTCTAGAGGAGGCGAAAATTAAGTTCTCATTCCTCTTGGAAGCGCTGCAGTTCGGAGCGCCGCCGCATGGCGGCATAGCCTTTGGCCTGGATAGAATTATGGCGCTGCTATTAAAGCAGGAGTCGATTCGTGATGTGATTCCGTTTCCAAAAACACAAAAAGGACAATGCCTGATGAGTAACGCTCCCTCTCCGGTAGATCCTGGTCAGTTGCAGGAGCTATTTATCAGGGTAGTGGGCAAAAAGACGGAAGTAACCCTATAATCACCCCGTTTCATGCGAAAATCGAGATAGAATGATCTGGTTTTCAGGGATAAATTGATTTTTTTTGAATTTTCTGGTGCGGCTGCCTTATTTTAAAAAAAATGCTTTGCTGTACTTAGGTAGTTTGATAACAAAAAGTGAATGGGGTAGAACAACACATTGATGTGGAGGCGATTTTGTTCAGTAGAGGCTCTCTTTGAAATTTAATTCGGTATCCTTGGAGAGGCATATTTATGAATTTCAAAGTCGTGACCTATTTCAGGAAATTTGTGGTATTCATGACTCCAATTTACCACTCTTGGAACAGGCATTGGCTTTGCAATTGATACCGCGTGGTATCAGTTTGATCTTACGGGGTGATAGCCAGAAAGGCGCATTCGGTTTAGATTTTTTTTCTAATCTGGAAAAACAGATGCAAAAAGAGAGAACGCGGTCGGATTACTCCCCGGAAGGAACCATCCGCAATGCGCTGGAGGCCAGAGCGGGTTTAACCACAACGGAGATCAAACCGATAGCAGAGCCAAGCTCACAGCCAGCCGTCTCTACAGAGGTATGGTTACCAGGTCTCTGGGAATTTTCGTTTCGTCAAAAAGTGGTGCCTAAATCGGAGAATCAGCGTCTGTATCTCGAATCCCTGCAGCGTAATATTATCACCCTGGCTATTGGTCCGGCTGGTACAGGAAAGACATTTCTGGCTGTGACCTATGCCCTTCATGCGCTACAGAACCAGCAGGTTCGCCGTATCATGTTGACCAGACCAGCCGTGGAGGCTGGCGAAAATCTGGGGTTTTTGCCGGGAGATCTGGTACAAAAGGTAGATCCTTATTTGCGGCCATTGTACGATAGCCTGAACGACCTGATCGGTTTCCCTCAAGTTAAGAAATACATGGATGAGGGTGTCATAGAAATCGCGCCGCTGGCTTTTATGAGGGGACGAACCCTGGCAAGGTCATTCATCATATTAGATGAAGCCCAAAATGTAACCTCAGCCCAGATGAAAATGTTTTTAACCAGAATTGGAGAGGGCAGCAGGGTTGCTATATCCGGCGATATAACTCAGGTCGATTTGAATCAACAGAAAAGTTCTGGACTAAAACAGGCAATGCGTATTCTTCACAAGATCCCTCAGATAGGGATCGTGAGAATGGGACGTGAAGATATTACCCGTCATCCAATTATTGATAGAATTATTCAAGCTTATGAGAGTGCAGAAAGCGACGAACAAAACGAACACAAAGATTCTCCAAAACGGGGATTTAGAAAAGTGAAAGATGCTCCAGCGCATTCGAACATATCTAATTGATTTCATTGATCAATTAACGCACAGGTTTGACCATCTGACAAACAAGGTGCGTCTGCGGGTTTATAAAGTAGCCATTGGTATTTTCTTTCTCATTGTCTCCACCTATTATCTATCGGTTCAGTTTTTTGAAAATCCTATTCTGGTTAAAGTCGGCGATATCGCTAATTTTGATATCAGGATCCCTCATGATTTGGCGTATGTTCAGCCAAAAGAGACCCAGCGTCAGCAGGAAAAATCGAGGCGTCTGGTTCTTAAGATATTCGATAAAGATCAATCGGTGATGCGAACGGGGGTGGATCGGCTGAAAGATTTTTTTCATCAGGTTGACCTTCTTACCAGGGAACAGAAGCAGGGAAAAAATTTGCCACTTGCGGCGCAGCTTTATGAATTGAAGCAGAAGGTACCAGCGTCCATAAAGCTGGACGATGATTCCCTGCAAAATTTTCTTATATATACGCGTCCAAATTTGTTGAACTTAAAAAGTATCGAGCTTTATGTGTTTGTCATGGATCAATCCATAGTTAGCTCAAAAAAAGCTTTTGAGAATAAGAACGAAAATATTATTATCCGAACGATTAATTCAACCGAGGATGTCCCGGAGCTTACGCGCAGTCTGAACGATCTTCATGATCTGGAGTCCGTTAAAGGAAAATTGTACGATATAAGTAGAGAAAAATTTCCAACTCTACCACAGGCAAAATTAAAAGCTGTGGTGGGAATTGTTGAAAATTTTCTGCGTCCAAATCTTTTTTTTAATGAAGCAGAAACCTACCGCAGAATGGAGGAGGCGGTAAAGAAAACCGAAGCGGTAAAAGGTGTATTAAAAAAAGGACAAATTATAGTTCGCTATGGTGAGCCGATCACGCAGGATAAATATGAAAAAATTCTAATTTTGAATAAATACCGAAATAGCATAAATGTTTCCAAGGTGATTGGAATCCTGCTTTTCCAGATTGCACTGGGCTCCCTTATTGTCAGTTATTTTTACCGTTATACCAGTCTAAAGTTTTCGAACGCGAAAAATATTACAATTGTCTCTATTTTGTTTTTTGCGATGATCACCATTATTTTTATCGTAAGCCGTATCAATGGTATTTTTAGTAGCGGTAATATTTTTGCTCTCTATATCCCGATAGCTTCGCTAACACTAACGTTAGCTGTTTTGTTTGATGAGAAAGTTTCTGTTGGCGCCGGACTTTTTCTTTCTGTTTATATCTTTCTTATGAGTAATAGTGAGGATGTTGCCAGTCTCTATCTTGCCTTTATCACGACACTGCTTGGCTCCTATTCGGTCAGCAGGGTGAAAAAACGGACCGATTTTCTAAAGATAGGTCTATATATATCTGCTGCCAACATCTTTATGATTTTAATTATCACCTTATATGAGAGTTATAGTATTCATACATTTTTTAAGCTTTCGATAGTGGGATTGTTGAATGGTGTTGGAAGCAGTATTTTGGCATTTGGGATCATCCCGGTTTTGGAATCCATGTTTGATATCACCACCAATTTTAAGCTGCTCGAGTTGACTGACTTAAGTTCGACTCTTTTAAAAATGATGCTTTTCAAGGCTCCGGGAACATACCAACACTCGATTGCCGTAGCCAGTCTGGCTGAATCTGCCTGCCAGGATATCGGCGCGAATGCTCTGCTTGCCAAGGTTGGGATCTATTATCATGATATTGGAAAAACCAAGCGTCCTGAATTTTTTATTGAAAACCAGGCGCCTGGTTCAAAGAATCCGCATACGATGCTTGCTTCGCATGAATCCGCTAAAATTATTATCGAACATGTCAATTATGGCGTTGAGTTAATTGAAAAAAATCGTATGCCAAAAGTTTTAAAGGATTTTATTACCGGACACCATGGAAAAACTGTGATAAAATATTTTTACCATAAAGCCCTTGAGAACGGTAGTAATCCGCAGAATATTCGCAGGGAGGATTTCACCTATCCTGGACCGAATCCCCGCAGCAAGGAGGCTGGCGTTGCTATGCTGGCGGATTCAATTGAAGCCGCAAGTCGCGCCATGGAAAGACCTATCACTGTCGAAAAGATAACTCAGCTTGTCAAAAAAATAGTGAATGGTAAGATAAATGACGGCCTTTTGGATAACTGTGACCTGACGCTTTCAGATCTGCGTAAGGTTTCGGATAGCTTTATTTCAACATTGTCGGGCATTTTCCATAATCGCATCGAATACCCTGAGGATAAGGAGACGCGCAATCTTGAACTGGGGTTGCAGAGTTTTGCAATTGGAAAGGGTCAAAAAAAAAATAGGACAAATTAGTTATCATGGAAGTATTGTATCAAATATATCAGGATGAAATGGATACCGCCTCGGTAGCACTGCTTCAGACTTCTCTGCCGACTATCATCGCAGGCATCAAGGAGTTCTTTGCCCAGATACAGCCGGCTTATCAGGGTGATATCTCTTTATTGTTTTGCGGTGATGCCACAATCCGGGAGTTAAATGAACGTTTTCGCGGAAAAACTGTTCCCACAGATGTGCTGTCCTTTCCTTTGCTAGATTTGAAGGATAATGAAGGATGGCAGGAGGAGATGTTTGAGGAGGAGCTTGGCGATGTAATTGTGAATGTTGATCAAGCGCTCCGTCAGCATTCGCTATGGGATCACTCGCCGCTTGAGGAGCTTTTCAGGCTGTTGGTGCATGGTATGCTGCATTTGCTGGGGTTTGATCATGAAGAGAGTCGGGAACAGGCAGAGAGGATGTCTGCCTTAGAAATTAAATATGAAAAATTAATTCATATATGACAAATTTTTAAAATCAATAAAGGTTTATTATTTTTTCAGCATAGACGCAGAAAATTATTTCTTTGAGGTTTGTTGCGCCAGGAAGTGGCCGGTGCGCTTTTTTTCAGTTTTAAGCAAGGAGGATTTAAGCAAAACAATGAGTCAAAATGACCCTAATAGTTCCGGTTCAGCGGTACCTAAAAAAAGTTCAAAAAAAGTAGCCAAGGTGTCCCATTCCCGACAATCCCCTTCTGGGGAAAAAAAAGGCTCCGCTGGTAGCAGCCGTTCCAGAAAAAGGAAAGCCCTGACACCCGAGTCACCTATTCCCGTCATTCCTGCTAATATGCCAGACCAGAAGCAGGAGAGGCCATCGATATGGAAAAATTTTTTAGGTGCTTTGGGCATAGGGGAGGCAAGCGGCAGCCGGGCATCGGAAACCGCGCAAACGATATCTCATACACCAGAACAGAGGCAGGCGCAGATTTTTGATTTGCTCAAAGGAAAAGCGGTTTCCGAAATAATGGTTCCCAGGATCGATATCGAAGCGGCAGAGTTTGGAAAATCGATTCACTATTATTTAAAAATTGCGATTCAATCAGGATATAGCCGGATTCCCGTTTACGAAGAGGATGTTGATGAAATTGTTGGCATTTTGCATGTCAAGGATCTGTTGCGCTTCTCTAGAAAACAGAATAAGGAATTCAATGTCAAGCCACTGCTGCGAAAACCCTATATTGTTCCTGAAACGATGGAATTGACAGTATTGTTAAAAAATTTCTTAAAGAATCGCAACCATATAGCCATTGCCGTTGATGAGTATGGCGGCGTGTCAGGTATCGTAACTCTTGAGGATATCCTAGAAGAGTTGGTAGGAGAAATCCAAGATGAATTTGATCAGGAACAGGAATGGATAAAGAAATTATCGGAAACATCATACCTTCTGGATGGACGGCTCTCTATGGCAGAATCTCAGAACCTATTGCAGACAAAATTGCCAGAAGAGGATTTTGACACGCTAGGTGGTTTTATCTATCACCAGTTGGGACGTCTTCCAGAGAAGGGCGATACTACCCGTTATGAAAACCTGGCCTTCAAGGTAGCGGCCTTAGATGGTAAGCGCATTAAGCAGATTCAGGTTGATATCTTTCCCAAGCAGTCCTAACGATGGCGATCCTATCCCAGAGTGGTATCGTTCTTGCTTCTCAGAAAATCGGTGAGGGGGATGCCTTGCTGCACATTTTTTCAAAGGATTATGGCAAGCTGGCTTTCATCGTTAAGGGAGGGTATCGTAGCCGGACGCGCAGCGGATGGCTTTTGGGTGGGAATGAAATTTTTTTTCATTATTATGAGTACCAGGCCAAGGATAAACGAATTATCCGTGATGCGGAAATACGTTTTTCGCCGCTGGCATACTCCTTAAAACAGGAAAATCTATCCGCCCTTTTGCAATTTTTAGGAGATGTGCGTCTCTCCTCTCAGGAAAATGAACAAAACCCTTTGGTGTATCAGCTTGTACTGGGTTTTATTCGCGAGGTGACGGTTCTCTCCGGCGAGCAGAGCAATCAGCTGCTGCTATTTGCCAGATGGCGTCTCCTAAAGTATTTAGGGCACCTCTCCTGGCCGCTGCACTGCTCCCTTTGTGGCAATCCAGTTGGCGCAGTCGAAGCCTTTTATGTCAACCACTGGTCGTCACTGGGGTGTGTACATTGCGCATCGAAGTGGAACTCCAGCCAGGTTGTGAAAATTGAGCAATATGACCTTCTGTTTTTAAGGGATTCGCTTTCGATGAAGTGGAGCGATGCGATCATGTCAAATCAGAAACTACACCCCTTGTCACCCGGTTTTCTTGTTGCCAGAGAATTGCTGGGAGCTATTTCTTGACGCAGATGAAGACGGAGGAACGATATGGGATTAGATACAAAATTAGTTGAGATATTAGCCTGTCCGTCCTGCAAAAGCGATATCCTGTATAAAGAAGCGGAAGAAAAAATATACTGTACCAATCCAGCCTGCTCTCTGATTTTTCCAGTTCGCGAAGGTATCCCGGTTATGCTGATTGAAGAGGCTGAAAAGCCTGGTGCATGAACCAATCGCAAGGGCGTTTTTGGAGTGGTTCGCTCTGCACAGAACGGATTACCCTTTTCGTAAAAATCGCGATCCATACAAGGTATGGGTTAGCGAAGTCGCCTTACAGCAAACCAGAATTCAAGCTGCTCTGGAGCAGCTTGAGATTTTTTTGCAACGGTTTCCTGATCTCTCTTCTTTGGCAACAGCCACAGAAAAAGAGGTTCTTTTCTTTTTTCAGGGTCTTGGCTATTACAACAGAGCCCGTAACCTCCGTCTCGGTGCCCAGCACATAGTTAGACATTTTCAGGGCAAACTGCCCGAGGACTATGCATCCCTCCTCACCATTCCCTCTATAGGTCCTTATACTGCTGCGGCTATTGCCTCCATCGCTTATGGTGTCGCTATTCCAGCGATTGATGGGAATGTCAAACGGGTGATCGCCAGGCTATTGGCTCTGGTAGAGGCTGTTTCCGAAAAGGGGTTTTCTGTCAAGATCAGCTCATTTTTACAGGGATTGTTTGAGAGGAGTGGGGATAATCCTGGAAATCTGAATGAAGCGATCATGGAATTGGGACAAAAAATATGCACACCAAGGTCGCCATTATGCGCTATATGCCCGATCTCCTTTGCCTGTGCAGCCAAAGCTCAGAATCATCCGGAACAATATCCGGTGCGGAGTCTGGCTCGCCCAAAAATGGAAGAGGTACACTGTTATTTGATTATCCAGAAAAGGGGCGATCAGGTTTTTCTGCACTCATGGCAAAATTTTCGTTTTCTCCGCAGGCATCACGGCTATCCCGCCCTTTTGTACCATCCAGAAACGGAGCAATGGGAAAGTTCATGGCAGAATTTGCCTCCCAAGCATCTTCTTCAGGAGATGGTTAAAGCCAGTGCTTTTTCTTTTTCTCACGCCATAACACGTTATCGCATCAAAGTCTTTCTGTGTAAAACTTGCTCTTTGCCCGAGATCAATGGCCTCTGGTTTGCCCAGGAAGATCTCATCCCTTCATTCCTTCGAAAGGCCTGGATGGCCAGCCGATAAGCCTTCTCATGTAACTGAAAAGCACTCCCATTTATACTCGAAACACTTTGGTTCTCGGGTTTTATACCAATAAGCATCGATGCTT
>DYNZ01000175.1 GCA_020720805.1 Leptospira biflexa | reverse complement strand
CCATGAGAACCCTTTTTATTCAAGTCAATAGCAAGTTATGCGGTACTGCATTAAATCTATTAGTACATAGGCGGCGTGGCAAGCAAGGAATGAACTCAAAATTGTTCCGGCAACAGCCAATACATTCAAGATGGTGGTTGAAAAAATAAACCCATTAGAGAACACTGTTGCTAATGACCCTAACATTCCCACAAAAACGATAACTCGAACTAGCCAAGATTGAAACGTGAAAATCCTTTGCGCTCTAAAATTTATCCATTGCGTGAATTTCAAATGCTCTTTTTCTGGGAGGAAATCAATAAATTTGACGGCAGAATTTTGAAAACTATAAAACCCCCAAGTTAAGACAACTGGCACAACACAAACATAAGCAGAAATGAAAAATCTTGGTATTAGCAAATAATCGGGTGATTGTCCGTCAATGGTGATTAAAATTTGGGATATAAAAAATCCAAGCACACTTATTGATAGACCAAAAAGCCAATGCGGAATCTTAGGAAGAAAGACTATCTTTTCGTAGAAGTGTTTTTTGTTTTCCATGATACCTTTACTTTATTTTGCGAAGCGACTAACGGTTTGCGTTCGCGAAGCATGGCGCTGGGGACGGGCGTGGATTCTGTTTGGGAGCAGAGAAAACTCGAAGTCTGATTTAGATACTGCCAATACGACATCAGAATCTTGCTAGATGCGTCATCGGTCTCGTGCATTCCTAGATCATCAAAGTATTGTTTCAGAGGGGAGCTTTTCGACCACAAACCCCAATTATTTCGCATCCACATTCCCAGTCCGAAGTGGTGCCGCACCAAATTGGCTTTTTCGCAGGCGCGAATGTCCTCGCGCATACTGGCGGGAAGCGCACTGTCTAATTCCCGAAAACAGCCCTGGAGATCAGAAGGGATATAAAAACTGGTTGGGGAGTTTGGGTCAGGTGTAGGAGTTATGGCGTCGTCCATATTATTTTCCCGATTACATAGTATTTTCTACTTGTAACTCACGACTTCTGATTTATACTCTTAATGACTGTCATTGTACTGCTTTTTGAGCTTTCCCGATAGAAAAAAGCTTTTAAAAATATTAGTCAAGCCTTCTATTGCCGCAGATAATAATCCTTTGGCTTGCGAGACAAATTGATGAAAAGCATAAAACTGGAGTGGCATGAAGAACAAAATCAAGTTATGGTTATACCGTTGGGTCTATGCCCCCGTTTATGAGCATGATTGAAGATTACAAGCATCGTAAAGACCCGCCTTTGCCTCCTATGCCCTGCCAGATTTGCGGAAAACCAGGGCATAAAGAAAGATATTGTCCCAACGCAAAGGCGTTGGGCTACTTTGATGATTAGAGGATAAGCAACCTGCTTTCCACGGGTGAGCAGCTTTTGGTTATGCTTTATTCTGGATTTTGAAATCCAGAATAGTAATTGAGGAGGGTATATCGTTCTTCCATCCAACAAATTGCTGTGATTCTTTCTGATCATTTGCGAACTTGCTTTGGAATCCGTTTATGTGTAGAATAGAACAAATGTTCACGCACAAAAGGAAAACAAACCGATGAAAACCATACGCAAGGGCTTCGCCCTGCTGTTCAAAATTACTCTGCTGGCACTGCTCATTGCAGTGCTGACCCCAACCCTTTATTTCGCTTGGCGTGCCGGGCAGCCGATGGAACTTGCTGAGTTCAAAGGGCTCACTTATTACCAATTCCTCGAATGGCGCTCAATCGCACATAATGATTTGGAGGTGAAATACAAGGCATCGTACCCACAGGCGAATGTGAAGATGGGGGTGTGCGATACCTCAAACCGTCTCATTACCTTTTCAGTGAGCGTGCTTCAATCCTGGTGGTACACGTATATGGCGCTTACGCTTACTCCCGATGAGATGATGAAATTTAAGTTGATGCAACACAGTTTTGCACCTGACAACACGACTCTACTTACCTTTTTCCCATCCTGGTGGACGACTTACGAAAAGTTTATTTGGAGTCTTGCGGAATATACCCCCCACACATCGCTCGCCGAATGCCGTATCCAGCCAAATATCCCAACCCCCGAGGAATTTGAGGCTCTGAAAATGGAACATCAACTCAGTGTAGTTCAATGATTTCGCAAGCTGCTTGACAGTTCTTCAATTCTGTATAAAAATTGAACTTGCCCCTGCTGTGAGATTTCCTCGGCAGGATTCTATCTCAACCCAAAACGAAAAGACCCCTTCCAAACGGAAGGGGTCTTTTCGTTTCCATGATACGAAGAGGATGTAAATGTGAAAAACTTGAAAGTACCGATCATGCTTGTTCTTATGCTGCTGGCAGCGTTCATCGTTGTTCCCACGGTACAAGCCGGTTCCATACCTGACTTCCAAAAAGAAAGACAGGTTCTCGAAGCGGTCTCATTAATGTATGCGCCAATGCCCGATGACTATTCAGGCTGGCTGGATGCGGTTTGTCACAGAATGACCGAAGGCGGGTGCGGATACTTCACCGACAATCTTGAGTCCAAGTTCTGGCAGAGCGGACAGGACGTCGCGCTTAACAGTGTTGTCCCTGGCAAAGTTGCAGCAACTCTCAATGACGGTTCGCAAGTTTGGAAAGCGGAAGTCTCAATATACAAAAACTGTGGCAGCGCCTTAAAAGACTGCCCGTTCATTGAAAGCGATATCTATCTGCATGTTGTATATGACGAAGCGCAGGATGAGTGGCTTCTGAATCGAATTTTATACGGACCCTATATCGTGGAGAATTGAAATGAACATCACAATCTCACAAAAGAAAATCACGAACATTATCGTAACCATCGCCCTTATTTTGCTAATCGGCGCGGGCGGTTATTACGCCTGGACAAACAATTTGCTGGAACGCTTTCTGCCGAAACAGGAAATCAAAGGGATGGAGCCTGCGCTGAACGCAGTCTCCGCATTCTATGCGCCCAACCTGGACAATGGATACGATGCGTGGCTGACGCAGGTCTGCGCGGGCATGTCTGAGGATGGCTGCGGATTACTGCGCAACATGTATGGCGAAGTAGTCTGGAAAGCATTTGTCAATTCGGGCGCAAGATTTACTCAGTCCCAGGCAATGATTCTCGAAGATGTTGAAACGCTCAACAACAACCATCACATTTGGAAACTTGGCGTAACTGTCATGTTTGTGGACCCGCAAGGTGAGCAG
>DYNZ01000064.1 GCA_020720805.1 Leptospira biflexa | reverse complement strand
AAGGGTGCGTCGACATCGCTGGCATTGCCTTGCGATATCCGAAAACCAAAAAGCCATTAGTATAAATCGTTTGACACCAATCGCAATCCGTTATCTCTGCTCTAGAAGAATGGTACCAAAAAAAATTCGACAGATAGAATGATTACATCAGACATTGCGAGATGCACCTACTTTGCCGTTTATGAAAAGCCAAGGATATTTGTCTTTATTCATTATCTCCTTTTTCGTGGAAAAATTGAGATGATTTAAAAATATTGATTCAGGAAAATAGAAGTATGAGCCAGAACTATTCAATCACCCCATACCAGAACTACACTCAAGTGGAGGGCCATTTACAGGCTCAGGGACTCCGCTTTGGAATTATCGTCAGCCGTTTTAATGATTTTTTTACCAGCAAAATGCTCGATGGCGCCCTGGATACCCTGTATCGTCATGGCGCTGATCCAGGTAAAATTACAGTCCTGCGCGTTCCTGGCAGCTTCGAGATTCCTGTGGTGACAAAGAAAGCCGCGCGCAGCGGTAAATTTGACGCGATCATCTGCATTGGAGCATTAATACGCGGAGCGACCCCCCATTTTGACTATATCTCGGCAGAGGTAACAAAGGGCATCGCTCAGGTTGCTCTGGAGTATGAACTCCCGATCTCCTATGGAGTGATCACTACGGATACCCTGGAACAGGCTATCGAAAGGGCAGGTACCAAGGCTGGCAACAAGGGAGCTGATGCTGCACTATCAGCGATTGAACAGGCAAACCTGTGGCAGGCATTCGCAGCGCTTCCCTGATCGCTTTGTTGAAAACCCATGACCCTTCCCGATAACAGACACCAGCACTTTTTCAAAAGCCGCCGCCAGGGTAGAGAAATTGCCATGCAAACTCTGTACCAGGTCTCCTGGGGAGAACTGGAGCGAGGTGAGGCTCTACGATTGTCCTGGCTGGAACGCGAGGCTGATCTCTCCGCGCGGGAGTTTGCCAAATTGTTGATTGAAGGGACACTTGATCACCAGGAAGAGATTGATACCCTGATTCAAACATTCAGCACCCATTGGACCTTTGATAGAATTCCCCGGGTAGAGCTGGCAATTCTGCGCTTATCGATTTTTTCTTTGCTATATTTATCTGAAATTCCACCGATAGTAACCATAGACGAAGCCATCGAGATCTCAAAACTCTATTCTGGCGAGGACGCGTGGCGCTACATCAACGGTATGCTTGATGCAATCTATTCGCAAAATGTAGCCAAACAGTCCAGAACCTGAATCATTGCAGAGATCTTCGTCTCTTTGAAACGTTAGATATACAAAAAGGTACTCTATGGGAAAACGAAATAGCAAAAGCTATTCCTTTGCCGAACCGGAAGAGCTTCCAGAGGATATTCTGGATAATGGAGTGCAAAAAAACCGGATCACTGATCTCGCGCCGGAAAAAAAATCTCCACGATTCTTGCAGTTCTTCAAGAAAAAAGCCTTTATCTTTCCTTTTGCAGCCATTGTTATATTCGGGGTGATTGCTACTGCAGCCTACTATTTTCGTTCCGGAAAAAGGTTCCTGCCGGCAAATCAAGGATCAACGGAGTCCATACCCAAAAACTCCAGTCTACCGGAACTTCCGCCAGACAGCAAAGAGTTGACCGAAGGCAAGGCCTATTTTCTGCGCGGCTGGTATCCAGCTGCTGAGAGCGCCTTTGAGCGTGTGTTGAATTCTGACGCTCCAGACAAGCACAAAAGCATTGCGCTAACCTATTTAGGAATAATCGCTTACGACCAGGGTCAATATCTCCGATCCATCGATTTCCTCGAGCGGGCGATCCAATACAACAGCAAAGATCCCATTATCTACCGCAACCTGGCCAATGCTTATCGGCAGCGCGGTTTGAACGACAAAGCTATCGATGCCATCCAGAAGGCAATCAACCTCCAAAAGAGTGATGCCTTCAATTATATAGTACTCGGAAATCTATTCTTCTCTCTCAAAGATTATGGCCAGGCAATCCGAGCTTATAAACAGGGTTTAAAGTACGCCCCGGATGACCCCTTACTGCTGTTTAACTCCGCACTGGCCCACTATCAGCTCGGCGACGAACCAGCCGCTGTAAACCATTTTCATCTTGCCGCAAGAAAGTCTCATGCGGGTAATGTCGCTGTCCAATCCTATCTCAACCTCGGAAAGATCTATACTCTGCGCAAGGACTGGAATAAAGCTCTGGAATATCTGCGTCAGGCCCATCAACTTAGTCCCAAAGATAGCGATATCCTCTACAACCTTGGCAACGTCCAGCTTTCTATGGGGGATAAAGAGGGAGCTCTTGCCAGTTTTCAGAAAGCTCTGGTAACAGGATCCGCCACTGCCGAACTTTATGAGAGCCTGGGAGACACCTTCCTCAAGAATGAACTATACAAGGAAGGAATTGCCGCTTATGAAAAAGCCCTACAGACAGAGTCTCGCGGCGATCGATCTAACATCTTAATCAAAATTGGCGAATTATACTACAAAGCAGGTGACCTTAAAAAAGCTGAAGAACAGTACCGAAAAATTATCGCCACAGCGCCTGGCTCTGCCGCTGCCAGGCAAGCCTTTCTGCAACTGGGTAATATTCTCGACGATATCGAGCAATACCAGGAGGCTATTGACATGTATCGCAAGGCGGCTGAGCTGGATCCCGGCGAAGAGAAGGCTTGGATCAACATGGCTATCAGCTACCGCAAAATGGGAAAATTTATCGAAGCCACTGAAGTTTATAAAAAGGCTCTACAGGCCAATCCAGAAAACATAAAAGCAAGAATGGGGCTGGCTAACCTGTACTACGAGCAAAGATTTTTTGATGAGGCTATGGCTGAGTACCTGAAAATTACTCAGGCACAACCTGATTATGCCCCGGCCCATTTTTCGATCTCTCAGATTTACCAGAGCCAGGAGCAGATGGCGGAGGCTGTCAGCGGATATCAAAAAGTTCTTGATATCGCCAATCGTGAAAAAATCAGCATGGAGCTTGTTTTTAAAAGCCACCTGAACATTGCCCTAGCCTTGAATGCTCTCATAGAAAAGCAGAAAAGTCAATCCAGAGATCAGGATTACGAAACGGCCGTTCGCCACGCCAAAACCGCGATCCAGATGCAACCGCAAAATGGTCATGGATACTATGTGTTGGGAAATATCTACCTGCAACGAAAAGAAATCGGCGATGTCGAAAACAGCGCTGACATCTTTCGCCAGATTCTGGCGCTACCAAATCAGAATCAAGAGACCCTTTCCAAGGCTCATACCGGTCTGGGCAAGAGTCTCTTTTTTCTGAAAAATTATTCTGCATCGGTTCGCTCCTTCAGCCAGGCCCTCCAGCTCTGGCCAGGAAACGAAGAAGCGGCACTCAACAGAAAAACTGCTATCCTCAAATACGAACAGAGCTTGCGTTGAGAGAGTGAGTTTATCGAGCTCTGCGATGCTCAATTTTTAGACAATGATCCATAATAAAATCAACCCCGTGGGCGCGGGCATACTCCTGCGCCATGCTATTCTCGATTCCCAATTGTAGCCAGATAGCGCCTGCCCGAATCGCTACCGCATCCTCTACAAAGGGCATCACCTCTTCCGCTTTACGAAAAATATCTACAATATCCACGGGAAAGGGAATATCCTTCAAATCCCTGTACACCTTTTCCCCAAGAATTGTCTCTTCTCTTGGATAAACGGGCACGATGCGATACCCCTGTCTCTGCAGGTAAGAAGCGACTTCATAGCTTTCCCGTTCAGGTTTTGGAGAAAGCCCAACTACGGCGATGACCTTACTACGAGAAAGAATCTCTTTGATTTTTGCATCTATATCCTGCATACAACCACCTTTGCTGTCAGAATCCTTTTTTATAATTTACATCAAATCATCGCTGCTGATAAAGAAAAAAGAGGCAATCCCCGTTTCTTCTCACGATACAATGGCAAAAGCTTGACTCCTGCAGCCGCTCTTGCTATTTTAAAAAAATAGCTTTATCTATTCCATTTTCCGGCAAAGAACGCCTAACCGAATGCGCGCCCTCATTCTATGCGGCAGTAGGTCTTTCTATCTGATTTGCAACTCTTACCGGAATGGTAATTCTATTTTTATTTTTGCATAAGGAGAAAATTTCATGGTTTCGAAAAAAATCAAACTTATGGCTGTGGCTGCACTATTTGCTTTCGGCCTGGCGCTTTCCGGCTGCGGCAGCAAGGATGGCGGCAGCGGTACTGCTGTTTCCGGCAAAACAGTACATTGGAAGCTTGCCATGTCCTGGGGCTCATCCCTTCCTCCATTTACAGATGCGGTTGAGCAGATGGCTGCCCTTGTTAAGGAGATGAGCGGAGGCAAATTCACCATTACCATCGACTCCACAAACAAACACAAATCCGCGTTCGGTGTCTTTGAGATGGTAAAATTAGGCCAGTATGACATGTCACATACCGCATCCTACTATTGGAAGGGCAAAGACACAGCGACCCTGGCACTTACAACAGTACCCTTTGGCATGATTGCTCCTGAACAGTATGCCTGGTTCTACTATGGCGGCGGTATGGAGCTGATGCAAAAAGTTTACAATAAGCAGGGAATGTACTCGTTCCCAGGCGGAAATACAGGAAACCAGATGGGTGGATGGTTCCGTAAAGAGATCAAAACGCTGGCTGACCTCAAAGGGCTGAAAATGCGAATTCCTGGTTTTGCTGGAGAGGTTTTGGCAAAGCTTGGATTAACAGTAACCAATATTGCCCCTGGTGAGCTCTATACAGCTCTGGAGCGCGGAACCATTGATGCCCTGGAATGGGTTGGTCCTGGTATGGATATATCCATGGGATTTCATAAAATTGCGCCATACTATTACACCGGATGGCATGAGCCCGCCACAGAATTGCAATTTCTGGTAAACCAGAAAAAATTTGACGGACTTCCCAAAAGCTACCAGGAGATATTGAAAATTGCCATGCGTCTTGCCGCTTATGATATGTATATTAAAAACTACCACATGAGCGCTGATGCGTGGTCTAAGATCGCAAAAGAGTTCCCCAATGTAAAAATCCGTACCTTCCCCAAACCGGTCATGGACGCAATGAAAAAAGCCAACAAGGCTCTATTGGTAGAGCTTGCAGCCCAAAATCAGCTGCTCAAGGAAATTCTTGCTTCCCAGGAGGCGTACATGAAAAAATCTAGAGAATGGACCAGAATGTCTGATTACTCCTTCCTCAAGGATAACCTGTAATCTCCCATTCTTTCGCTACAAAGCAGTAGCTGATCGTTTTCTCGATCGGCTACTACTTTACATACTGCCATTCTATGATAAAGGAAAGCAAACATGCTTGAAAAAATTGACAAAGTCTTTATGCGGATCAATCGCTATGTCGGGTATTTCCTCTCTGTACTCATGATCATTGTCATGGTCAATGTATTCTATAATGTCGTTATGCGCTATGTCTTTAGTACCGGATCCATCGCGATGCAGGAAATGGAATGGCACCTTTTTTCCGTTGTTTTCTTAATTGGAATTTCCTATGCCCTTCTAGAGGAGGGACATGTCAGGGTCGATGTTTTATATGACCGATGGCCACCGCAGAAAAAGGCCCTCATTAATATCATTGGAACAGCCGTATTTATTATCCCCTTCGCCCTACTCATCTTCTTTGGTTCCCTCTCTTTTGTGGCCGAAGCCTACACTTCAGGTGAGATCAGCGGCGACCCGGGCGGACTCCACCACCGCTGGCTGATCAAAATGGTGATTCCCTTTTCCACACTGCTTCTGGCAATTACCGCTTTTGGATACCTTACTAAAAATATACTTATTTACCGTAATGGGAAAACATCCCAAGGGGGAGCGCAATGATCGGCATTATCATGTTTTTTTTCGCTTTAGGTTTACTGGCCTTTGGCTTTCCTGTGGCCTTTACCTTTGGCGCTGTCTCTGTGGTTTTTGGCATCATTGCCGGAATAGCAGAGGTTCTTCCCAACGGTTCATTATTTGAAGGGATCAATGTCGGTATCAATATGTTCGCCCTGATGCCGCACCGGATCTGGTCTGTCATGAACAATACCATCATGATGGCCATTCCCCTTTTCATCTTTATGGGTATTGTTCTGCAAAAAACCAAACTGGCTGAAAGGCTGCTCGAATCCATGGGAATGCTCTTTGGCGAAATCAGGGGTGGGTTGGCCATCAGTACCGTGCTGGTTGGTGCTTTTTTGGCGGCATCAACAGGGGTTGTCGGCGCCAGCGTCATCGCCATGGGTGTCATCTCTTTGCCGGTCATGCTCAAGTACAATTATAACAAAAAGCTTGCTACCGGAACGATCTGCGCTGCCGGAACCCTGGGTCAAATCATTCCCCCTTCCGTCGTTCTGATAATATTGGGAGATGTATTCCAGGAGCCTGTGGGCGATCTATTTCAAAAAGCCATTATTCCTGGAATGGTTCTGGTATTTTTTTACATCATCTATATCTTAATCAAAGCCTTTTTTACCAAAGATGCAGCGCCCGCCATTCCGATGGATGAAGCATTGGGCAATAAAAGGCAGCAGATCATTCGTGCGCTGATCGCCATCATCCCCCCCATGGTGCTAATCGTTTTGGTATTAGGATCCATTTTCATGGGAATCGCAACCCCGACAGAGTCAGCAGCTGTCGGTGGAATTGGCGCCATTGTTCTGTCAGCACTGTATCGACAGTTTACAGTAAAACTGATCATGGAGGCTGCGCAGGAGACGGTCAAGGTTACAGCTATGGTTTTTGCCATCCTGGTGGGTGCCACAGCCTTCTCCATGGTCTTTGTTTACACCGGCGGTGATATCCTTGTTGAGGAGTTCATGAAAGGACTTCCTGGAGAGAAGTGGGGATTTTTGTTTCTCTCCATGTTTACCATCTTCATTTTGGGATTTTTTATCGATTTTATCGAAATTTCCTACATCATCATCCCCGTTTTGGTACCGATAGCCAAAGCTATAGGACTGGATCCCCAATGGTTTGCCATCATGATCGCCATGAACCTGCAAACATCTTTCTTGACGCCCCCCTTTGGCTTCAGCCTTTTTTATCTCAAGGGAGTCGCTCCGGAAAATGTACGAACAATCGATATCTATAGAGGAGTGGTTCCCTTTATCCTGCTACAAATGGCTGTATTACTTTTATATATCTTTTTCCCGCAATTTTTTGGTGTCACATTCAAAAGCTAACACTCTTATATACTCGAAACACTTTGGTTCTCGGGTTTTATACTGGCTAAAGGGTGCGTCGACATCGCTGGCATTGCCTTGCGATATCCGAAAACCAAAAAGCCTTTAGTATAGGCTGGCCTGAAAAGGCCAGTCCTCTTCCCCCTTTTGATCGATTCAGTTTTCACGCAGGGAACGAAAAGCCACTTGCCAAATAGGTGCTTGCATTCTAACCAAGTATTGGTAACGCACTATTTGTCTGGATTGGTCTTTCATGAAATACACCTATAAAAGCCTGCGCAGGATCCTCCCCTTTCTAAAACCTTACCGCGCCCTTTTTTTCTGGGGAGTCTTTTTCACCTTCCTATTTACCCTGTTCAATGGCTTTACCTTTACCGCTGTTATACCAATCATAGATACCCTGACTCCGGGACAAAGCAAATTCCAGTTTACCGTCTCCGATGCTGATCATGCCTTACTTCAAAAGCCCGAGAAAACCCTGGGGGAGTCCTGGAAAAGTCTTTCTGTACAAACGCAGATTCAGATTAACAAATCCCTCCAATCGTGGTCCAAACAGGAACAGCTCCTTTACCTTTCACTGGCAATCATCCCTCTTTTTATTCTACGCTCTCTGTTCAGCGTACTTTCCATCTATGCCATGCGCAGGCTGGGACTCTACGCTGTCCGCGATATTCAGACTAAGCTATTTTCGCACCTGCAAAAGTTATCTCTGGAGTTCTATTACGGAGAGCGAACAGGTCATCTGATGCAAAGAATGACCGCTGACATGACGCATCTCAATGAGGTTATCAGCCAGCAATTAGAGCTGCTTTTGCGGCACGGATTAACAGTCATTATTTTTCTGGGAGCAATTTTATACATAAGCTGGGAGATGTCCCTGTTCGCCTTTATCGTGCTACCCATTATGATCGCGCCAATCGCAGCCTTTACAGGAAAACTGCACCGCGCCTCCCGTACCGTGCTTTCCAAGGTGTCGGATTTGTCTGCCTACCTCCAGGAAGCCTTTGCCGGAGTTCGGGTCATACGCTCCTTTGGTCAGGAAAAATTTGAAAACCAGCGGCTCTTTCTTCTGGCAGATAAGGCCGCCAGGGTAGAACTAAAAAAGCATCTCTATGCGGCCCTGGGGCCTTCCCTGGTAGAGGCTTTCAGCGCCATTGCCAGCGCCTCCCTCTTCTATTTTGGCGGCTTAATGATTATCAATCAGCAGTTATCCACCGGAGAGTTTATATTTTTCCTGCTGGCTCTCCTCTCTCTTTTGACCCCCATTCAACAAATGTCGCGGATGTCCGCTAAATTTCACCAGGCTGACGCCGTAGCGGAGCGGATCTATGATATACTGGATCGTGTGCCCAAAATTCAGAATCCAAAGGAGCCGCACTCTCTGGCACAAATTACCCAGGGGCTTCAATTTTCCGATGTCACCTTTCGCTATGAAAAATCGGAACAGGATGTGCTTAGGGGTATCCATCTCGCCATTCCCGCAGGCAAAACCGTGGCCCTGGTTGGCGCCTCCGGTGGCGGAAAAAGCACCATCATGGATATGACTGCCCGTTTTTATGATCCCCTGCAAGGGAAAATCACACTGGATGGGATAGATTTGCGCGATCTGGATCTGGAGTGGTACAGATCGAAAATAGCCATTGTGACACAGGATATCTTTCTCTTTTCCGATACCATCCGTTTCAATATTGCCTACGGAAAAAACGATGCCTCTAATGAGGAGATCTATCAGGCCGCTAGAGCCGCCAATGCCCATGATTTTATTCTCAATCTGCCCGAGGGATACAGTACCGTCATCGGAGAGCGCGGCGTCACACTCTCCGGAGGTCAACGACAGCGCATAGCCATTGCCAGAGCCATTCTTTGCAATCCGGAAATTCTGTTGCTGGATGAGGCCACCTCAGCCCTCGATACCGAGGCGGAAAAACTGGTGCAGGAGGCGATCAACCACATGTTGAAGGGTAGAACGAGCCTGGTCATCGCTCATCGCCTCTCCACCATCCAGGGCGCCGACAAAATTGTGGTCATCGAAAACGGCCAGATTACAGAGCAGGGAACACACGCCGAGCTGCTCGCGAATCAAAGCTCTTATAAACGGCTGCACACCATGCAGTTTGAAAACAGTTAAGCGAGGAATTCCGATGAAAATCAGCGGCTTTTCTATGGTAAAAAATGCGACAAAGCTATATTACCCCATCAAACAGGCAATCATGTCCGTATTGCCGATTGTCGACGAGTTTGTCATAGCCATTGGCGATTGTGACGCGGATGACACCACCCGACAGGAGGTACTCAGCATTGGCTCGGATAAAGTAAGGATCATCGATACAACCTGGGATCTAGAAAAATATCCCAGGGGGACAGAAAACGCGCACCAGACAGATATAGCGAAAAGCGCCTGCAGTGGGGATTGGTTGATCTACCTGCAGGCGGACGAAGTGATTCATGAAAAATATTTACCGGAAATCCAATCTGCCTGCGAACGTTATCTGAATGACAAAGAGGTAGAAGGGTTACTCTTCAAATACAGACATTTCTGGGGAGATTACGAGCACTACCATATATCTCATGGCTGGTATCCTTATGAAATCCGCATCGTGCGCAATGATCCTGACATTCACTCCTGGGAGTCGGCACAATCTTTTCGCCGAATTCCCAACTTTGACGGTATCCACTATCGTCAACAGGAAAACACCTACAAACTAAAAGTGGCCCTGATTGATGCCTATATCTATCACTACGGTTGGGTACGTCCGCCCCACCTAATGCGAAATAAAAGCAAGGCTTTGGATACCATACATCACGGTAAGGAAAAAATTGATGCCAAATACCTGAATCTACCCAAGGAGTTTGATTACGGCCCACTGGATCTCCTTGGCACATTCCGTGAAAGCCACCCGGCCGTAATGAAGGATTGGATCGCCCGATTTGACTGGGAGCACAAACTGCAAAAGAGCGGTAAGCCCAGCCCAAACCGACAGAGCCATAAGCACGAAAAGCTGAAATATAGAATCTATACCTTTTTGGAAAAAATTCTTTTTCAGGGACACCAGATTGGATATTTCAAAAATTTCAAGCGTATTCGTTAACGGACAAGGAGAACGCCATGCACAACAGTAAAAAAAAATTTCCTCTTTTATTCCCAATAGTCTGTTTTTGGGTTATCCAACTTTTTTTTCTGCCTGTAGCGCTCTTCTCCGCAGACAATGACTACCGTTTTGCCCCTTTTCGCTGGAACGGCCTACACATTGACGCTAAAGCAGGAATGGATTACTATTACATCGATCCGGGTCAACTGATGCCTGAAAGCGGAGCGGTAAAACTGGAGAGCCAGCCCTTTTACTATTACGATCTGCGCGCTGGTATCAATCTGAATTTCTTCGGTTTTTCCTTTCGGTTCAAGGACAATATCGAAGGATCCAATTTTGACGACTCCTTTATCAACCAGGATGAAAGCTCACTGATTCAGAAAAAACAAAAATCCCGGGAAAAGGTTATCAATCTCATTGGCTACTTAACGCCTTTGCAATACAAAGGCAAATACAATATCGGTATCTATACCGATGCCTATATCCGCACCTTTCAGACAGGACTCAGTTTGGAACAGTCGCTCCCCTACACAGACCGCAGCGGTACAAGGGTTTTGCAGCCTGATCAGGACTACACGATAAATATGTTTTACGAATCCTATGCTGCGGGCATGGTCTACTCCCTTGATAAATATTATGGGAACTTCCGCTATCTTTTCCGGGCTGCGCTGGGCTATCGCTTTACCGAGATCAATGCACCCCATTTTTTACAGGAAGAAAACAGCCTGGAGACGATCTCCTCGCGCCGACACTCGGTATTCCTGATTTCCGAAACGAATTTACGCCGTATTATCATGAAAAGTGAAGCGAACTTTGGTATCAGCAGATTCACCAGGCCGAACGGCGAAGAGATAGAATTCTATGGCACACAAACCATGTATTTTTCCGGGATTACCGATACCCTATCCTACAAACCAAACCGCATTCTCAATATCTCCGCCTATGTAGGAGCCTCCGGTTTCGCCCCCCTTATCCAGCAGACAGCTCCTTCCATCGCTCTTTCGATTGGATTTTCAGCATACCAGTATTATAAATATATTTACCAGCAGAACCTGACCCCTATGTTTGGTTCGGTGGTACAGATCGCCCAATACCTGCTGATCCGCTCTATGAATAAAAAGATGATCCTCTATGAAGATATCATTGTAGGCGCCCAGGCAGGCTTGCGCATCGACCTCTGAAACCGTTCATATATTTCCAGAGACTACCCGATTGCGTCCTGAGTTTTTCGCTTGATACAATGCCTGATCAACCTTCTTGAAAAAAATTTCTTGATCGATGAGTTGATCAGGCGAAAGACTAACCACACCAATGCTTACCGTTACCCTGTTAAAAAATGAATCGCCATGAAAGATATCCAGGCGCTCGATACCAGAACGAATCTTTTCAGCTATAATCATAGCTACCTGGTGATTCGTTTCAGCCAAAATTATAGCAAACTCCTCACCACCATAACGGGTAATGGTATCCGTAACGCGCTTTACCTCCTCTAGCATGACTCCAGCCACAGACTGTAGGCATAGATCGCCGGCCTGGTGACCATAGCGATCGTTGTATTGCTTGAAATGATCTACATCCAATAGCAGCAATGAGAAGTCCCGTTGCAAGCGGCTGGCTCGGTTAAATTCCAGATCAAAAATTTCGTCAAAAATTCTACGATTGAACAATCCGGTCAAGGCGTCTATCCTTGCAAGTTTTTCCAGTTTATCCTTGGCGATTGACAACTCCCTGGTTCTTGCTTCGACCAATTTCTCCGACTCCTCCAGAAAACTCCCCTTTAATCTTTCGGACTCCTGTACCTGTTCTAATAATTTACTCTGTACAGCCTGCTTCTCATTCTTTAAAATATTAATTCTATCTGCCAGAGAAAGGGAGAGCAGAATTCCTTCTATAGCAGACCCGATCTGCATCGAATATTCCGTAAAAAAATTATGGGGGAAGATACCCACCATTTTCAAAAGAAGTATCATCATTCCAAACAAAAAGGCAGTCCATGCCAGGACAAAAAACCTTGCCATACGCTGCCCACCGATCAAACTACGTATCGCTGAGACATAGATTAACGAGATTGTAATCACAGAAAAAAAGAGAATCGTCAAAGAGGTATAGCGCATTCCAATGATTTGATTCCCAATCATCGTAAAGCCATAAACCCATAAAAACAGGAATAAAATCCTTCCAGTTTTCGGAAAGACTCTCCTGAGGCGGAGAAAAGAACAGCTAAAAAGGATCATCGCGATAAAAATCAGACTGAAAAAAAAGGTAAAACTAAAATTTGCCCAGGATTTGGCTGTTGGCCAGAAATATTGAAAAGCATAGCCATTATAGGTAAATTGGCTGATACCATAGGCAAGCATAAACATAACATACAGAAAATAGTTCATATCACGAAATGAGATGAAAAGAAACAGATTGTACAGAGAAAGAGCTACAATAATGCCATAATACAAGCCCATCAAAAAATTTACATTGCCGATATGAGCTACCAAATCAGCGCCGCGCCATAATACGGCAGAAATGTTCACGACACCAGTGGTTGCAATTTTTATATAAATCGGCTTATCGAGAGGGATATTTTGCCCAAGGGCAAAAACGGGATTCTTATAAAAAACATCCCAACTTGAGATAGGCAACGAATCACCAGCTTTTTTAACTATATAATCGCCCTCCTTAGCAGGCAAATAAAGCTCATAAAGATCAATAGGTGCGTAGGTCATCTCCAAAAACCAGCTTGTTATAGCATTCGCATCACCTCGAAAAACTACCTTCACCCAATATGTGGCTGTGGCGAATCCAAAATTAAGGGATGACCGGGCATTTTTCTGAAATTTCCCTTCCTGATCCGCCCGTACAATATCGTTAAAGGTTAATACCTTCGTGTCATCCCGTAAGAAATCAAAAAAAGGAACCAGGTCATACTCCCCTATGCTTCTCTCGATCGCGATTTCGCCCGCTATGCCAGGTGTGCCAGACAGGCATATCATGAAAAAAAGGCCAACCATGACCACAATTGACCTTTTCGGCTCTAATCGCCGTCGCTTTTGCATGCAATCACCCATCCAACAGAATGAGGCAAACAATCAGAACAAAACAATCATTTGTCAATTCTTAACAGGATAAAATTAACATTTCCCAAATGTAATTGATTTTGTGAAACCAGACGATTAGAGTTTGTCTTGCAATCATTAACTCTTAAATATTTTGGTAGAAAAAAAGACATTTTTTTCCTTTAATGAAAAGGAATGATGATTGCCATTGCTGACAGTTTCATTCATTTGATATTTTAGCCTTCTTTTCCCGGGTATTTTTTTCAAAAAAACAACCCTCCCTGGTGAGTTTTTCCAATTGTACCATATCCTGTTGGAAAACTGTTTTATCTTCAATAGCCTTAAAAAGATCTGATAAAAAGGAGTGGATTGCCTTGTCGCTCACCAGCCTGTAAACGACCCATTTCCCCTCCTTTGCAAACTCAATTAATCCGGCGCTTGTCATAATTTTCAGGTTGGCGGAAATCGTAGGGTAAGCGATATCAAGTAGAGCATCAAATTCGCATACGCACAATGGTCGATAACGTAACAACAAAGCCATACGCAGACGGTTTGGATCTGCCAGCGCTTTTAGGATTTGAACCCACTTTTTCATCTAGATGTATGCCGCCTCAGCAAAGATTCTTGACAAACAGCAGCGCCTTTCTGCAATGTTTTTATATTCTTAGAAACGTAAAAATGATTAAAAACCATTATTAGACCAGGGCATCGAAAATGAAAGAGAAAGGAAACAAAAAAATGCACATAAAAATTCTAGGCGGCGGTTGCTCGAATTGCAGCAGACTCGAACAAAATGTCCGTGAGGCATTAGCTAACCAGAATATGCAGGCCTCCTTGGAAAAAGTGACCGATTACGCTCAGATCGCCTCACACGGTATCCTTTCGACTCCAGGTCTGATTGTGGACGATAAGATCCTCAGCTCCGGCAAGGTTTTATCTGTAGAACAAATCGGAAAACTTATTTGTCAACCATAGCTTTACATGCTGACGATCTTTACAAAACTTGCTGACTGGATTGTATATCAGCAGATAAAATTAGATGCAAACCTACCAGCAGCTCGCGCGCTTCATTTTTTTATTGAGGACACCACCAAAATTTTCAGCCTCCTTATTATCATAATCTTTTTCATCTCACTGCTTAGATCTGGGTTGCAGGTAGAAAAGGTCAAGGGATGGCTGGAGCATCGTGGAATCGGAATTGCTCACATCCTGGCTACAATCTTTGGAGCAATCACTCCTTTCTGTTCCTGCTCTTCTGTTCCTCTTTTTATAGGGTTTCTGGAGGCAGGCATTCCTCTCGGGGCTACGATGTCATTTCTAATAACATCGCCCCTGATCAATGAGATCGCAGTTATATTGCTGATTGGCGCTGTAGGCATGGAACTGACCCTGGTATATATAGGGATTGGTTTATCAATAGGTTTTCTTGGAGGAATCCTTATACACTGGATTGGCCTGGAACACCTGGTTCATGAGTACGTGTACCAGATCAAAGCCATACATCCATTAAGAGAGGTTCCTCTTCTGACGGCAAAAGAGATTTGGCTGGAAAAGATCAGGTATGGACGCGAGCAGGTACGGGAGATTCTTCGCCGAATTTGGCTCTATGTAATGCTTGGCGTTGGACTTGGCGCCATGATCCATGGATATATTCCGCAGCAATGGCTGCTTGAATATGCTGGAGACAACAACCCTCTGGCTGTCCCGCTGGCGGTGTTGATTGGCATACCCTTGTACGCTAACGTTTCCGGAACAATCCCTATTGCCGAAGCACTACTTGGCAAAGGTGTTCAGCCTGGAACAGTGATTGCCTTAATGATGTCTATTAGTGCTCTCTCCCTGCCCGAGTTGATCATCTTAAAAAAAGTTTTTAAGACTAAGATGCTCCTCATTTTTTCCGCCATTCTCGGCGCTGCCTTTATCATGACCGGATATCTTCTAAACTGGATCTATTCATGACACATGAAATCATTCACCATTCTACAAAAGCAATATCTGTAAGGAAAAATATGATGTATCGAAAAATTCTCATGCTGCTTGTAACCATAACCCTAATACCATTAAACCAGGTTGCAGCCGAACATCCATTGGATGCCTACATTCGCTCCTATAATTATCAATCCAGAAAGGAAATGAAGATTACCAGCAAAGAGCTCTTAGCCGGCATCGAACGGGGAGAGATTCAGCTTATCGATATCCGCTTTGTTGAGGAGCATCTTTCCTGGAGCTTCGGCGCCGCTACAAACATTCCCCTGCCAGAGCTCCCGAACAGATTGAAGGAAATCAACAAAAACCGGGTAATAGTAACCGCCTGCCCGCACAAGGATCGAGCAATTATTGCCATGGTCTTTCTGCGCTCACGTGGTTATAAAGCAAGGTACCTTCAGGATGGACTGACTGGCCTGGCTGAACACCTTCGCGGCGACAAAGCCAGAGCCTTTATTCTTAACCAGAAAAAAATGCAAAAATAGATGAAACACAAGGGATTCAAACCTGGCAATCATCTAATCCTAATAGAAATGGGTTATTGTATACAAACGTCCTTTTGGTACAAAGTCCATTGCAAACAGTATAAAAATCAAGGATTCCAGTGATCCCTAACCATCAATCAAGGATTTCTTACAATGAAAAAAGTGTTATTTGTCTGTGTTCACAACTCGGCTCGTAGCCAAATGGCTGAGGCTTATCTCAATCAATTATCAGAAAACTGTAAAGCAGAAAGTGCCGGGCTTACTCCGGGTACCCTAAACAACTATGTAGTACGTGTGCTGGCAGAACAGAATATCGATATCAGCAACCGGCAACCACAGGGTGCATTCGACTACTTTAAGCAGGGTCGATCCTATGATTATGTGATTACGGTATGCGACGAAGCCAATGGCGAAAAATGCCCCATTTTCCCTGGCATAACAGAAAGGTTGCATTGGAATTTCCCCGATCCTTCCCAATTCCAAGGATCAGATGAGGAGATCATGAACCAGGTGCGCGAGCTTAGTTTCCGTATAAAAGAGAGAGTGCGTCTCTTTCTGGAGGAACGCAAACTGGCTCGCTAAATAAATCAACCCTCAATTGAGCTAAACTCGCTTTTCCAAAAACAGCTTAGGATTTTCATGAGCTATCTGAAAGTAGAGCTCTTCGCCCAGGTAGGCGCGTAGATCAAGACTGAACGCCTTTTCCTGTGCATCAAAAAAGACCATATAATAATCCGATCCAAACAAAATCTTTGTGCGAAGCTGTTGATCTTGCAGTAAAACCTTCAGCAAACTTTGGAACTCCTGCTTGTATAGAGTATAAGAGATATCGGCATACACATTCGGGTACTCCCGCATCAAATCCAGGATCTGGTCCAGCCAGTTTTGATCCCAGGAGTCAAAGGGGGTTGGCTGCGGACGAAATATCTTCTGATGCCAATCCTTTTCGCCTCCAAAATGGGCAAAATTTATTTTCAGTTTGGGAAACTCTGCAAGCAGCAGGCGCCACTGAAGCGGATGGGAAAAAATCTGACCTATGTCTTCCTTTTTTTTGTAGAGAGCGGCTGGAACAGGCACCCTGCTTTTAACGAGCAAGGATGCCAAATTCTTCCCTTGATAATAGACCACACCGCGGCTGGCGTGAACCGTGATAGGAACCTGATTTTTTTGTGCAAAACTATAGAGCGGATATAGTTGTTCATCATAGGGGAAATATCCCAGCGCAGGATACAATTTTATCCCAGCAAACCCACCTGTAGTTACCAATTGGATAGCCTGATCCACGATACCCGGACGACGAGGGTCAACACAGCAAAAAGGGAGAACCTTTTGAGGATATCGTCTGGATAAACTCGCTAATTCATCCAACTGTTTCTGGTACTCCTGTTTGATTTTTCCCGCGCCCATATAGGCCATATCCATGGCTAACACCGCAAAAACCGTATCTTCGGGATAGAATCGCATCAGATTTTCCATTACCCTGGATTCGCTACCAAAATTACCTGCTTCAACATAGCGAGCATATCGCTTTAATTTGTCTTTATCCAAAAACCAGGCGGTCATCCGCAACAGAGCGGACACACCGCGGGCAAGCCAGCGAATCTGCAAAATTTTCGTCAAACCCAAAGGTAAAAAATTTACAGGTACGGCGTGATGAGTGAAGATATGGACATGGACGTTGAAAATATTCATGGGTATCCTGACACAGATTGTAATATTAAAATCCTAGAGGGTCACAAAGCGGGGTAACTGGAATTCTATCAATATGAATTCATTCATTTATTGCGGCTAGAAACTGGATAATTTTTTCAAACAAAAACGAATTAAGAAATCCTTACTGAAAAATAGTTGAATTTTTACAAATTGCGCAAATACATAGCTTTCTATGACGCCGATTTACCTACATACGCCTGCCTTGCTACGGCTTGCCAGATCTCACAAGGCAAAATTTTTCATTCAATTCGGAGGACAGGGAAACTCATTTTTACCTGAATTGAGAATTCTCTATAGCAAATGGCCCGAGCTTCAAGAGTACTTTCAGGTTGCTTTTGAAGCAGTACAGGCAATCATGCGGCGTCCGGATGTGCAGGAAGATCTTCATGTTCATTATCCTTATGGTTTTGCTTTACAAAACTGGCTGGAGCAAAGAGATGTACCGCCTACCCCCTACCTCTTTACTTCGCCGATCTCTTTCACCGGTACGCAGATCACACAGCTTGCTTATGTCTATCTTCTGAATGCCAGAGGTTTTCATATCAATGAAATCCTGAGCCATACCCGCGCCGTCACGGGGCATAGTCAGGGTATGCAATCCGCTTTAGCGTTAGCCCTTGGAAAAGAGAATAACGATTTTTTAGAATTGATGTCAGGATTTACCCAATGGTTTGGCGTGGCCGGTTATTTGATGCAGAAAACGTACGGTATTGCCAAGCTTGAAGAGGAGATTATCCGGGAGTCAACAGAAATGGATCGCCAACCACCCACCCCGATGTGTGTGATCTCAGGGCCTGAGGAAAAACAGCTCCAGGAATATATTGACAAATTTAACCAGAATAAAAAGCTTCCGGAGATTGAAATCGCACTATTTAATGGACCCACTCTTTTCGTTTTATCAGGTGATCCGCTTCATCTCTTCCGTTTCCGCCAGCGCCATCTACAAATCTGGAAACAGCACAAGTGGACCTGGAATTACCTTGATGTCTCTGCGCCATTTCATAGAAAGGGTTTTATTTCTCACGCTGTGGATCTCATTATTCACGACAACGTGGCCCGCTTCTTTCCCTACCGGGGGTCCGACCTGCGCCTGCCACTCATCTCCTATTATGACGGCTCCAACTTTCAACAAAAAGGAGAGTTAGCTCCCCTAATGATCCAGACCCTTGCCGAAAGACAGCTCTACTGGATCAAGGCAATTCATCCTCTTTTTACGGATCCTGATATCACCCATATCCTTGATCTTGGTCCAGGTAAGATTTCGGCGCTATTGACAAAAAGCCTGTTGAGAGATCCTGCTCCAGAGATGATTTCTGTTACTGGCTCCACAGGAATAAAAAAAATTTTACAGGAATAGCAAAAAGCCGGCGACATAGGCATGCCCGGCATCTCGATACGCCGCTTCGCGGCCACTCGATGACCGCATTTCGAGAGCCTCAATGGCCGGGTTGGTCACTGAGGTTCTCAAAGTGGCCTCTACCCAAAACCCCTTGAAGCCAACTCCAAGCTCCAAAAGTTTATATCCTTGACAGGCCAGCTGACCAACTCATGGATTTGATCTCATGAC
>DYNZ01000174.1 GCA_020720805.1 Leptospira biflexa | reverse complement strand
TTTCCCTGTAAATTCAAGCAGCGCCTTCTGGGCCTGCACCGAACCACTCCGACCCAGGATTTCACACACACTAACCAATAACTGATTTTTTATATCAGCGGAAAAATATTTCTCATCCCGCAACAATTCCACCAGCGCCGTGACCACCTCTTCATCCAACACGGCAGCAAGAGCCTGCACCGCCTGAAATTTCAATTTTTCACTGATGCGCGGTAAGGCGGCCAGAAGCTCCTGTTTTTTCTGTCCGCCACTCAAGTTATTGACACACAGCAAGGCCTCGCTTTGCACCCTTAAATCTTCATAACTCAGATAATCGCGGACGACACCAATATGCTCTTCACTCCCGGTAGTCGCCAACAAACGAATCAGATTTCGTTTTCCATGCCAAGGCATGGGTTTCTGCAAACGCTCCACCAGCAGGGGCGCTAACTGATCACTGACACCGGCCAGAATCTTCAACAGCCTGATTCGCACTGACCGCTTGTCACTGGCCAAGATGGCATCCAGCAAAAAATGAATCCCCAGCGGCCCATGCAGGATAATCTTCTGGCAATACAATCCGTTAATTGGTTTTCCACAACATTGATCGAGGTAGGACTGCAACACCGAGACATCAACAGCCTGATCCTGAACCTGCCCCAATATCTTCCGCATCTCCTCTGTTTTTCCCGCAGCACCGGAACGAATGGCATAAAAAAGGGCCAGAATTTTATCGGCGAGGATCTCATTGTTCGTGTGCTGGGCATGAGTCAAAATGCTTTGTAACAACGACACACAACGATTCCATAGATCATCGGCCTCTTCCGCCATTTTCAGGCAAAAAAGAAACGAGGGCGTTAATTTCTCCAACCATTCCCAATGCTGTAAATACAGCAGCCTTTCTCCGACCAGTCCCAGAGCCTTACCGGCTTGAAGCTGCAACCCATCTTCCTCTGCCAACTTCAGCCCTTTTACCAGGGTTTGAATAATGGCGGCGGCAACCGGCTCTTTTTTATGTTGCATCAACCGCAAAAAGGTTTCGGGAAGATGCTGGAGGACTTCCTTGTTTCTCAGGCCTTCAAGATCCCCTCGGGCAAGGGCATTCAATCCCGTATATAATCGTTTGCTCTGTCGTTGCTGCTCGGTCATGCCCATAACTTCAGCCGCATGAAATTGCCGGCCTGGCACCGTTTGCATCAGTTCATGGCCGACTTCATCCACACACACCAACGATTCCTTATCGTTTTCGTTCAAGGATGACGATAAACGATCTGCTTCTTGTCGTTGAAACTCAACCAGTGAACGGAAAACGACTTTATCACAACTCTCAATCAGTAAAGAAAAGAGTGGCAGGGTCTCCTCCTGGCAACAGAGCAGAAGCAAGGAGGAGGAGTCAAGATGCTTTGTCAACAAGTGAGCCAGCCTGCCCATGACAACCTGCCGGTCCCGCTCATCCTTCAGGGCCAGGTTGATGTTTTCGCTGAGCAAGGGCCAGTGCGAAGATGGTCCATACACCCCTTGCTGTTGCAGGGTTTGCAGAGAAAAACAGACGGCGGCCGCCAGAATATGCGCGACTTTATCCTGATCATTGAGTGCGCGACGCATCTTCTCCCGATGGGGATCGCTCGGGTTCATCGCCAGAAAGAGCGAAAAATCATCCCTCCTCACGCCAGCGTCTGTCAGAATTTTCAGATAATCAGTGACATTATATGTAATAGTCGGCAGTTCCGATAAGTTTTTTTCCCGGTCACTCATAAATACTGCCGCCAGATCGGCAGACCGGACAAAGGCCTCATGTCCACCCGCCTTGGCAATTTGCTCGGGGTTGGCGGTAAAAAAACTCAAAATCTGCTTAAACCGCTTGCGATCAATCCCCTGCCCCAGAATCATCACCTCAAATCCGGCCTTATTCAGCATGTCCACCATGGAAAGGCTATTCAATTGCTCACGACCATTCCGGTCAAAAATGACCCCATCCAAAGCAGGCACTCCTTGTTCCAAGCTCAAGGAGAGGTGTTTGTATAAACGAATAAACTGTTTGAGATCAGAGTAGGCTGTTTCTATGGCATTTCCCACCTGCACACTTTGCTCAGGATAGAGGCGAAGAGTGGTGATCGCCTTGTTCATACCTTTCAAAACATCTAACGCATGCTGTTGTTGCTCACTGCTCGCCATAACCAACACCCTGTTTACTGCCTAACATGCAGTAAAATTTCCGATTTTTAAAAAAACAATGATGGTTTCGCAAAAAATCCTTCAACAGGCTTTTTCTCAAATTTTACTCTTGCAATCTCAACAGGTTAAAAACTGGCTTTTTGTTTCTCTGTTTTCCTGAACCACTATCAACGATGAGCAAAAAACAAAAAACCAACATGTCCCTACCCGCACAAGACATTATTTTCTATGGCCTATCACAAAAAAACCATAAAAGTCAAGGATCATGCAAGGTATTTCGTGGATATTATGCAATATTTCCCAAACACAGCGTAATAACCCCATATTTTTCCAACAGAGGGATGACTTCACCCAAGGGGAAACCAACCACATTGGAGTAGGAACCAAAAATTTCCTGGACTAAAAAAGCACCCTGACCCTGAATGCCATAGGCGCCTGCCTTGTCGAGGGGTTCTCCGGTGGCCACATACGCTCGGGCCACCGCCTCGGAAAAAGGGCGAAAAACCACACGACTCATAACCGACTGAACCCAGAAAACCCCATGTTGATGACAGGAAAGACATATTCCGGTATGAACCTGGTGCTCGGTACCGGCAAGCCGCACCAGCATGGAAAGGGCATCAGCGGCATCTTTCGGCTTCCCCAGAACTGCCTCAGCCAAACTCACCACCGTATCCGCAGCTAAAACCCAGCGCTGTGGATACAGCCTTGTCACCACCCGCGCCTTTTCCGCAGCCATGCGTTGAACAAAGGCCTGCGGTTTTTCTTGGGGCAGGCGCGCTTCAAGAATATCGGCCGCATGCATGCAATACGAGATTCCCAACTCGTTGAAATACTGTTGCCGCCGTGGTGATGCCGAGGCCAGAACCAAGGGTTTAACCGTCTGATATATTGCGTGAAATGCCATTAATGCGGCCAGTTAACCAGCATCTGTTATCCCCTGATGGCATAGCCCCCATCAACTGTGATCACCTGTCCCTGAATCATGGCGGCCAGTGGCGAACAGAGAAAAAGGGCCGTGTCCGCCACATCTTCAGGCGTCGTCAATCGCCCCAAGGGGGTACGATGCAGAGCCGTCTCCAGGATCTCATCCCGATTGGGGAATTTTTTGA
>DYNZ01000010.1 GCA_020720805.1 Leptospira biflexa | reverse complement strand
TACTCAGGCTCAATTGGATGTTTTTAAGTCGGCTATGGGATAAATTCGCGCTTACCTTGAATTCTTCTGGGTAATGCACTCTTTTTATCATGTCCTTATTCTCCTAATACTGTTAGTTTTATCACTCTAGTTTTAGGGGGTCAGTCCAAACATCTGCTGCACTACAGCTATCAAGTGGCAGATTCTTTTGCAATTTTTTATAACTGAATCCGTTTGGGTTCGGATGACAACTATGTTGACACAAGGGGTAATCGAGTTGTCAAAGTGGCACGTTATAGGCAACCTGAGCATTGGGGTAAGCGTACGAGAAAGTGGCGCAGGCATGATAACGTGGTATTGAATCCAGAAAGAAAAACTTTACAAAATGCATTAAAATGCAATAACTATGTTGATATTAAGCGCATTTGTTTCTTTAGCCTTTAAATTAAAAGATTTTAACAATTTCACTAATTCTGCAAAAAATAATTTGGCTCATATAACTACCAAATTTAATTTATATAGCTATTTGGATTTTTTTAAAATTATAAAAAGAAAAAAATTATTTTATATTAATTAATCCATTACACTAGTGTCCCAAGTAAATGGCAAAAAAAATGCTATTAATTTCCTTCCCGTAATATTCAATTGTTAATTCAGCACAAATAAACAAGAATACTGGGTTAAAACGGAGATCAATAGCATGTTTAAAACAAGGAATATCATAAGCCAGATGCAGCTTGAAATTTCAAGATATAATTTAGAAAAACGCGTTATTGAGCACGGAGGCGATAAATCTGTGAAACATTTCAGGACAAAAGACCTCATCAGTACCATCATGTTTGGCCATTTGTCCGGCAAAAACATCTCCAGAAGCATTGTTCAATCTTTACAATACCAGGAAAAGAATATTTACCACATGGGACTAAAGGGGATTTCCCGGAACAATGTATCTCATGCATTAAAAACCAGGTCGTATAAAATTGTAGAAAATCTGTACTATGACCTGTTGAATAAATTTTCTCACAAAAATCATGATAAACGATTCAGATTCAAGAATCCATTAAAGAGCATAGACAGCAGTACAATCGGTCTCTGTAAAAATCAGTTTCAATGGGCTGGATTTCGCAGTACAAAATCGGGGATAAAAATTCATACTCTTCTGGATAACCGGAGTAAAATACCGGACTACCTTTATATTTCCGAAGCTAAGATTCATGATGTTAACCTGCACGATGATTTTCCATTATCTGAAAAATCAATTTATATAATGGATAAAGGTTACCTGAAGTTCAGTTTTCTGCAGAAAATCCATAAAAATAAGGCATTTTTCGTGATTCGGGCTAAAGAAAATACACAATTCAGAGTTATTCATAGAAATGAAAAAAGTCAGAAGAACATCAGGGCTGATTGGACTATTAAATTTACAGGTAGTCATGCGGAAGATTATCCGGATCAGCTGCGCCTTGTGAAATTTTATGATGATGAAAAAAAACTGTATATTCATATTTAACCATTATTACCCATTTGTCTGCACGAACTATTGCAGATATCTATAAAGCTCGCTGGGATATTGAACTATTTTTCAAGTGGATCAAACAGAATCTTGAAATCAAAAAATTCTATGGTATGCCTGAGAATGCTGTCAAATTTCAGATATGGATAGCTATGCTCGTTTATCTGATCGTTGCCTGGCTAAAATTCAAATCGAAATCATCTTTGAGTGTCTTGAAAATATTTCGAAACCTGTCAGATAATGTCTTTTCCGGTGAAACCCTGGAAAGATTGCTTCACCCGCCAGGATCGAAGAAAAATAAAAATATTAGTGATAATTAACTAACATTAAATCTTTTGGGACACTAGTGAATCCATTAGATGAAATGATTTTACCTATAAGATAATTAGTAATTTGCTAAATAATTTCAATTTCAGGAAATGGGAATATAAATTTTCCACCATTTTGTAAATATTCTTTTTCCCGCCTTAATATACCATCCTTAAAATGCCATGGAAGAACTAGAAAATAATCTGGTTTCATATTTCTAGCTTCAGATTCAGAAATAATTGGAATATTAGTACCAGGAGTAAAGCTACCAAATTTATCTTCATTTACTTCAGCTATAGCTTTAAGATCATTTTTATCAAAGTTACAAAACTGTAACAGAACATTACCTTTCGTTGAAGCACCATATCCAAGAACAGTTTTCCCAGCTGAATTAAGCGTTTTAACAAGACGAGTTAAATCTTCACGATGATGAAAAACACGATCTTCAAAATTCCGATATGGTTTTAAGGTATGCAAACCCATTCTATTTTCCTGCTCTAGGAGCCAATTTATAATACTATCATTTACTTGCAAACTCATGTTATCTTTTTTCGCAACAGTTACAGCAAAACTACCGCCATTAACCGAATTCATGATTACATCAACAATTTTTAATCCTGCTCTTTCTACGATATATTTTATTACATTTAGTGAATAAAATTCAAGATGTTCATGACAAATTGTATCATAAGAGTTCATACGAAGCATTGAAGGCATATAACTTTGCTCAAAATGCCATATCCCATTAACATCAAGAATTTGCGCAATTTGCTTTGCAAAATCTACTGGATCTTCAAGGTCATAAAACATTGAAATTGATGTAATAATTTTTGCATTTTTGGATGTTACGGATTTAAAATTTTCCACTGTGAAAAAATCTGGTACGAGCCTAATATCATCAACATAAAATTCTTTAAATTTTTTGCCGGTAGGATCAATACCAATTCGATCAATACCTTTAATTGAATATGCTTTAAGTGATGTTGCATCATTGGAACCAATATCTAGGACTGTGTCGCCTGGCTTGATCTTTGCATATTTTTCAAGCGAATTTATTTTACTTGTAAGATGATCAACCATGGATTTATTTAACCCAGACCGATATCCATAATTTTCACCATACATTTCTTCAAGACTATAAGAATGATTCAATTGTAGAAGATTACAATTCAAACACCAGGCGAGTTCCAAAGGACCCTTGGTAATTAAATTACTTGAATTTTTTGGAAATACACCAGTTAAATACTGATGCCCTAAATTTAATACACTTGACAAGTCTTGTCCGTTACAAACTCGGCACTTTTCTAGTTTTTTGTAATTTTGGCTCATTAAGTTCTCCTATAAAAAAATATAACTAGTTAATTTAAAATTAAAAAAACAATAAATTATTAATTAATGCTAAAAACATTCAATTATATTCCTAATTTCGGAATCAAAGATGGGCCATACATAACCTGGCTTGTAACGATTCCATATAGAATCTTGAAAAGAAATTATTTCTTCAATTAAATTTAAATCGCCTGAGCGAATCCGCTCAATTTTTTCTAAGGCTTCCTTGGGTGTTTTAAATCGAGCAGGTGTATCGGCACCATTGAAATATAAATCAAGCAAACAGCCCTCGGGAAATAATACTGGGGCTCCAATTATCATCATTTCAATAGGTGGAAGGTAACAAACTCTAGATTCATTGTAAGTATAAACATATGCTACACTGTGAATCCATCTCCTTAAAAGTTCTTCTCTTGGAAGAGTTCCAACTATTCTTGAATCGTTTACTTTTGTTAATTGTGCGCCATAAAGATGAAAATATGATTGTGGAAATACTTTATTGATATATTTGTAATGCTTGGCAAAATAATCATTAGAAATATTTGGACAAGTCATGGCAACTTGATTTATATCTGCATTTTCATACTTCCAAGAATCAATATATCCAAATATATCATCAGTTAGACAATATGGAATAACTTTTTCATTTTTTCGTAACCAATTATCTTCATCATTTACACACTCTAAAGCATGAGGCACGAAAAAAAAATTATTATTTTCAATGATTTTATCTTTAATCCCAATTTCTTCACATGAATCGCTAAGTCTATCATGCTGTCCATATACGCGATATATTATCTTTCCTGTATAACCATTTATAATTGGTTTAAGCCAATGCGGAGTAATAGTGACAATAATAGTGCCAAAATAACTATTTAAAATTTTGAATATTTCAGCTGAAAGATCAGTATAAAAAAAATTCGTATTCGCAAGTTTATTTAATATATTTAAAGGAAGAGTACTATTCTGTGTATTATCCCATTCAATTTGTGCAGATTGGTCTAATATAGGACTTAAATATGGCGGATTAAATACTTCATAGCCAAGACTCCTAAGCCGAACAAGTTCTGTTTTAACTAATACTTTATGCATTCCAAGCCAAAATATTCTTTTATGCTTTACATCATTTTTTTCTAATTCAATAAAATGGTTCTGCAATAAATTTATAATTTCTGTACCGTATTCATCCCAAGTTTTGAGTTTTGCCCTAATTGCTTCTTGTTGCAGTTCATAAATTTTTACTGGATTAGTAATGAGTAACATTATTGCGTCTTCTATCATTTGCATATTAGACACATCTATCTGTAAAGTACCGCCAACACTTGCCACTTCACTCATAACTCCAAAATTTGCACATATACAAGGCTTTCCAAACCAAAGGCTTTCAACAATGGGAAGTCCGTATCCTTCTAAAAGGGAAGGAAAAACTGTAAATCTACATTTTTTATAATAATCAACCAAAACTTCTTCAGGTGCATTTTTTATAAACTCTATTTGCGGATTATTTCTTATTAGTTTATTAAAAGGATCTAATAAATCAACAGCTATATTCCCGATTAACACGAGCTTCCAGTTCCCATCCGTAATTTTATTACATATAGATTGAAATGCTTTTACTAATGTCATTTGATTTTTATGATGAGTAATTGAGCCAACGGAAAGGATAATATTTTCATTATTTATTTTAATATTGATATTTGGATTTGAAACCCTTGGACTTAACATAGACTCCGCAGCTAGAGTGATGGTTTGAATTTTATGAGGCAAATGTTGGAAATCCTGTGCAGAGTAATGTGAAATTGGAATAATAATATTAGATTCTTCAATAGAATTCATATAATCTTTATGAATACCTGCATTAAATGATAGTTCTTTTCTTTTCAAAGGAATTGAATCATAATAAATACTGGCAATTTTTAAACCTAGTTTCTTACCTTTATCAAAGATCTCTTGGGTTAGATTAATTGAGTAATTATTTATGTAAGTTACTTCAGGTAATAAAAGCCAACAATTTTTTAAATTTAAATGCTCAGGTTGAACTTGAAAAAAACCAGTTTCATTAGTAAACTGATTTATACTTTCGACCGAAGGTCCTTGAAATAATGAAAGATTTTCTAGCTGTTCCTTATTTAGATATTCAAATTCTTTTTGCCGAAGATTCCAGCGAATAGGCCTAATATCAATATTTTGATTAACGATTGATTTGGCAAGTAATCTTGTTACCCGTTGCAAACCTGTATTATATTTAAATGTACAAGTATGATCAACATAATAATAGATAACAATATCATCAGAAAAAAAGAAGATAGGGTTATTTATTGAACCTCTACGGGATAGTGTTAATTGAAAATTCGATAAATAACTTTCTTTATTTTGAATCAATTTTTGGAATAACCATTTAATAATTCTTGAATTTCTGAGCCAGATAGCATAATTGCCCATTATGGGAATTTTATAAATTTTTTGAAAAAAAAATTTTATTAAATGCAATGGGGATATTAAGAAAAATTTAACCAAGCCATGCATATTTTTCCATGGATGCAGTACATTATAACCAAAACGGAAAGAAATCGATCTCCTGAGATCTTCTGCCTGCTGGTGATAGCTATCCATAGCCGCACGTGTACTATCGATTTCCCGCTGCAGTCGTTGCAATTCATCTTTTAAGTTCATTGTATTTCTTTATCTTCTTTTAGGATTAAATTTTCAAAATAATTTCTGATTTGTACTTTGCTAATCATTTCTTTGGGTTCGAGATACGTTAAATCATCATCTTCAATATCGTCGATATAAAGTAAGGCAGCGACAAATAGCTTATATATTAAACCTGGGACATAACTTTTGCATCACAAAAATTCTGGACATTCCCAAAGTCCTGGCAATAAAATGGAGAAGGATTGGACAAAAATGCTTTTAATAGCGCAAAAGATTTTTCGATTAAATCAGGCAAAGTTCCGATAATATTTTTTTTTTACAAGCAGCGGATCAGCCGGATCGTCACCATTAAAAACGGTTAGAACAATACCTGCGTTTAAAATACGCTGCTGCGGGTAGCGGCCAAACATGAGAAGACCGGAGACGGAACAAGCGAAGCGCCCATCTAATTCCGTCAGAAGTCCTGCATTCAATAAAATTCGACTCTTTTCAGCCTCCTCCAGCTCAAGGTAGTTGATCTGATAATAGTTCTGCCAGTATTCGTGCAGCAAAGTTTCATCAAAATCACTCAATCCGCTTCCCTCCACAGGAGATAGGTCATAATGAACAAAGTAGGACTGCTGAAACAATCGGGACAGCTCCTCTTTAGTAGCAATCCTATTTGTAGAACCGACACGAATATGGTATTTCATCAATTGTTTGCTAGGGGTTATGCTTTCCTTTTGCAATTTCAATGGACACCACTTTTTTATCCTCTATCAAAGTGGATTTGATTCGAATTTTCGTTCTGAAATCAACGTTATGCGTCGCTATATTGCTTATCGATTCATCAGCCTTATCCAATTCGAATCCTTCTATTTTTCCTGTATCTGACACCCCTGACAAAATAATTCCGCCAGCGATATTCGCAAAGGCTGCCATCTCTCTGGCAAGAGTGTCCGGACGCACTTCCTTTTCCTTAAATTCAAGCCCTGCTGATTCACCCTGTACAATGAATTCCAGAATAGAATCTTGCATAAACGAATATCTATTGATTTTTTTATTGCGCCAGGCAGACTCGTTGCGGCTGTGTGTGAACTGCTATCTTTAAATGGATTGAGAATAAATGAAAATAACTAAAGATAATTGATGTGATAATTTTCTAAAGCTGCTCTATTTCCTCACATGAATTCAATCAGCATAATAAATGGAAAACCATCTTTTCCTATGACCTTAACAGGAAAATCCGCAATGCATATATTACGAGTATCCTGGGGAAGCGTTTGAATTAACTCATTTTCCACCGTATCAATTTGAAATAGTTCCCATAATATGGCATCCATCAGATTTCCATAATTTTTTTGGCTACTATATCATATATCAAGGATTGTACCGCTTACTTGGCAATTATAAAATTTGATTTTTTTATCTCCAACCTGACAAGCTCAATGAGGCTATGCCAGAATTGTTTATTGCTATTCGTTTAATGTCCTCTGAGCTTCTCCCCGAATCTCGTAAAAATCTTCCATGGATGCAGAGCGTAATAACCGAATCGGAAAGAACGAGAGGTGCGTAATGCACGAACCTGCTGTAGCCAGGAAGCAGCTTCAATTCTTAATTGCTCGAGTTCGCGATTTTTTTGAAGTATTTCTCCTATAAGAAATTCTAGTTCCTGCTGCCTGGTGCGGGCAGCTTCTGCTTCGGTGCGGGCAGCTTCTGCTTCGGTGCGGGCAGCTTCTGCTTCGGTGCGGGCAGCTTCTGCTTCGGTGCGGGCTCGCAATTCTGAATATTTAATAAAACCGTCAAAGACGTTGGGAGGCTTAGAAAAAATCATTTCCTCATTTATTTGATACAAAAATTCATTGCTTAAATAAAAACGGTTTAAACCATCAAAATAAGCAAAATGATATTTCTGTTTTATAATGAAAGGTTCCCAATCTAAATGGTTTGTCTCGTCACTCAATGGCTTTGTCGCTTCAACTATAATAACTTTAGGTCGGTAAAAAGAAAAATCAGCCTTTATTAATATATTTCTTTCAGCGCCTTCAACATCAATTTTTAAAAATTCATAAGTTGGAGGAACATAATTTTCTTTATGTAGTGAATTTATTGTTTTTGATTTAACTTGAATTTTTTTAAATTTACCTTGATCAATACTTGCAAAATTTGAATAATCATATTCAAAAATACTTGACAATCCTAATCCATTATCAAGATCAATCTCATCAAAGGAATTAAAATAAATTTCACCATCAATATCTGTTATTGCAACTGCAAGGTTTACTTCATCGCTTCTTTGGTCAAAGAATAATTTAATAGCCTTAGGATTTGGCTCAACGTTAATTCCTCGCCAACCAAGATCATAAAACCATTTTGTTACCGAATGCTCAACAGGATGCATTGCCCCAATATCAATATAGAATCCTTTTTCTGCATTTTTAAAAATTCGATTCAGGATAACATCCTCAAAATTTTGGGAATAGGAAATCATATTAGTTCACCTTTTCGATAGATAACTGCCATAAATTCGCCATCCTTAACAAAACCCTCTTCAACCAAATCTAAACCCCGAATTATATATTCTCTGGAATTTTCCAAGAAAAAAAACAAATGAAATCTTGTATATTCATATAGATATTCAAAGCAAGGTGTTGCATGCACCATTACTCCATTTGGATTTAATAAATTTGATAAATATCTCATTTCCTCATTGGGATATCGTAAATGTTCAAGTACATTATTTGAATATATCCCATCAAATTTAATACTCTGTAATTTTCGCCTATCATTAAAAATGCGTTTATTTAGAGAATTTATCACAGAACTTGGTTCATAACCATAAATATCATAACCTTGAGATAGTAAAATTTCAATAGATTTTGACCAGGCGCCAGAACCATAATTTAGATATTTTTTACCAAATGATGGTTTTAACAGTTCAAAGGCCTTTAATTCACTTTCTGTTGAATCACCCTCACTAAAAATTGAATAATGAATATTATATTCTTCTTTCAATTCATCATCTGTCAAGTCTAACATTTTCATAGGCCCAAATATAACCTTACACTCTGGACATTGAAATCGATTTAGCATACCTCCTCCAAAAATACATCGAGAAGTTATTGCATCATTATTTTTAATAGTAATATCACACTCACACAAGGGGCATTTTTTTACTTTTCTTTTATATATTTTTTCAAACTGATCAACAATAAACCATTTATTTTTAATACTGTTTATTCGAATTTCATTTTTCATTTTATCAAAAAAATCATAATAATCTGATTTAGTGGCAAATTTTTTTACGAACAATTCATTAATTGTATCATCGACTACCAATAATTTTTGCTTTTCCTGCAATAAAATTCCATTTTTAATATAAAAATTACCTAACTTTATTAAATATTTTTTTACAATAGATTTAATCATTTTAATTCAATTTTAATTTCAGTTTTTAAATATAGCATGCCTGCAAATATATTTAATCGAATATTTGTTACATTAAAAACCAAAGCAAAATCTTTCCATTCAAAATTTTTTTCCAAGTGATGTTCGCTGCTTGTCAATGCTACTGTTATCGAATAATCGCCTGGGCCTAGATTCATTAGCATTTTTATCTTGAAATTCACTTCTGATCGAACAGGTATATCGTATAAAATCTGTTTAGTATAAAAAGTATTTGTTCCAAACATAACCTGTCCAAGACGGTCTCTGATCATAAAACCTAAAACCAGCCGCGGGAGGTCCTGATTAGCCTTTGCTTTTATATAAAGAGTAACTTCTTCACCAACTTCCAGAATATCCTTTTGTTTTCCTTCATTATCCAGAAAGTAAATCTCCTGAATTCTGGCTTCACCAGTGCCGGAGACAGTTTGAACTTTTCCGTTATCTAATTGCTGAATGATGGTGTTCTTTAAATTTTCATCTGCCAGCATGGCATTGTACAAATCAAACACTTCCTCCGGGCTGCCCACTTTTACTTTCTTTCCTTTCTCCAACAGAACTGCCCTATGACAAAGTCGTTTAACAGCTCCGGGATCATGAGAAACAAACAAAAGGGTTATCCCTGATTCAATCATCCTGTTAATTCGGTCTATACATTTCATCTGGAAAGCGGCATCCCCTACAGCCAGGGCCTCATCAACGATAAGAATATCTGGCTCGACATTGATGGCCAGGGCAAATGCCAGACGCACAAACATACCGCTGGAATAGGTCTTTACCGGTTGATAGGCAAACTCTCCGATATCCGCGAAGGCAAGAATATCATCGACCTTGGTTTGCATTTCTTCGCGGGAAAAACCCATAATCTGTCCATTAAAAAAAACATTTTCCACGCCGGAAAACTCTGGATTAAAGCCGGCACCAAGCTCCAGAAGAGCTGATATGCGTCCGTTAACCTGGACTGACCCGGCACTCGGTGTAAGAACGCCTGTTATAATTTGAAGCAGTGTGGATTTGCCGGAGCCGTTGCGGCCAATGATACCGACTGTCTCCCCCTTCTTTATTTCAAAGCTGACATCTTTAAGCGCATAAAAATCGCGGCCGTATCTTTTACGAAAAGGATGAAAGGTTTCCTTGAAGCGATCTTTGGGGTGATCGTATAGTTTGTAAACCTTGGAAATATTATTTACAGTAATTGCTGGTATAATCATAGTAGTCTTTTGTTCTTATGGTTTTTTTTATAGTTCGCAGTGGTGGTGTATTATTTTACGCATATGATTGCCTTATGTTCTGTTTTTTTATAAATCTCATCAATTAGCTTTGGAAGCTCCATTTCAAAACTGTCCAGAAATCTATCATCCTTAAGCTTAATTTTATGAAGCAGTGAATAAGGAAATGCTTTCAAACGGACAATTAACTCTTCGTCACTGAAGCCAGCTTTCTTATGAGCCGCATGCAATATATCATTCCAGGAGAATGTATGATAGCAGGCAATTAAGAAAATATCAAAAATATCTTTTGGATTGTCTCTTCCTATGACAGCTGTTATTTTATTGGCTAATATATTTAGAATATTGTCAATTAAATAGCCTTCCGGAGTGACAACAATATCTCCATATCTATATATAATATCTTTGACAAAATCAATCAGCAGTATATCATCTACCCTCAATCTGGCAAAATCCTTTGACTCGACTTCCACTATAATGTTGAATCTTTTCTGCAGCTCAATTTTAATATTTCTAAGCGAAAAGCTGTATCTATCTGCGATTTGCGTAAAAAAATCCAAATCATCCGAGTATCTCTTCTCATGATAAAAACGACTAAGACATGTACCCCCTGTGAGGTAAAAAATATTCTCCATTTCGAAAATGGCCTTCATCACATTGTCCTGGAGTGCATACAATGTGCTATAATCTATTGCAGCCATTGCAGCTCCTGAATCGTAAGCGGCTTATCCAGAAAAAAAACTTCAACCAGGTTTTTTCGTCTTGCACAGAACTCTCCATTGAAGCCGGGTACACGATATTCATTTATCATTTCATTCAGATCATCTTTCTCAAACTGTTCCATATCTTCAAAAAGATGTGTGCTGTTTAATAAAATTTTTTGAAATAAAAACTTTTTATGATCACCTGATATAAAATACTGTTGGATTTCTTCAGTCGTAACATCATAATCCCAAAAGCACTCTTTTTTGATTCGCTCAAATAGATTCATGATTCTATAAATCTTCCTCAATTCTGTCGGCACTTACATAAATACCCGTATTGATTTTATCATATTTTTAAGGTATCCAAATAGTGTGCTTTTTCCGGATCCATTGGGACCGGCAAATATCCTAAACCGGATTAGTGGTTTCATGCACAAGTTTTTTTATTTTCGTACGTTCTCCGTTATTATCTATACGAACCAGAAACCCATTTTCCTTTACGATAATGGGCTGCTTTTCATTTCTCTTTTTTCGTCTGATACTCCTGGCTACTTTGTTTAAAAGTTCTTGGGTAAGACCATCTGCATCATTATTTCCTCTCAATCCTCCAAATTCGTCGGCAATAGTATTCACGATAGAAACAGAAGCTCTTCTAATTTGATCTTCAGCATATTGAAGAAAACACGCAGATTATACGACTATCAAACAACATCCGCAAAGTGCGGCCTCAATTTCTTAAAAAATATAGCGCCAAAGGCAAACATAATTAAAGTTACTATCCAGTAGTATATGGTCAAATTAACATGTTCCCAAAACCAGATCTTATCAATTAAGCTTTCTCGGTAGCCATTGACAATATAGTACATCGGATTTAATTTCAAAATTTTATGATATTGTTCTGGAAAAAGATTGAGAGAGTAAAAGATCGGTGTCAGCCAGAACCAAAACTGCAAAACTATTGAAATTAATTGACCCACATCACGGAAAAACACAACTGCGGCAGATGCCATCCAAGTAGCACCCATTAAAAAGATTATCAAAGAAAAAAGATAATACAGAATCTGTAGCCAGTATAAATCAGGCTGAAATCCATATGCAAGGAATAATAACACAAGCATTCCAATGAAAAAAAGGTGGATCAAGGAAGCTGCCACGATTTTCACCATCGGAAGAACGCTAACGCGAAAATTTACCTTATTCAATAGATAACGATATTCCAAAATTGAATTACTCCCCATTCCCAGAGCATCCTGGAAGAAAAAAAAAGGAATGATACCTGCGGATAACCAGAGGATAAACGGAACGTTCTGGACTGGCTTGGATCGAAACCCTTTCTCAAATAGAATCCAGAGAATCAAAATAGTTACCAGAGGTTGAATAAAAGCCCAAACAATCCCAAGAAATGATCCAGCAAAACGCTGCTTTAGATCCTGTTTGCCAAGAGCCCATATTAAGCCTTTTGATTGATATATATCAATCAAAAATATTAGGAACTGCTTTCCCGTTTCAATAATTTTTTTCATTTTTTCTTCATAACCACAAATGTTGAATAAAATTTTTCTTCAAAAAGAGTTTTCTTAATATAATATTTTTCTCTTCCACCAATTGTCATTTTGCAAGAACCATTGGATAGTTTTCCTGAGTCCTGTTTTAAAAGTTTCTTGCGGACTATATCCAAGCTCCTTCGATATCTTTCCTGCATTGATTGCATAACGCCAATCATGTCCCGCCCTGTCTGCAATAAACCTGATTGCCTGTCTTGATTTTATTCCCTGTGATGCCAGTGCGTCGGGATATTTTTCCTTCCAGACCGGATTCTCTATAAACAGCCTGTCAACGGTATCGCACATCAGTTCAATGACATCCACATTCCGCCATTCATTATTACCGCCAATATTGTAATTCTCTCCGATTTTCCCTTTTTGTATTATGAGATCAATTCCGAGACAGTGATCTTCAACAAATAGCCAATCCCGGATGTTTTTGCCTGATCCATAAATTCCAATTTCTTTTCCCCGCAGCAGATTGGTTAAAGAAAGGGGTATCAGTTTTTCCGGAAAATGAAATGGGCCATAATTGTTAGAACAATTACTCATCGTTACTGGCAGACCATAGGTATGAAAAAAGCTGTTTACCAGATGGTCGCTGCCAGCCTTGGATGCTGAATAGGGACTGCTGGGGGCATAGGGGGTTTGCTCTGTAAAAGCAGGATCATTGTCCTGCAGCATTCCGTAGACCTCGTCCGTTGAAACGTGGTGAAACCGATACTGATTGCTGTCAATGCTGCTGTTTCGAGACCAGTTATTTTTTGCAGCCTGAAGCAGGGTAAAAGTACCAAGAACATTGGTTTTTACAAATTCTTCAGGCCCGGTAATCGATCTGTCCACATGACTTTCCGCTGCAAAATGTACTACCGTATCAATCTGGAATTTCTGAAAAATAAATTTTACGATTTCAAAGTTATTGATATCTGCCTCGATAAATTCTACTTTGCCGGATTGAAGCAGCACTGCAAGATTATCGAGACAACCTGCATAGGTAAGTTTATCCAATACAATAATCTTATCTTCAGGATATTTCCGACTCCAGTAATGAACAAAATTGGAACCGATAAAACCAGCACCTCCAGTAATTAAAATATTTCTTTTCCGATTTACCATTATCTATCGATTTCTTTTCTATTACTTTCTTCCGGATATTTAAGAATAATCTCCGTGAAATAATTTTGACATAAACTTTTCTAAAGAAACCTTCCAGTGATCTGGACAGCTACCTAACAAAGTGGATATGCTATCAATATTTATAACTGAATTAGCTGGTCGCTTTGCGGGAGTTGGGTACTCCTCTGTTTTGATACCAGTTACACCCCTGCATTTTATTTGCGGATTGTATTTTCTGAGCTGTAAAAAAATCTCTTCGGCAAACCCGAACCAGGTCGTATCGCCGTCATTTCGATAATGATATGTCTGATTGCGTACATGATCCAGTTTTTGGCTGTCTTCACAGATATCAATGATCGCCCGGGCAAGGTCAAAAGACCATGTGGGCGATCCGAACTGATCATTCACAACCTTCAGCTCTTCTCTCTCATTCATAAGTCGGATCATGATTTTCACAAAATTATTTCCATGTAGACCGTAAACCCAGGATGTACGGATTAAAATGAAAAAGTCTGAAATTTCCTTCAGATATCTTTCACCCTGGAGTTTACTACTTCCATATACTGATTTTGGGCCGGTTTCATCCTGTTCAAAATATGCCCCTTCTTTATCTCCCGGAAATACATAATCTGTTGATATATGAATTAACGGAATACCTGCGGCTGCATGAGCAAGATTTTTTACTCCCTCTGCGTTGACTGCAAAGGCCATATCCGCCTCAGATTCTGCTCTGTCAACCGCAGTATAGGCCGCTGCATTGATAATTATCTGCGGTTTTTCTTTGTGCATAATATCTGTTACCAGTTTCGGATTCGTGATATCTCCATCAGGAAAGTCATAAGCAGAAAAAGGTATTTTTTTCTCCTGCAATATCTGCTTGAGGTCAGTCCCAAGCTGACCATTAGAGCCGAAAATTAAATATTTTTTACCTGTATTCAAATGATTTCCATTTTTCGATTTTGCAAATAGAGTTAAATAAATGGTGTACGCAGTTCAGCAAAGGAAGGCAAAGCCTGATCCTTGACAGATAAAACGGGATTATTAACAGGCCAGGGTATTCTGAGATCAGGATCATTCCAGATGATTCCGTCCTCCCATTCCGGAGCATACAGGTTGTCCACTTTGTATATAAATTCTGTATCCGGTTCCAAGGAACAATAAGCATGGGCAAATCCCCGGGGAATCAAAAACATCAGCTTATTTTCTGAAGAAAGCTCCAATCCATACCAGCGACCGAAGGTCGGAGAATTTTTTCGTATATCTACAGCTACATCGTAAACGCTACCGCGGATCACACGAACCAGTTTAGCCTGTGCCTTCGGAGGCCCCTGAAAGTGAAGTCCTCTGAGAACTCCCCTCTCACTGGATTTTGCGTGATTATCCTGAACGAAAGAGTAATGCAATCCAGATTCTCTAAAACTCTGTTCTGAATATGTTTCCATAAAAAAGCCGCGATGATCTCCGAAAACCTTTGGTTCAAGGATAATCAAATCAGCAATTGGTGTTGTGATGATTTTCATAATTTTATTTTTCGGATTCAGCCAATTTAATCAAATATTTGCCATAATTATTCTTTTCCATCGGTTTAGCGATGATCAACAACTGCTCTCTGTTAATCCAATGCTTATGATAGGCGATCTCCTCCAGACAGGCAATTTTCAGCCCCTGGCGGGATTCAATGGTTTCGACAAACTGCCCTGCTTGCAGCATGGATTCATGGGTTCCGGTATCCAGCCAGGCAATGCCCCTTCCCATCTTTACTACATTCAAGGTCTGGTTTTCAAGATATATCCGGTTTAGGTCAGTTATTTCCAGCTCGCCCCGTGCAGATGGCTTCAGATTTTTTGCAAAGGAAACTACACTGTTATCATAGAAATAAAACCCTGTCACAGCCCAATGGGATTTAGGGACACGAGGTTTTTCCTCCAATGAATAAGCAACCCCATTTTCATCAAAGGCTACCACGCCATATCTCTCCGGATCTTTAACCCAGTACCCGAAAACGGTTGCGCCACTATCTTTTTTTCCAGCCTGCTGCATATAGCTGACCAAACCATGGCCATAAAAAATATTATCACCAAGTATGAGTGTCACATTATCTGATCCAATAAACTCATCACCTATTATGAATGCCTGAGCCAGGCCTTCAGGTTTGGGCTGAATTTTATATGTAATGCTGATTCCCCATTGACTTCCATTTCCCAGGAGCCGTTGAAAGGATGCCGAGTCTTCCGGAGTTGTGATAATCAGAATATCTTTTATATCCGCCAGCATGAGAGTTGATAAGGGATAGTATATCATAGGCTTGTCGTATATCGGCACTAGCTGTTTGCTGACAGCCATAGTCACCGGATACAATCTGGTTCCTGCGCCTCCGGCAAGGATGATACCTTTTCTTTTCATATTATTTTCTTACTTCTTTTCATTGTTTTCGTTTTTTGATATTATGTTTTTTTTGACGATAAATTCAGATTCTGGATTGACATCTATATCAGTGTTTCCTGGTACCACTTTACAAATTTGTCCAGGCCAGCCTCAATAGATGTATCCGGCCTGAAGCCAAAATCGTGGATCAGATCATCTACATCTGCCCAGGTAGCCTCGACATCTCCTGGCTGCATCTCCCTGAAAAGCTTATTTGCCTTTTTACCTATGCAATTTTCGAGAACCTCAACAAAACGACCCAGCTCTACTGGTTGATTGTTGCCGATATTGTAAATTTTATAAGGGGCGCTGGATTCTGAAACCCGGCCAGTTAAGCCATTCCAGTGATCATTCGGTTGCGGAGCTTTGTGCAAAACATTGACAATACCTTCGACTATATCATCAATGTAGGTAAAGTCCCGCTTCATTTTTCCATGGTTATAGATTTCAATCTGCCTGTTTTCAAATATTGATTTTGTAAACTTATAATAGGCCATATCTGGACGGCCCCATGGTCCATAAACTGTAAAAAAGCGAAGCCCCGTAGTTGGTATTTGATACAGATGGCTGTAGGAGTGAGCCATCAATTCATTGCTTTTCTTGGTGGCCGCGTACAATGAGACCGGATGATCCGCATGGTCCTCAGTAGAAAAGGGCATCTTGCGGTTTAAGCCGTACACAGAGGAGCTGCTGGCGTAAACCAGGTGCTCTGTCCCGAATTGCCGGCAGCCTTCCAGAATATTCATCGTACCGATGATATTTGAGTTTATATAGACATAGGGGTTTTCTATCGAATACCTTACCCCGGCCTGAGCTGCCAGGTGAAGAATTCGGTCAAAGCGCTCCGTTTTCATCAGGGAATGCAATGCCTCTCTGTCTGCCAGATCTGCCTTTATAAAACGGTAGCCGGGGTACTGTTCTGACTGTAATAAAACATGATCCGCTATGGAAGCACGGCTGATACCGCACTGCCTCAGCCTGCCGTATTTCAGATTTACATCATAGTAATCATTGATATTGTCCAGCCCGACAATTTCGTGCCCTTCGTTGAGGAGTCTTACTGCTGTATGAAAGCCGATGAAACCCGCGCTTCCAGTAATCAATATTTTCATAATTTGTACATCAAATTCTGTTTGATACTTTTTTACGGATTTCTTTTTTACAAAAAATTCTTGATTAATTCTCTGTTATAGCTGAATATCAAAATCAGGATTCTCTATTTGTGTCTGAATTCGTATCAGGCACTTTTCAATAGATTCAATTTTGGAAAGAATAATCTCCTGCATATATGGTGCCGCGCTTTTTTACTTTTTTCTTAATGATCGCAATATCATCAATATATTGAGCGAATAAAACTGCAGTATGATAGATGTATTGATGCAATACCGCAGAACCAGAACTATAAAGAATTTTACCCTTTTGTATGACCTGCATCTGCAAGACTAAACTCGCTCCGCCAAGATAGACAAGATCAATACTACGTCCTGTTAAAGAGGCTAGATCTGTTTGCAGTGCAAAAGTTTCTTCCAGGTTCAATGATGCCGGTGCATAATAGGCCAGATCTATACCGAAAAGAAATTGGTTTTCCCCATGGCTTCGCCCGGGGAGACCAAATCTGTCAGGATAACTACGCCAGAAAGTGCGAAAAGCACTTTCTTTGCAGTATATATCACTTTCCTTATGATAAAAATCTGTACCATAAGAACCAAAGAGGTAAATGATATCAGGATCAAAATATTTTTGAAAGATTTGTACGATTTGACTTTCCATGGCATTGCGAAATATCCTGGACTTAACAGGAGCTGCCTATCAGAAGATGTTTCATTCTTTTAACGGCCTTTTTCGATTCCGAGTCTGCGGTATACCCAACGCGAGTAACCAAAAAAATTTATCACCACAGCTATAGCTATGGTGATCAGAGTATTGAGAAGATAGTGCATACCACCGATGGAGAGGTAATAAAAAGCGACCTGACGCACAGCGAGCGAAACCAGGGTAACTAGATGGAACTGTCCCATTTTCAACCAGAAATGGCTTTTATCCCGAAATGGAAATCGCCAGGTCAGTTGCGAATGGAGCAAGAAACCGATCAGCAGGGCAAACTCCGTACTGAGGGCAAAGGCGATGTTTTCCATAACAGGGCCGCGAAAATAAAAAAGTTCCACCAAAAGCGCCAGCAGGGCAAACTGTGCCATTGCCTCTACTACTCCATGAGCAATATATTTAATGACTACGGCAGCTTTGGAACTATTGTATTTCCAGATCACCCAGAAAGCACGCAGAGCATCCTTGATACCAATTTTTTTTCCTTCTTCATAGGTGCGGCCGTTGTACGAGATACCTACTTCAAAAATCCGTATTTGATTAGCTCGCGCCAGAACAGCTAATTTGGCCGTGACCTCCGGTTCAAACCCAAAGCGGTTTTCATCGATAGAAATTTTTTTGATAATTTCGGAGCGAAAAACCTTATAACAGGTCTCCACGTCTGTCAAATTGAGGTCCGAAAATAAATTGCTCAGCAGTGTTAAAAACTTATTCCCCATTGTATGAAAAAAATAGAGTATCCTGTGCGAATCTCCTCCCTTAAAACGGGAGCCATACACCACATCAGCTTTGTTATCAAGAATGGGCTGCAATAGTTTGCCATACTCCTGCGGATCATACTCAAGATCCGCATCCTGAATCAGCGTAATATCGCCCGTTACCTTTTGGAAACCGGTGCGCAAAGCAGCGCCCTTTCCCAGGTTTATCTCATGAAAGGCCAGTACAACATTCCTGTTCTCTTTTTTTTGTACCAGAGATTGGAGAATGTCTCTGGTACCATCCGTTGAATAATCATCTACGATAATTATCTCCTTTTTTTGCAGCGGCGCTGGCAACTGAACCTGCTGCACTGCATCAAGAACCTCTTTTATGGTAGCCTTTTCGTTGTAAACGGGAATTACAATGGAAAGGATTTTCGGGTCGTTGTCTTTGCTTCGTTTTGCTGCTGGCATATCCTCAATCAATCTCTCAATCTTAAAACTTGTATACTATAGGCATTTTGGTTTTCGGATATCGCAAGGCAATGCCAGCGATGTCGACGCACCCTTTAGCCAATATAAAACCCGAGAACCAAAGTGTTTCGAGTATATCAATGTTCGAAAGTAATTCTTATTGAAGTATTTTATTTTTTTTTACGCATGATGAAAATCAGATTTTTTCCAAAAATTTTCGAAAAGAACAGATCCATCAAACGGCTGACAGGTAGCCCAAAGCTGTCATAAAAAAGAACCTGTTTTTGATTCGGAGTGCTCACTTTTCCACGAATTTTTAAGGACAATAGCAAATACAGCAACCCCAGCGAATCAAAAAAATGCCAACGAATTAGCTCCAGGCCGGACTCTTGCGCCAGCCATTTCATTCTACTTTTGCTGTATCTTCTAAAATGCAAAAAATGAGTATCCAATCCGCTAAAGGCCTTTTCGCATGCCGGGGCAAAGGTAAATAGGGTGCCACCTGGCCTCAGTTTTTGCTGCAAGATGCGCACAACAGCCAAATCATCTTCTATATGCTCCAAGACATTGAAGCTGTAAATTAAATCTTGACTGGCGTCATCCAGTTGACGCAGGTCAGTAATCACATCAAAATTTCTTGATTGTAAATTGGCAACAAAACCGGCCTCGATCTCCAGCAACCGTAGTTTTTTTTCCGGAAAATTATCGCGCACCATGTCGCTGAATGTGCCTACACCTGAACCAAAATCAAGAACACTCTGCACAAAGTTTGTTTGCAAATAGGGTCTTACAAACGAAAAAAGGAGCCGGTTGTACTTTTTTGCCTGGGCATAAATATCGAGATCATATTTCTCCTGCCCTTCTGTTTTTTCTTGTGGATTATTCATTTGAAAACTAAAAAGAATTTTCTTGTGGCATTTCTCAGGATAGTGCCGCGGCAAAATAACTTATGGTTTTATCGAGCCCCTGCTCGAGGGCAATTTTAGGTTCCCATTGCAATTGCGCTCTGGCCCGACTGATATCGGGACGGCGCTGGCGCGGATCATCAGAAGGCAAAGGTAAATATTGAATTTTGGATTTGCTCTTTGTTTTGCGGATCACAATTTCTGCCAGCTCTTTGATGGTAAATTCATGCGGATTGCCAAGATTGACCGGCCCGAGGAAACCATCCTGATTCATCATGCGCATCATACCCTCAACAAGGTCATCTACATAGCAGAACGAACGTGTCTGAGACCCGTCTCCGTATACGGTAATATCTTTTCCCTGCAGCGCTTGCACTATAAAATTACTGACAACCCTGCCGTCGTCGGGATGCATACGCGGTCCGTATGTGTTAAAAATTCGAATGACACGAATATCCACCTTGTTCATGCGATGATAATCGAAGAAGAGGGTCTCAGCTACCCGTTTGCCTTCATCGTAACAGGAGCGAATACCAATCGGATTGACATGTCCCCAGTACTCCTCTGTCTGCGGATGCTGGTGCGGGTCGCCGTAGACCTCGCTGGTACTAGCCTGTAAAATCCGCGCCTTCACACGCTTGGCGAGGCCAAGGACATTAATGGACCCGAGTACATTTGTTTTAATTGTTTTAATCGCGTTGTGCTGATAGTGAATCGGTGACGCCGGACAGGCCAGATTATAAATCTGGTCTACTTCCAATTTGATCGGCTCTGTGATATCATGGCGTATCCATTCAAAATTTGGCCTGCCGATCAGATGTGCAATATTCTGTTTAAAACCTGTAAAAAAATTGTCGAGACAGATAACCTCATGCCCCTCTTCGACCAACCTCTCACATAAGTGCGATCCAATAAATCCCGCGCCGCCAGTGATCAATATCTTTTTTTTCTGTAACATTTTTTGCCGCTCCTTTGGAATGAACCAGCAGACAAATCTCAGATCGATCTGCCGATGGGAAAATATCGAAAGCCCCGCTCAACCATAAGTTTTGGCTCATATTGATTGCGCCCATCAAACACAACCGGATGTTTCATCAACGATTTGACTTTTTCAAAATCCGGCTTCCGGAAGATATGCCATTCTGTCACCAGTAGCAGGGCGTCTACATTCTTGAGGACTTCGTAATGATCTTCAACATATTGAATCATCTCATCGCCAAGAATCTTACGGGCATTGACAATTGCCACCGGATCAAAAGCGCGAATGAGCGCCCCCTCCTCGCGTAAAGCCTGGATCGTTTCCAGAGACGGAGCCTCACGCATATCATCCGTATTGGGTTTGAAAGCCAATCCCCACACCGCAAAAATCTTTCCCTGCAAGGTCTCTCCCTGTTGCGCATAATAGGCCTTTAATTTGGTGACCAACCTTTTTTTCTGGCCAAAGTTTACAGCTTCCACCGCGTCCAAAACAAAGGAATCAAGTTTTTTCTCCTTGAACGTCCGTGCTAAGGCCTGCACATCCTTGGGAAAACATGAACCGCCGTAACCCAATCCGGCATAGAGAAATGGCATACCGATCCTCGAATCGCTGCCGATGCCTTTACGAACCATCTCCACATCTGCACCGGTTACCTCGCACAACCTGGAAACTTCATTCATAAACGAAATCCTGGTCGCCAGCATAGCATTGGCTGCGTATTTGGTTAACTCCGCTGAGGGAATATCCATCGTGATAACCGGATGTCCATTGCGGGTAAAAGGCGAATAGAGTTCACGCATGAACTCCGCTGTGCGCACGTTATCCGTACCGATCACAATCCGGTCGGGCCGCATAAAGTCATTGATGGCATCCCCCTCTTTTAGGAATTCGGGGTTGGAGACAATATCAAACTCCAAAGCTGAACCACGCTCCTGTAGAATGCGGTTCATCTCTGCCCTCACCTTTTCACCTGTGCCCACAGGTACTGTTGACTTATCTATGACTATCTTGTAGGAGTTCATATGCGTGGCTACATCCCTGGCTACCTGCAGGACATATTGGAGATCCGCTGATCCATCCTCTCCTGGCGGAGTCCCGACAGCAATAAAGACAAAGAGTGATCCCTCCAGAGCCTCCTGAATCTTTGTGGTGAACTGGAGCAACCCCATCTTCTGGTTACGTTTCACCATCTCTTCCAATCCTGGTTCATAAATAGGAATAATCCCATTTTTTAGATTTTCAATTTTTTTCTGGTCGATATCCACGCACCAGACGTTATTTCCCATATCAGCAAAACAGGTTCCAGTCACTAGACCGACATAACCAGTTCCCACAACGCAAACATTCATTCTTTACTCCTGCCTGATTTTTATTGATTCCTAAGCAATAGAGGTTCCTAAACAATTTTGATCGGGAAAGATATACTCGAAACACTTTAGTTCTCGGGTCTTATACCAATAAGCATCGAATGTGACCGGTTGGGCAATGCCATAACCGCGTCCTTATCGACCTTGGGTCAGCTCTTCTCCATCCGTGGAGTCGCTGACACTAGTCCATCCGTGGACGTCGCATGAACAGTTGCAGGATACCCTGACTGCATGGCGTTGCCTTGCGTCGGGTAATGCCAGGTCGTGGTATTACCAACGTCCTTTTGGCACAAAGTCCATTGCAAACAGTAAATACTGGCTAAAGGGTGCGTTGACATCGCTGGCATTGCCTTGCGATATCCGAAAACCAAAATGCCTTTCGTATACGATATTTTTCTCCGAGGTTTCTTAAAAAAAAAATGAAATAAATTTGTATATTTCCCATCTACGAAAAATTAAAAAAATATTATTGATTCTAAAAAAAACCGTTTAAAGTGCGCACGATCTCCGCCTGCTCGTCCTGGGTCAGATAAGGGTGCATAGGGATGCTGAAAACCTCTTTACTGAGCATTTCTGAAACAGGCATATCTCCCGCCCTATAACCCAATCCAGAAAAAACAGGCTGCAGATGCAGTGGAATCGGATAATAGACCGCAGTAGGAATGCCCTTATCCTGCAGGCTCTTCTGAATGGATTCGCGATTGGGATGTCGCAAGGTGTATTGGGCAAAGACGCTGATTCGTTCCGATTTTACCGCAGGCGCGTGCAGCTCAGGTCGCAGGTTAGCGGCGTAACGGGCCGCCACATCATTTCGCAGGCCTATCTCCTCTGGAAAAAGTTTTAATTTTTCCAAAAGGATCGCGGCCTGCAACGTATCAAGGCGGCCATTGATTCCAACCACATGGTGTAAATATTTTTCCTTCTGACCATGATTGCGAATCATGACCATTTTATCTTTCAGCTCTTCGTTATTTGTGAAACAGGCGCCGCCGTCGCCATAGCAACCCAGGGGTTTAGCCGGAAAAAAACTGGTGACACCTATTGTAGAGAGGTTGCACGATCTCTTCCCTTTGTACGAAGCACCAAAGGATTGAGCTGCATCCTCAATGACAAACAGCTTATGCTTTTTAGCAATTTCGTTAATAGCATCCATGTCTGCAACCTGGCCAAAAAGGCTGACAGGTACAATGCCCTTTGTGCGAGGCCCTATCTTGGCTTCAATTTTTGTCGCATCTATGTTGTAGGTGTCCGCCTCAATATCAACAAATACCGGCTTAACCCCCAGCAATGCCATCGTTTCTGCAGTAGCAATAAAGGTAAAGGGCGTCGTGATCAACTCATCACCAGGTTTCAGATCCAGAGCCATCATCGCAACCAGGAGAGCATCGGTTCCGCTGGCAACACTTATTGCGTGATTGCTGCCTGTAAATGAAGCTAACTCCTTCTCCAATTCTCCGATCTCGGGGCCAAGGATGTATTGACCATGATCCAGAACCTTATTGATCTGAGCCTGGATCTGATCCTGGATTCTTTCGTACTGGGTTTTTAAATCGATAAAACGCATAGAATATACTCCGTTTTTAATATGGTGTTGATTACCGTATCCCTGGAACCTCTTTTCCAGATATACCAAAATGCGGGCATAGCTTCGCCTGGTGAGTCCCAATCTTTTTTGAAACTCAGCTTAAATTAGCTTGATGTCCGCAACCAAGCCAGAAACAACCAAAAGCACAGGTAACAGGGAATTGTCAAATAATATTGATTCTTTGCTTAGTCTATCTCGATGCGCCCCAAAAGTGACTACTCACCTGCTGCGGTTTTCATCACATTGCGCATATCTACCTCAAATGAGATACCCTGGCCGATGGACTCAACAAATACGAGAACCCTGGGAAAATTCTTTTTTTGCTGTAGGACGCCATGAACTCCCTTTAAAGGGCCATCAACGATATAAATGGAATCCCCCTCTTTTAGCGCTGAGGCTGCATTTGCCCCCTCAACAGTAAAACCGTCATTCCACTCTGCTGCCAGTATCTGCACACTGCGAATAACTTCAGAAGGTACTACTGCAGGTTGCCCATGATGTCGCACAAAGGTAACTATTTTCGGAGCTTGTAAAATCCGCCGCCGCGCCTGGATCGAATCGATATCCGCCTGAAGAAAGATGTATCCGCCAAATAAAGGAAACTCCACTAACTTTTTACGATCTGACCACTGCTGCAGCTTCTGAATTTTCGGCAAAAACGGTAGAAAACCCAGCCGCTCCAACCCTTTTTCCGCAATTTTTTCCCCTCGCGGTTCCGTATGACAAATATACCATTGCAAACTATCCTGGTTCTGCATTCTTCATTCCGATAATTATAGCATGAGTTGCCAATTGGCTACCTGTGCAAGTGTTCGTATATACCAATAAGCATCGATGCTTCGATAAACTTGTATGGTGAGCCTGTCGAACCACAGCACAAGATTTACTTCGACAAGCTCAGTACAAGTGACCGGTTGGGTAATGCCATAACCGCGTCCTTTTGGCACAAAGTCCATTGCAAACAGGATATAATATACTACTACGGTTCAACAAGAATAATGAAACGAATCCTTTATATTCTACTTTTATTCACTCTCGTTCATGCGAGCGATCGGCAGACACCAGCTCTTGGTCTGGCGCCAGAATTTCAAATATTCACAGGAAATCCCGATTACCACGCCTTTCCTATGATCCGCATTCCGATTACCATTAGCGGAGCTATCGAAAAGGTACCCTTGGAACCATCTGACCCGGCAAAGAGGCCGCCTCTGTTTCAAACCACCATTCTGGTAAATGGCAACCATTATAAAAGCATTTTTCTACCTATCGCGGCAAAAGAGGAGAATAAGCCAACACCCCCGGAGCTGCAGCCCAAACCAACCGCTGTGGAAAAACCGCGGCTCATGCTGCTGATGGATATTTCAGGCTCCATGGGAAAGATGAGCTACAACAAAGCCAGGCAAATCGCAATGGAGATTGCCCGGAAATTATCCTCACGTGTCGATATCTGCTTTGGAACCTTTGGTGATTATGTCTATCTCCCCGCCCTCTACTCTGACAACGAATCTACCATATCGCAAAGACTTCAGCATGCACCTCTGTCCGAAAGGAATACCTACCTCTACAAGACGATGCTTCAGGCCCTGGATCATCAACGAAAGCCAGACCTAATGGCTATTTTAACGGATGGAATTGACAGAGGCAGCCATACCGACCTGGATCATATTGTCAAAAAGGCACAGGAAAAAAATATTTCAATAGCTCTCTATAGTTTTGGCAGGCATCCGCTGCTTCAATCCCTGGGGCATGCGGTATTGGCTACAGGTGGTAAAATTTTCCCAGAACCAAGTCCGGTTCAGGAGTTCACAGATTACCTAAGCAAGTGGTTTCAGAATGCCGCCAAACCAGTGGAAACTGTTAAGGCAAAGGTGGTTCCCGCTAACGATTCCAAACCTAATATCCCCGTCCGAGAGTTTACCCCAATTCGGACAGCTATGGAGCGTTACAGCCAGGATCTCGAAATCAACCTGCGCGATTTTCCGGGGCTTTTTTGGCCGCAGCAGAAACTAACCATTATGGTACAACATAACCGAATCCAATGGGAGAGAGACCTCGCCATTCTCTTGCCCCTCCAAATTTGGATTCCCTATTTGATAACGGAATCTCCCTGGATCAGTTTATCAGTGCTATTCGCTCTCTTTCTCCTCTTTTTTGTTGTGCTGTTGTCTCTACTGCTGCGGCGACGCCAGATGACAGTGGTCTCTGTTCCCGGTGAGGATCGATCAACGCGGCCAATGCCTTACCCGTATCACAGCAAAAGCAGCCAAGAGGATGTTGCCGCTTATCAAAAATTATATAGCGATAGATTTCCGCAGCAAAAACAGGTTCCTGTGCGCAATAATGCTCTGACAGAAGAGCTACCCCCTCTTTCTTTGCGCCTGCCCGAGAAAATGAGCGCCACAGAAGAGGTCAAACCAGCAACAGCTACTGCATCAAAAGATGAATTTGTTGTGCAAAGTGACGCCTTCCTGGAGATCATGAATGGAGCTTTACAAAAAAAGCGTTTCGCGTTATATTACATAGAGACAACGATTGGCAGGGACGATGATGCCTCTATCACAATTCAAGACCCCTATCTCTCCCCACTCCATTTTAAGATAAAAAATGTCAATGGCACTTTTATGCTCTTTGATACGCTTTCCCAAAATGGAACATTTTTGAACCAAAAAAAATTGGTAAGACCCAAACAGATGGTGAATTGGGATGAGATAAAGGCAGGCAGAACGGTATTTCAGTTTAGAGTCTCTGGGAAAGATGCCGCAGGTTCATGAAGGACGCTCCATTTTTATGCTGGTTGATCTTGACGGATCAGGAAGCTGTCAAAACCTTTTTTCAGACCTTTACAGCAAAAAATAAAACGGTTTCGTTTCACGAAGAAAATTACTCATTTTTCAGAGCACTTGAAAACCAATCCTGGCATCTAGTTATCATCGACTCCGGAATCTGGTCCTATCTCCCGGAAGACACGCGAGAGCGGCTGCGCGTATGGCGAAGCAATCAACCAGAAAACCAGATCTTTAGTGTTATCTATCTGGAGAGCGAACAGACCCTTTCGGAAAAAAAATTACTTAAAAATTTGAGTATTCTTAACAAAGGGGATCAACTTTCACCGTTAACTAGCGGAGACAAAACGATTCTCTTTGATGCTCTATTTTTCTGGCAGCTTGGCGAAGCGCATTTAGTGCAGATCTTGGAGGCTATAGAACATCGACTTATTCTGCGCTCTTTGAGCCTCTACGCTCCTTTTGTGGATAACAAAACTGCCCCCTTTCCTCTGTTATCTGGAGAATCGGAGGAGGCCTCCAACCTAGTAGCGAGCTTTGATCTAGCCCGTAATGCAACCAAGATAACCGGCATTCTTGGCAATACCGGGTCATTAGGAGACGATCTTGCCTATTTGATCCACAAATGGCGATCCACCTCGAGTGGTTCTCTGTTTCTACGTCTGCCGCTGGAAAACCATACCAGACCGCCCTTCACCTCCGATGACCTATACAAAGCTCCCATTCGAACTATTCTCTTCACCCAGGTTCCGGAAATTCGCAGCGATGAGCTCGGAGAATGGGTTAGTTTTAGCAACCAGTTATCTCAACAGGGGATCAAAGTGATCTGGAACCTCGAAGGCAACAGCGCAACGATGATTAACCGCGTCAAGCGGCTGATCAGTCAGGCTGACTGGATCCAGATACCCAATCTTACAGATCGCAGTTTCGATATCCCCTCCATGGTCGATCAATACCTAAAAGAGCTGGACTCCAAAGGTCAGGTGGATATCGCCAACTCCGTAATCCAAAATTTACTGAACCAGCGCTCCACTTTCTCTTATCTTCAATTAAAAAATCTAACTTTGACATGGATATCTTACCACCGCCGCCGCATACAACTTCCAGACCTTCCCTCTGGTATGATAACTCATGTGAAAGGATGGCATGAGCTGCTGCGCACCCTGCCCTTTCCCCAGGAGGGTATCTCTTTTGCCAAGATCGAAAAGGAGCTGCTGGCTCGCAGCTTAAAAGAGGCGGACTATTCCATTGCCAGGGCAGCCAGAAATTTACAGATCGGGAGAAAGGCTTTTCTCTACCGATTAAAAAAACACGATATTCCCTCGGAAAAAAACTGAACAACTTCATTAATGATTCTTTAAAATAATTTTAAGTTGGAAAAATATTTTAGGAGCGATTTCTATTATAAAGGCATTTTGGTTTTCTGATATCGCAAGGAACGCCATGCAGTCAGGGTATCCTGCAACTGTCAATGCGATGTGCACGGATGCACGAGTGTCGCGGGTGACAGGAAGTCACAGGAGCGACCGACGTCCACGGATGGACTAGTGTCAGCGACTCCACGGATGGAGAAGAGCTGACCCAAGGTCGATAAGGACGCGGTTATGGCATTGCCCAACCGGTCACATTCGATGCTTATTGGTATTAAACCCGAGAACCAATGTGTTTCGAGTATATAGCTCATCTCAGGATCCTGGCTTTTTGCCCGCCAATTTTAAGGTTATCGTCGTTTTTAAAACTGTATCCCTGCATTCAACAGTTTCTGGAGGTCGATTGTCGTAAATCACCCCGCCATTGATATCAAAGGACAAAAGTTCGTTAAATTTCATAGAGAGATTAATATTATAATAAAGCCTATAATCCTCGAACTCCTGAAAGCTTGGTTGCCAGTAAAAGGTCGAGTTCAGATTCATACTCTCCGAAAATTTGATATCTACATGTAGATAGTTTGACCAGCGATGCAAAAACCTCTTGTTTCCGGAATCGGAGTATTCGCCCTTGCTGTTGCGGTTGTACTCGTATAGGTAGGAGGATCCTATCGCTAAATCGAATGTTTTTCCGAAGAAAAAATTCAACCGCGGACCCGTACCACCCAGCGCCCGAAGATCAATGCGCCGAAATTCATGGTACTGGTGCTGACCAATGACCTCCCAAAAAAAAATTCGATTTACTCTGTTGACATAGCGAAAATGTTCCATTGTTTGATTTACATATTTTTTCCCAGATTGCTCCGCATAGGAAAGTTCTCCGATAAAGAGCGCCAGATGTTCCGTTGAAGCATATTGCGCAGTAATTCCCAAATCAAAAGCGATTAAATCCAGATTTCCTGTCTGTTGGCTAAAACTACTGCTCGCTGAAAGCTGGGGATACCAATTTTGCTGCAGGATCAGTTGCTGGGGATTGACGATCAACCCTGTTGCAAAAAGATTTGCCTGGCGGAACAAGAGAACTGGTATAACAACTAAGGCCAGGATTAAGGGCCTAAAAAAATCCTTCATCATGATATAACTCCTTTATTTTGGATGATACCAGGATATTATATTAAAGGCTTTTTGGTTTTCGGATATCGAAAGGCAATGCCAGCGATGTCGAAGTACCGTTTAGCCAGTATTTACTGTTTGCAATGGACTTTGTGCCAAAAGGACGTTGGTAATACCACGACCTGGCATTACCCGACGCAAGGCAACGCCATGCAGTCAGGGTATCCTGCAACTGTTCATGCGACGTCCACGGATGGACTAGTGTCAGCGACTCCACGGATGGAGAAGAGCTGACCCAAGGTCGATAAGGACGCGGTAATGGCATTGCCCAACCGGTCAAAATCGATGCCTATTGGTATAAAACCCGAGAACCAAAGTGTTGCGAGTTTATACAGCATAGACTTAACTTTTTTTGTTTTCAAGAAAAAAGGAGAGGTTTGCTTTGGCGTCAATCGGAATAAAAGAATATTGCAATAAAATTGACCCTTTACGATGCTGATTGCGTTATGAATGAGCATGAAAATGATAGCAATGTCCAAATAAAAAATAAGAGTAAGGTGCAAAAACCAAACCTTTACAGGGTGATAATGCACAATGATGATTATACTACTATGGAGTTTGTTGTTTCTGTATTAATAACTGTTTTCCAAAAGGAGATTTCGGTTGCAACAAAAATCATGCTCGATGTACACCACAGGGGTGCGGGTCAGTGCGGTGTTTACAGCAAAGCTATTGCGGAAACCAAGATAGATCAGGTACATGAACTGGCAAGGCAGGCGGGCTACCCTTTGCGCTGCAGTATGGAGCCGGCCTAAGTAACCTTACAAAATCTAAGGAAACTTTAATTCAATGATAAACGCTAATTTAGGAGAGGCTCTCAACGAGGCCTTTCAAGAAGCTAAGGTTCGAAACCATACCTATTTTACTACCGAGCATCTACTTTTCGCCCTACTCAGAACGGATGAAGGCAAAGAGCTGATTCTGCACACAGGCGGCGACCTGGAAGAGCTGCTGGAAGAGGTAGACTCCCATTTAAGCTCTATGGAGACTCGACAGGATGGCCAGGCCGAACCAATCCAGACTCTCTCATTCCAGAGGCTTCTGGAAAAAGTCATTATCCATGCCAAATTCGCCGAAAAGGAAGAGATATCCATTGGGGACATCTTTGTCTCCTTTTTTGATGAAGAGGAGAGCTTTACCACCTATTTCCTGGAAAAGCAGGGGATTACCAAACTGGACATCCTCAATTTTATCTCTCATGGCATCTCCAAGCTCGATACCTTCCACGATGATTCCCTATCAGAACCGGAACAGGAGGATGATGGCGAGGATGGTGCCTCCCGTGAGCAGAATATTCAAAAATTCCTCGAACGCTTTACCATCAACATGACAGAACAAGCGAAGCAGGAACAGTATGACACCCTGATCGGTCGTGAAGAGGAGCTCCAGCGTACCATCGAAATTCTATGCAGACGCAGAAAGAACAACCCAATCCATGTTGGCGATCCAGGTGTCGGTAAAACCGCAATTACCCAAGGGTTAGCGCAGCGTATTGCCGATGGTAAGGTTCCGGACAGACTCAAGGGTTATGAGGTCTATGCCCTTGATATGGGCTCAGTGCTGGCAGGAACGAAATTCAGGGGAGATTTTGAAGAGCGGCTGAAAGGGATTATACGGGCCCTGGAGGCCAAAGAGAAGGCGATTCTCTTCATCGATGAAATCCACACGATTGTAGGAGCAGGCAGCGTGCAGGGCGGCAGCCTGGATGCATCCAATATTCTAAAACCAATTCTTGCGTCAGGCAAATTACGTTGTATCGGCTCTACAACCCACGAAGAGTACAAACAGCATTTTGAAAAAGATCGCGCACTCTCGCGACGCTTTCAAAAAATCGATATTCCCGAACCAACCATCGCTGAGGCTGTGCAAATTTTAGAGGGACTCAAAGAGGCTTACGAGGATTTCCATGGCGTCATCTATACCAAAAAAAGCCTGCAAGCGGCATGTGAGCTATCCAAAAAATATATTTCAGACCGATACCTGCCTGATATAGCTATTGATGTGATGGATGAGATTGGTGCCTCTGTCAGCCTTTACCAGAAGCAAAAAAAAATGATCAGTATTCAAGATATTGAAAAGCATATTTCAAAAATGGCAAGGGTTCCGGTGCATAGCGCAGGCCAAAAGGAGAAAGAACAACTGGAACAGTTGGAAACATCGCTCAACAGTCATATCTTCGGACAGGAAAGCGCTATCTCCAAAATCGTAAACAGCATCAAAAGGCATCGTGCTGGCCTGGGTCACGTAGAGAAGCCCATTGGCTCTTATCTGTTCATTGGTCCAACCGGAGTCGGCAAAACGGAGTTATGCCGCGTACTTGCCAGAGAACTTTCCCTGGAGTTAATACGCTTTGATATGAGCGAATACATGGAAAAACATACCATCTCAAGATTGCTGGGATCACCTCCAGGATATGTAGGTTTTGACCAGGGAGCCCTGCTTACGGATTCGATCCGAAGAAAACCCCATTCAGTGCTGCTATTGGATGAGATTGAAAAGGCTCATCCGGATATCTACAACGCTCTATTACAAATTATGGATCATGCCACAATCACAGACAATACTGGTAAGGCGGCAGATTTTCGCAATGTGATTCTCATCATGACCTCCAATGTCGGCTCCAGAGAGATGAGTTCCTGGAATATCGGATTTGGAAAATCAGGATCGCTGAAGGGTGATCCATTTCAGGCTGTAAAGAGCCAGTTTAGCCCAGAATTTCGAAACCGGCTGGACGATATTGTTCTCTTCGGCAGTTTGAACGAACAGATCGTTATAAAAATCGTCCAAAAACAGCTTCAAGAGCTGGAAATACAGCTGAAACCTAAAAAAATTTCCATTACTCTTACCCAGGCTGCTGTAGCATACCTGGCCCAAAAAGGATATAGTCCAGAGTTTGGCGCCAGACCTATGTCCCGTTTGATTCAGGAGGAGATTAAAAACCCATCGGTCGACGCAATCCTGTTTGGCACTCTCCAAAAAGGGGGCAGAATCACCGTGGATGCCAAAGAGGAAAAATTGGTTCTTACCTTTGAGGGGTAACGATCCAGGCCAACCTGATTCTCAGGTAAACCTACCAATCATGTTTACCTCTGGCACCAATTCTATTTGAAAGACCCGAAACACCGATTCTATAACTTCTGTCATGTAATGATACAGCTCTTTTCCTGAGGCGTGGCCATCGTGGATTAAAATCAATGCATGGCGATCGTACATACTACAATGGTTTTGCCAGCGCCCCTTCCATCCGCAAAATTCAATGAGCCACGCGGCGGCGATTTTTTTATATCCTGGACGGTGGTTGTATAATGGCATTTCTGGGTAACGTTCTTTTAAGGCAGATGCAACATCCTCAGTAACCTCAGGATTTTGAAAAAAACTACCTGAATTGGGGATTATCTCTGGCGCTGGCAATTTTTTTGACCTAATATCGCGAATTGCATTAGCGATCTGGATGGCATTAACCTGGCTGGTCTCTGGGGAATTAAAAAAATTTTTTAAATCCGGATAACTCGTATCTAAAATCTCTTTTTTGTTGAGACGGAATAGAACCTGTTGAATTAAAAAACGTCCAGATACCTTTTTCTTAAAAATACTGTCACGATAGGAAAATGATGACTCCAGTTTCGTATAATCTCTCCGGCAAAAACTGTCTAAATCGATTCCCTCTATCCTTTCAATAAACTGTGACACCTCTCTGCCATAGGCTCCAATATTTTGCACAGGAGCCGCTCCTACTGTTCCCGGAATAGCAGCCAGATTTTCCAAACCAAACCACTCTCTTTGCAGACTATACTTGACAAAAGAGTCCCAATTCTCGCCGGCGGCGACACGAACAACCACATCCTGAGCTGTTTCTGAAACCACTTCGATTCCCGTTGTTTTGATTTGTAACACCAGACCCGGAAAATCCTGTAAAAAAATTGTATTACTGCCGCCGCCAAGTATCTGAATGGGAAGCTGATCCTTATAAAATTGCTGTAAAACAGGAACTATCTCATCATCATGGAAAATGGGGCAAAAAAACCTCGCTGTGGCGGGCAGGGCCATGGTTGTAAATGGTTGCATCTCAGTAAATTCATGGCACTTACCTCCAGAAAAAGCTGTCATTCCTACCCTCCTTGACAAAATAAAAAATCGTTTGCGTAAAATCGCAAAGAATTCACTTTTGTCCTCATTGTGATATATACTAAAGGCATTTTGGTTTTCGGATATCGCAAGGCAATGCCAGCGATGTCGACGCACCCTTTAGCCAGTATTTACTGTTTGCAATGGACTTTGTCCTGCAACTGTTCATGCGACGTCCACGGATGGACTAGTGTCAGCGACTCCACGGATGGAGAAGAGCTGACCCAAGGTCGATAAGGACGCGGTTATGGCATTGCCCAACCGGTCAAATTCGATGCTTATTGGTATAAAACCCGAGAACCAAAGTGTTTCGAGTATATGTTATAGAAATTCCTACTGTGCAGAGATTGCATCCATGAAAATCCAGCATGAACAATCGGGAAATACCGATATTTTCCATATCATCGGAAAGCTGAATATCTACACAAAAAATCGCCTAGAAGAGGCAATTGGCCAAGTAATGAACCTGACCAGAAAACGGATCGTACTTCAACTACAGCAGATGGAATTTATTGATTCTTCGGGCATTGGCCTACTCATTAAATTACTCAGTGAAATCAGAGCACGCAAAAAAGAGCTGGTTCTTGTAGGACTATCGGATACAACCCTAAAAATATTTACAAATGCCAGCTTATCAAGATTTTTTACTATTATGAATGATAAGGATTTTCAAAGCCTTATCATGAGCGAACTTGATCCCCTTAGCTGAGTAAACTATACCAATAAGCATCGATGCTTCGATAAACTTGTATGGTGAGCCTGCGATGCATCGAGCTTGTCGAGATGTCGAACCAAAGCACAAGATTTACTTCGACAAGCTCAGTACAAGTGACCGGTTGGACAATGCCATAACCGTGTCCTTTTGGCACAAAGTCCATTGCAAATAGTATATCAAAGAAAACCGGCCTCCCGTAATAGCTGATCATCTATTTTTGATTTTGATCCGATAAGGCGCTCGACTGCCTTTGTCACATATTTTCCCAGAATGTCCACCTCAATATTCACCTGGTCTCCTATCTTTCGATTTCGTAAATTTGTGCGCTGCCAGGTTTCCGGTATAATGGTAACAGTAAAATAATTAGACGATACACTCGTGATTGTTAGCGAGATACCGTCCAGACTGACCGAGCCTTTATCCACCAATCCAGATAGAATATCCGTAGAGGCCTCTATCTGCAAAAGAAAAATATTACCCCTCTGATCCAGTTGTCGAATTTTTCCCATGCCATCCACATGACCAGCCACGATATGTCCGCCAAATCGCTGCGAGGGAGTCATGGCGCGCTCCAAATTGACAATAGTCCCTGGATTGAGCCAGTGAAAAGTTGTTGAGGATAACGTGGTATCTGAAACAAAGACCTGGAATTGCGGCGGTTCCAATCTCGTGACGGTCAGACAAACACCATTCACCATGATAGAGTCCCCCAAAACAGTTTGCTCCAAGACGCGCAAACCTTCCACATGAAATAATGACCCACCAGGCGAAGGTATGCGCGCAATAATCTTTCCTGTTTCCTCAACTAATCCGGTAAACACTGTTTTGGGCTCCTGTGACTAAAAAATTCTTTTCAAAACAGGGATTATGGGCATTATGAAAACCAGGAATCGTCACCATACGTGGATTGGGTAAACGGTATGCCTGTTCCATCCGCTTCACACCGCGTCCGGCAAACAGAGAAAACCCGTCTGCCCCTTTTATAAACTTCGGAGAATAAAAAAGAAAGAAGCGATCATAATAATTTTCTTCCAGAAACGCTTTATGAATTTGAGGTCCACCCTCTACCAGTACCCGGATAATCCCTAATTCCAATAATTTTTCATTGAGCGCGTTTAGATCTACACCACGCCCCTTAGGCGGTAGTGAAAAAATTTTCACACCCATTTTAGAAAGACGATCCATCTTTCCTAACAGGTTTTTCTCTTTTTTGGAACTTATAAAGACCCAGGTTGGCGTGGTTAACGCTGTTTGAAATAAGAGACTGTTGCGAGGAGTCTGTAAAGCTGGATCCAAAATAATTCTGACAGGATTTCTCTTGCGCAATGCCCAGCTGCTCCGGTCATTCAACAAAATTCTGACAAAGGAGTCCTTTTTATTGACTCCTCCGGGATAGAACACATTTTGCATAATCTGCGCTTCATCTTCAGGATCAAGACGAACTGTTAAACTTGGATTGTCGCGTACGGCTGTGCCATCGCCGATCAACACCGCATCTGAAAGAGCTCGTAACCGATGAACGAGTAATCTGGCATAAGGATGACTAATCCACTGGCTTGCATGTTTGCTGGTAGCCATAAATCCATCTAAAGTTAATGCCGCCTTCATGATATACTCAGGTTTTGCGGCTTTGCTTTCATTATGCCCTAACGATGAAAAAAACGGAAACAGGATAGAGCGGCATTCCGTTTCTCTTGATTGCAGCAGATCCACCTGAATGCCCTGCTCCCGTAATTGACGCATACCCTCTCCGGAAACCTGGGGATGCGGATCGACGCTTCCCATGACGACTCTTGCAATTTTTTTACTTATGATTAACGTTGTACAGGCTGGTGTTCTGCCCACAAAGGAACAGGGCTCCAATGTGACATATAAAGTTGCGCCTGCGGCATCAGCACCAGCCTCGTCGATAGCCATAACCTCCGCATGGGCCTCTCCTGGCCGCTGGGTAAACCCTTTTCCGATTACTTTGCCATTTTTGACAACGACTGCGCCGACGGGAGGATTTGGGCTTGAAAGACCAATCGCTTCCTTTGATATATCAATGGCCAGATCCATCCAGACCTGATCCATTCCTTCCTGTGCTTGCATAGACCTACCTGATTCTCGCCTCTCTACCGTGCATCCGGCCACCAGACAAAATGTCTGGTTAACTGCATCTGCAATTGTCGATGTTTATCCTGCAATATTTTTTCATTGTATTCATCAACATTTTTAATCGTTATTCTGATATTGTGGAGATGAAACAGCAAGGCAAGATAAAAACTAAATCCTGATGTTACAAATCGTTCTTTTTGCCAATTATGCCAGGAGAGATAGCTCAGACCTGAGACAGTAGCAACGTGGAGAAAGGCCGCTTCATAGCGTAGATTATAAAGATGGCCGCTGCCGGGTAGTAAGAAAGCCAGTAAGGCACTAAACCAACGACTATGGCTGCGGCGCATATATCCATCTGGACTCTCCAGAAAAGCGATCATCTCCTGGTTTATAGCCAACCCATCGACACAGAGCCTGTCTGCTTTGTCAGTACAGACTTCGCGCAGACGACCCAGGGATCGATGAAATTGATAATCCATGAAGAGATACAAAGCTGCCTCTTTTTGCCACGCTATCCATAAAGGTTGAAAGGTGGTGCTTTGAGCTCTCCTCGCCAGCACGAGCAATTCGATCTCGCGCTGTCCACTTAAACTGGCAACAACATCCCTGGATCCTTTGAAAAAAAAAAGTGCGCGATGATAAAAAAGCATCGATTCCCAGTAGGTGAAATGGTTCGGAGCTGAAAAGGCTCTACGCTGCCACTCCAGAGCGGCCTGAGACCAGAGTCCCATTTTTTCCAAAGAGTGAGCCAACGCTATTTGTGGTTTATCCTGGGCAAACAGCGGTTGGCCTAAGATGGGTAAGATCCCCACAAATGAGACCAAAAGCCAGTATCTTATCCAGAGTCCCGACTTGTTCATTCGCCTGACCGCATTACCTGGACATAAGAAATGCCGGTTGTAAGGGGATCAGCTCGGAGAGGGCGGTTCTTAGATGATTTTGTTGTCGCTGTGCGCTCCTGTAAGGGGCAAGATAACCGCCATAGATATTCGCGCTATATAACGCGGCAGATAAAAGACCCATACTCAAAAATAGCTCCTTTTCATTATGGCGGTAAGCGAGCCAGGTTAAAGTGCCAGTTAAAGCAACAGCCAGCAAACTGACAAAACCATCCGATGTTCTGCCATGGATCATCTGTCCAAGACCAGGAATGAAAGCGGAAGCGGCTCCTCCCCAAAGGCTGGTTGTTGCTTCTGCCATTTTCAACTGCTTTAGAAGTTGGCGGACTCTCTTTTGATCGACCTGTCCTGGAATATTTTTTTCAGCCAAATCAATTCCAGCGGCATAAAAAACAGACCAAAATCGCAACGCCGCAAAATCAGAAATAAATTTCTGTTCGGGATAAAGAGTACTTTTATCAGTTTTCATTAAATTGGATGATGCAGCTTCAAGTAACTGCCAGGCCGCATGAAACTTTTTTTTCTGATATCGAAAAAATGCCAGTTCGTAATCATAACCTGGATCATTTTTTTTATTGTCTGCTAACCATAACTCCGCTGCCTGAGAATTTTGAGACAAATATAGAGAGCTGAGAAGATAACGACGTCCTGAGTTGCTGTCATCAGCAAAAAAAATCATATACCGCAACCACTCGGCCGCAGATGCATCAAATTGTCCTGTTTGGTAGAGCGCTCTGGCAAAATTATATTGCTGCGCTTTATTCGGATTCAGAATATCTTCAGAAAAACCAGCAACTGGCCAGATCAACTCAACCAGAAACAAGGATATGGCAAAAAAACGCATACTCATTATGAATCGTAAAAAATAAATTTATCGAATTCCAGCGCTGGGGACAAATGACCTGGGAAGCGGGTCAACAAATTCAGCACTATCCTGCCAGGGGTGGCAGCGTAAAAACCGATCCGCTGCCAGTATTGTACCTTGCAACGAACCGTAGCGCGCCAGAGCTTGACGGCCATACCGGGAACAAACCGGCTTGCGCGGACAGGTTGCTCCATCCTGAGGCGAAATCCAAATTTGAAAAAACCGAATCGAACCCTGGAGCAGAAGATAAGGCGCAGACAAATTCTCATTTGCATACACCTTTGTATCATTCAAGAACAAAAATGTCAAAATAATGACAAATACAAAAACAACCCAAGTCTTAAACAGAGTATTTGCTCTCCATCGGCTTTCTTCTGCTTTTCCTACCAGAAAATAGTTTATCCCAATCGTACAAAATCGGTGCTGCCACAAAAACCGACGAGTATGTACCGATCACTAAACCAAAAACCAACGTAATGGAAAACCCGCGAAGGTTTTCACCTCCCAGAATTAAAATCGCGATCACAGCAACAAGGGTTGTCAAGGAGGTCAGCAAGGATCGCGACATAGATTGCCAGATAGAGTTGTCAATATTTTCAATCAAGGGAGCTTTGGTCTGAAGGGTATTGTTTTCGCGAATGCGGTCAAAGATAACAATGGTATCATTGATCGAATATCCCAGCAGTGTCAGCAAAGCGGCCAATACCGGTACGCTTATCTCAACACCTGTTAAGGCGATATAAAGAGTAACCACGATCAGGTCATGCACTAGAGCAACCATTGCTGCCACAGAGAACTTAAACTCAAATCGAAAGGCAAGGTATAAAAGCATAAACAGGGATGTGATTAAAAAAAGCTTAATCGAATCCTTACGCAGCATAGATCCTACCGCAGGACCAACGCTTTCGGAATTCTGCCAATCAATCCGCTCTTCCTGAATTTTAGGAATCTTGCCGTCAGGAAACAGGTTTGCCTCCATGGACCATTTCAGCAAGGAGACGACATCCAAGGGCTGTTTGGATTTTAGTTTGTCCAACAGCTCTTTTTTCTCTTCCGCTGGTGCATAACGCTGGATTAGTGACTCCTGCATCTGCTCCTGTAAAATACCCATTGAGATGAGGTATTCATTCTTATCCTTTGTGCCAACAGATTGAATGGTTGCGGATACGCCGATTTTATTCACTGCAGCTTTTAAGTTGTCAAAACCAAGATTTTGCGGGAGTTTTGCCTGCATTTTGATTCCACCGGCAAAATCAATCCCCCAGTTCACTGGAGACCCGGTAACTAAGGGAATCGCAAAGACAACCATCAATGCGATGGAAAAGATGTAAGAGTATGCTCTCCATTTTATAAAAGAAAATGGATATTTTTTTGCTTCATGAGTTGTCATAATAAGATCCTATTTATCATTCCTGGCGTTGCTGCGTTTATATACTTAATTTTGAAAGGTTTTTTCTGGCTGCTATCAGGTCAAAGATAAACCTCGAAATATAAAGTGCCGCAAACATGCTGGACACAATACCAACGGATAGCGTTACGGCAAATCCTTTAATCGGACCTGTGCCCAACCGGGACAGCACAAGCGCAGCAATCAATGTTGTCAGGTTCGAGTCCAAAATCGTCGAAAATGCCTTATCAAACCCACCTGAAATCGCTACCCGCACCGATTTTCCATTTCTCAGCTCTTCGCGTATGCGCTCAAAAATGATGACATTCGCATCGACCGCCATACCAAGGGTCAAAATTAAACCGGCTATACCTGGCAGGGTAAGTGTCGCTCCCAACCATGATAACAGTGCTCCCAACATTAGGAAATTGGAAAACAGACCAAAGGTGGCTATGAGACCTGAGGCCTTATAGCGAAAAAACATTATGATGATAACAAGACCAAAGGCAAGCACAACAGCCTGCAAGCCGGACTCTATTGACTCAATCCCTAAAGATGGACCTACCGTTCTCTCTTCGATGATAGATAATTTAACTGGCAGAGCACCTTCATTGATTATAGAGGCAAGAGTATCAGCCTCCTCTTTGGTGAAATCGCCGCTGATATAGGCGCGGCCGCCGGCTATCTTATCGCGAATGGAGGGCGGGCCAGAGTAAAGGCGATTATCAATAATGACACCAAGCTGCCGCCCTTTGCTGGCGCCGGTCAGATCTGCAAATTTATCCGCGCCATTGGCTGTTAATTGAAAATGGACTGCATTGATGGATTCATCCGTACTGCCGACCCAGGCTTTGTCGATATCATCTCCCTGCAACCGGACATCACTCTCCATGACATAAGGATCAACCGCGATGTATTTTCCTTCTTTATTTTTCCGAAAAAGAAAAACCACCTCGAGCGCTTTTCCGCTTTTGCTTTTTTTGCTGGCGAGAAGGGATAGAGACTTATCCCTAAGTTCTGTATACTCTTTATCAGTTAAGGGGGTTGTAGGAATATCTTTAATTTTTTTGGCCAATTCATCCGTAGCGGGACGGTCAACAATTTTATAAGTTACCATTCCCGTACTGCCGATCATCTGCTTGGCCTGCTTCGGATTGGGAATACCCGGAAGCTGGATTTCAATGCTATCCGATCCGACAACACGGATGCTTGGTTCACTTACACCTGTTTTATCAATACGTTTATTCAGAATTTCGCGCGCTTGCACGATGACCTGCTCTTTGGTCTTTTTTACATCATCTTCAGACAACTCTAGAACAATCGGCTCCCGAACAGTTTTTTCCGTTTTTGGTGTCTTTGGTAAAGGCTCACCTTTGTTTACTTTATTTTTTTTATCAGCCTCAATCAATTTCTGGAAAGCTTCGGATGGCTGGCTGGTGGTTTGGCGATCCTTTTTCCATTGATCTAACCTTTGTGCTTTTTCAGTCTCAGTTAAACCTGGCTCCAAAACCAGCACATCGTCAACGGTTGGTCCACCTTTGGTTTTAGGTTCCTTCCCTTTGCTGTCATAATTCTCTTTTTTCCAGGTAGCAATTTTATCCTCTTTTAACTTGCGGATAACATCCTGGTAATCGGCCTGTAACAACAGATGCATACCGCCCTGCAGGTCAAGACCAAGCTTGATCTGCTTGGCCAGCAAAAACTTTTCAATCCAACTGCTGGTCATGCGGATGTTTTCGACCTCGGGATAGATACGCAGAGCATTTGCCAAAGCAAGGGTAATCCGAAAGCTGCTGAATTCTAAAACAGTTCTTTCCTGATGTTTACTTCCGGCAATTTTGAGGGGTTCTTTCCGAACAATAATCTCAAAACCTTCCTTTTGGTAGGTTGAGATTATTGTTTCAATCCGCGCCTGTTCGGCTCCTGTACTTAATTCAACCACCATAGTCTTGGGACCTACGGTTGGATAAAGGAGGATGCCTGAAAATAATAAAACAAAAAATATAATAATAAACTTCGGTAGCAGTGATCTGAACATGGGTACCTTCGTGATCTAATATTAACGGTTAGAGCTTTGTAAGTCCGGCAGAATTCCGAAGATTGGAAAATCCGGGAGCCTCTTTGTTTTTTTCGGAAGGTCGTTAGCGGTGTCGGTAGCGACCGCTGACCCGATGACGCTTCTTGAACCTTACCCAGATAAAGAGGATAATAATTGCGCCAATAAGTAGAATTTTGAGTATTAAGTCAAACTTATCTTTAGAAATATTAAAAAAAAGGTAGTTATGAGACACTTCCTTTGGTGCTTTAATGGATTTGGCAGGATCCTGATCAGAAAGCGTGGTTGGCAAAACTGTTGCATTGATTATTTTAGGTTGCTCGGTTTGGCTGGCCTTCTCTTTCATCTCCTCAAGCAATGGGTGCGCGCTGAGATGCTGGTAGTAGAGCTCTGTGGCAACTGCAAGCGTAGCACCATCAATTGTCATGGGGGCGTTGGATAGAGCCAATTGATGAAGAATCGGGGTTTCATTTGTTTTAGCAGAAATTTTTTCACCCTTTTGCCTGACATTCCTCTCTGTCGAAGTCGCCTCGTTATCTACCTTGACTGGCTGACTTTTTTTTACCACTTTAGGGGGAATACTTTTTTTCGCAGGTATAGCCACCTTAGGGGTCTCTTCCATTTTTTGAAGTTTTTGAACAGGAAAGGTCGGAGACGTTATCTTCTTCACATTTGGTTCTTTTGGAAACGCCGGCATCTTTTCGATGGGAACGCTGGCAGGAGGATTGACAACCTCAACTGGCTTGGGTTGAGGTTCATTTATAGAGTAACGATCATTGCCGGGAACAATTTCCAACCCCTGACGGGCACCGCTTGAACGTGCATTCAAAGATGGCTTTTTTGCAAGGAGCTCAAATAACGCGTCGGACAACTGATCCAGAGGTTCAGTGGCAAAAACCGGTTGCAGACCCAAAACAGCAACAAGGAGCGACAAAAGCACGATGTATCGCTTTCCCGTCGCTGCTCTTGGGCGTTGAGGAGAGCTCTTTTTTGCATGGAAAAAAAGCGGTAATTTCGCCATATATCCCTTATATTCTAATCAACTTTCGCTGTGATTGCGTTTTTAGCAAACTCCACTTTAGTATTATCGGAAATTTTTAGAATTACTTTATTCTCTTCCGGTTTCAACTCTGCGATCAATCCATAAATTCCACCAGATGTGATGACCTTGTCTCCTTTGGCCAGATTCGTAATCATCTTCTGACGCTCTTTTTCGCGCTTCTGGTTTGGACGAATCAGTAAAAAGTAAAAAATTACAAACATAAGAATCAAGGGAATAAACATACCTAGAGAACCGCCTGCCCCCTGAGCTGATTTATCTCCCTGCTGGGCCATGGCAAACGCTACACCGTATAGTCCTGTAAACATAAACACTCCTAATAATTATTGATAACCATTCTGGAATTCCTGAATTCAGAAATCCCTATCTCAATTATACTAAAGGCATTTTGGTTTTCGGATATCGCAAGGCAATGCCAGCGATGTCGACGCACCCTTTAGCCAGCATAAAACCCGAGAACCAAAGTGTTTCGAGTATATCCTCAAGGAAAAAATTACCCACAACGCGTCAAGAGTAAAAAAAGCAGAAGCGCAAACTCTGAATTATACGCGTTGAGATCTCTGCATAAGATAAGATTCGAGAATCAGATAAGCGGCAATACTATCAACCAACTCTTTTTTTCGCCGCCAATGATATCCTTTTTCTCGAATCAAAGATTCTGCTTCATGACTGGTAAACCTCTCATCCACCAATGCCACAGGCAAACCGACCGATTGCGCCATTTTTCCTGCCAGGGATTCGATCCGGCGCGCATGATCGTTTTTATCGCCATTGAGACTCAGGGGCAAACCTATCACCAGCCCAACGATTCCCCGAGCAGAGACCCATTTGCCAACCTCACGAACAATACCCTCATCAGCCATCCCTTTGACAGATAAAAATGGGAGAGGATTCGGTGAGATCTGCAATCCATCTGAAACTGCCAAACCGATGCGTACGGTGCCTATATCCAGCGCCAGCAACGCCCCTGGATATGGCAGAATTTCAGGCATCATGGGCCATTAAATCCTCAGTCTCCTGCATGGCCCTGGGAATGCCCCATTTGCTGTTTTTAATAAAGTCTACAAACTCCTTGACATAGGGGTTTTGCAGATCAAGTTCACTCTCCGCAGCCTTGTGAGCCTGGTTCAGCGAAAGGTGCGAACGGAAGTAGAGTTTATAGGCTTTTTTGATCTCTCTCCGATTGGCTGCATCGATACCAGCACGGCGCAGGCCAACCATATTCAGACCTGCGATATCTCCATTTTCACCGATAGAAAAGACATAAGGAGGGATATCTTTCACGATGCGCGCGTGCACGCTAAGAAATGCCATCGTTCCAACCTTACGAAACTGCACCACGGTCGCGAAACCGGACAGAAAGGCCCGGTCAAAAACCTCTACATGACCGGCCAGAGTGGCGCCATTGGCAAAAATGCACTGGTTGTGTACAGTACAGTCATGGGCAATGTGTGAATTTCCCATAATAAAATTGTTGTTACCTACCGAGGTTTTTCCCCCTTCATAGATGGAACGGTGAATTTGAACCATCTCCCTGAAAGTATTCTGATTGCCGATAATGACCGTTGACCTCTCGCCCTTAAAACCGGTCGATTGGGGGTCTAGTCCAATCATACAGCTTGGGTAAAATTTATTATTCTCGCCGATAATTGTTGGTCCCTCCATAACAGTATGAGCGCCGACGCTATTGCCGGGGCCCATGACCACTTCAGCACCAATAACCGCATAGGGGCCAATGGTACAGGAAGGATCGATCTTGGCATTCGCGTCAATGATTGCTGTTGGATGTATGCTCATTCTATCTCCTCTGCTTTCTTTTCAAGGTGAGTTACCCTTTTCACAAGAGCTGGCAATTGTGGCAACGCCGCATTGATTCGATGACTCTCCTTAACTGGCCTTGCTGGCGTACCAAAGACCCTTTCACCAGGCTGCAAATCGCTAGGAATACCGCTTTGCGCCATGGCGATCACACCGTCGCCTATGCGGCAATGGTCCGCAACTCCCACCTGGCCACCGAGGATCACCTCATTCCCCAGGGTGGTAGAACCAGAAATGCCCACTTGGGAAACGATATAGCACTTTTTACCTATGGCACAATTATGCCCAATTTGAACCAGATTGTCAATCTTGGTATTTTCGTCTATAAAGGTTTCGTCAATCGTGGCTCTGTCAATGCAGACATTGGCTCCAATCTCTACAAAATCAGCGGTGCGCACAATACCGATTTGAGGCACCTTGTAGCGGATTCCCTGATCATCATAATATCCAAAACCGTCAGTACCGATGACAGCTCCGCTGTAAATCACATTATTTTTTCCTATTTCGCAGCGCTCACCGATTACCACACCAGGATAGAGAGTGGATCCCGATCCAATTTTTGCTCCGGCTTCAACTGTAACATGGGGATAGATAATAACATTATCCTCCAAAATCACATTTTCCAGGATTACCGCTGCCTGCATCACTGTGATATTCTTGCCCAATTGAACGCTTGGATCCACGATAGCCTGAGGATGAACCCCCTGACCAATTCGAGAGTTCCTGGGATCGAAATATTGTAAAATCCGTATTTGAGCGATTTTGGGATTTTGCACCTGAATGAGAGCGCTCCCTGCAAGCCCATCAGTCGGATAGCCGCCCTCTACCGGCACAGGGACGATAATTGCAGCCGGCTTTCGCTCCGGAAAAGGGTGAAACTGGTACGATTTTTGCAATACCACCACATCTCCTGAACCTGCCTTCTCTGGCGATCCAATGCCGGTGATCTCCAAAGAAGGTAACCCCCTATGGAGTAACTCTCCATCCACTAACTGCAGCAATGCATCTACTGTTAATTTCATAGTTTTTAGTACCGGAAATCCCCTATACCAAATACAAAATTCAATTCTCCCAGTTTTTTAAAGCCATAATAGCCGTGGTAATTGCCATTCACGTCTTTTCCTTCATAGACCACACGCTGCGCCAGATAGAGTCGAATCGGTAGGATCGGAATCTGAACGCGAATTCCGAAACCGTAAGAGTAGACAAAATGCTTCATGGAGATATTGTCCCGTGTCAACGGCTGACCCAAATCTACAGTACTGGCCGAGGTTGGATAAGCATCCCACAGCGCGCCGGCATCGACAAATCCGACAAACCATAACATCGACGGCTCAATGGGGATCCGATACTCCATACCGTAAAGGATGCGGTGATCGCCCCCATCCACCCAGCTCTTTTGCAGCTCCATACTGGAAAAGTTATAATCCACAAAATCCCAACCTCGCACAGTTTCCACGCCGCCGACATACAATTTATCATCCAGCTCAACCAAATAGTTATCCGGACGTTGGTTGGCTTTTTCCCATAGCGGTTTGAAGGTGAAATCTCCAGACATTCTGAACATCAAAACCGTTGGATAATTTCTCAAATAAGGCAGATGAAAAGGGGAAAAATAGTACTCCGCAACAGGGGAAAACCGGGTGTAATGGTCGTCGCCCCACCATCCTGCAATTTCATAAGCCATTTGTGTTTTCAGGCCATTGACTGTATTGAATACATTGTCCCGGCTGTCACGGTATAAGGTTGTTGTTACCGAATTGCGCAGCTGCGGTCCCAGGGCAATCTGCTGAAAAACCGCATCTGCGGCAGCACCTGTGGCGCGCAACGAAGTCGAACGCTGCACGTTAAAACGGATACTGGCACCCCAGAAAACCCAGAAACGGTAACCAAAGCCTATCGTTCCCCCCAGAATCGATTTATCATACTCAGCATCAACATTGGATCCTGGCGCCACGGAGGTAACCGGATAGGTACGCAGCAGATAGTAGGCTGATACATAAAACGAGATTGGCATAGAATCAATTATCCATGGATCCGAAAATGAAGTCTGGATTTGCTTGCGCAAAGGTCCGTACTCAAAACGACCACTCAGACGCTGTCCATTCCCCCTCAGGTTATTTTCTGCCACTTCCGTAAAAATGGAGAAACCCGACTGAGTGCCGTAACCACCACCCAGGGAGATGGTTCCTGTCGGCTGTTCCGCCACATCAATAACTAGATTCATCATAGGTTCCCGGCTACCAGGACGAGCGTCAAGATTAACCTCTTTAAAAAAGCCTAGGTTATAGATTCGTTCACGGCTTCTTTGGATTTTAAATGAGTTGAAAATTTCACCCGGTTTAATCAGGATCTCCCTGCGAATCACCTTTTCCTTGGTTTTTTTATTTCCCTTGATAATGATATTTTCAACCTTCGCTACTGGCCCCTCTTTTATAACAAAGGAAATGGAGATCAACGTGCCCGGGGCATACTTTTTTTTCCCTATGACGACCTCTTTGTCGTTATAGGTATTGGTTGGTATGACCCTTGTAAAAATATGTCCTTTCCCAGCGTACATCATCGATATCGACTGTCGGTCTCTACGATATTTCTCCTCATCAAATACCTCACCAGGTGTTGACAGCATCATCAATGTCATCAGGTATCTGGTCGTAAATACAGGAGGAACTGGTTTCCCGGAGGCGTCCTTTGTCTCCTCGATAGAAATTTTGTATGAATTAAAAAAATATTTTTTTCCTTCTTTTACTTTTATATGAATATTCAAACCGCGTGTCTCTTTTTTTCGATCCAGCCAGACAAACTGTACCTCATCTTTAACGTTGGAAACAATTTCAGCGTCGCGATAACCCTCTTTTTTCATGTAATCCAGAATTTTTATTCTGTCAGTCTCATATTTTGTTTTACTGAACGAACCATCCGTAAAAAAACCGTCCTCGGAGGTTTCCATGGCACCGACGAGATCCTTTGCCCTTAAGTTTTCCGCACCTGAAATTTCGATTTTTTGAACTTTGACTTTTTCACCTTCATCAATTTTAAAAATAATATCAAGGGTATTTTTCTCTGCATCTAGTATGCGTTCAATCTGCAAGGAAGCAAGAAACAGCCCCTCGTCCTGGTATTTTTTTAATATTAACTGCTTTGAATCGCTAAGAAATTTTTCATTTAATATTTCTCCCTCTTTCAAAGGAATCGCTTCTCTAAGCTCAGTATCATACAATTCATCCATTCCCTGAAATTTAATATTCTTGATTTTAGGTCTTTCTTTGCAAAGAAAAAGCAGCCTTATGCCTGTGTCAGCACCGACAACTTTTTCCGCGTCGACTTTGATGTAACGAACCGCTGTTTTCAGAATTATCTGTTTGACGGCTTCATTCAAGGGGAAGGGTTGATATATTTTTCCTTCCTGGATATCATAATCTTGCAGGATATCCTTCAGGTCGGATTCATCGGTATTTTTTAATCCTTGAAATTCAATTTTGGCAATTTTCTGACCCGCAAAGGGATAATTGATTTTTTGCGCATTCGTCGCAACCAGCCCTATAACCAGTCCTGCGGCGATCATCAGGAGGGATATTTGAAAGACTTTTCCCCGGGTCATTTTTTTATTCATTCGCTTTAGTGCACTCATGTCCAGTCAGCATTGCCTTTTTTTTGGGTATAATAAACTTTTGTTAGACCTGGAGGAAGCCATATTGTTTCCATGAACAGGAAAGAATTCCAGCATTATCGGCCTTTTTGTCAAGGGCGCGCCTGGGAGAAAGGTGTCAAGTCATTTTGTATATCAAAAGCCTCACAGGATGCGCACGACAACCATCGTGAAATCGTCAAATTGCGGCTCTAAACCAGCGAATGTATTTACCGCCTGAAAAACTTTCTCTACAATTTGCTGTGCTGATTTGCTGCGATTTTTTTGAATCTCTGCCAAAAAGCGCTCCATACCAAACTCTTCTGCATCCCTGTTAACTGCTTCGATAACGCCATCTGTATAAAAAATGAGAATATCACCCTGTTCAATAGATGCAAAACCCATACCAAAAGCGCCATGCAGCTCATTTGGCAAGATTCCAAGGGGAGCCCCCTTTGCCTGCAAAAAGTGTATCTCCCCATTTTTGCGTAGTAAAATCTGCTTGTCATGTCCGGCAGAGCTGAATTGAATTTGCATCTCATGAATATCAAGGGAGAGATAAAATAATGTAACAAACATTCCTGATTGACTATTCTGGTAAACCAGATCATTGGCATCCTGAAGAAGCTGCTGGGGTGACGGCAGGTTGATCGCCAATGTCCGGATAATGCTGGACGTTGAAGCCATAAACAGGGCTGCGGGCAGAGATTTTCCAGAAACATCAGCAATGCAGATTCCCAGCTTACCCTCGCCTAATTTTATAAAATCATAAAAATCCCCACCTACCTGCAATGCAGGTTCAGAAATGGCATACATGTCCAAACCGCCAATCTCTGGAATTTTATGCGGTAAAATCGCGGTCTGAATCTTTTTTGATGTTTCGATTTCGCGCTTAAGAGCCTCATTTTCTATCAAATCAGCATTAAGTAAAATATTTTCATAGCCCTTTGTTATCTGGTTTATGATTGTCTGAATGATTTCCCTGTCTTCTTTCAGAAAATTACTGCCATCTAACTTATCGGAGAAGATTATGACACCAAATTTCCTTTTATTAGCCTGCAAAGGCAAAGCTAAAAAGCTATTACGCGCGATACCAGGTTCCAGCCATTTCGGTCGCGGTTCATCCGCGTAATACCAATGCAAACTTTTTCCTCTCTGCATACACTCTAAAAATTGAGCATCGTTTGTCACCAGAGTACCAGCCTCCGCAAGCTGCCAAGGCAAACCATATTGGGAGGATATCCTGAAATAATTTTTTTCATTGTCACGCACCAGAATCGCACTGCAGCGAATATTCAGCTTTTCACAGATGATTCTTACAACATTATCAAAAATTTCCTGCTCTGTTTTGCTCTCGGCAAGCAGCATTGAAACTCGAAATAATGTTGATAATTCGTTTACCTTTTTTTCTAGATGAAGGTTAGCAGACTGCAAATTATCAATCAGATCACGATTGTTGATTGCCAGAGCCGCATGATCAGCAAAGGACATAAATAAATTCAAATCGGCCTTTGTAAACTGTGATCTAGTTTTGCTATTCAGTACTTCGATAACTCCAATAATTTTTTTTTGAACTCGCAGCGGCACACAGATGAGATTTCGAGTGATATAATTCGTTTTTGAATCAACATTCTTAAATACTCTTTGGTCATTCGGAGCGTCATTTATAATAAGAGGTTCACCCTTTTCGGCAACAATTCCCGCAATGCCTGTCCCCAAAGGTACGCGAATGTCCTTTAATTCCTCTTCCTTTTCACCTGCCACATTATTAAAATAGAGCTCATTCTTGTCTTCATCAATCATAAGAAGAGAAGAGGACTCCGCATTGAGAACAAGTTTTGCCGAATTTAATATAGAAAGGAGCAGTGATTCAATATCTGTACTACTATTAATTAATTTAGAAACCTTAATGACCTCTTCCAGTGTAGCTCGATTTCGGTTTAAGCTTTGGAAAAGATATGATTTTTCCAACAAGAAAAGCAATGTGCTAAAAAAATTAGAGTACAATCGCTGGTCTTGGTCCATAATTGCGGAATGGTCAAAGAAAAGAGCAAAAGTTTCGGATAACGCCTCCAAAAAAAATTCATCTTGCTCGCTAAATTGTTCTCTAGCTTTAGGCTGCGCAAAGAGTAACGCACCAAAAACGCTGCCATCCAGCCCAACAGGTACGCATATCATCGTTTCATCGCTTATGCCCAGGCTTTGACCTAAGCTATTCAAAACAGTTTCGCCATACCGGTACGATAAAATTTCATTGCGCACAGTAGCTTCATTGATTACAGTGTATTCCAAATCCGAGATTTCAAATTGGTGATTGCGGATTGAAATTCGTCGGCCATCATTTACGTTGAAAAAAAAATTTGCTTTTTTGCAATGCAAAATGGTATTTACGCCGCGCAGGAGAAATTTTAATGCAGCAAGAAGCTCCTCAGTTATGGCGACAAATAGCTCTCCGTTTTTATCTCTTTGTAAAAGCGGGCTTGATCCAGCCAGAATAAAATTACGCTCATCTACCTGGTCAAATAAGCGGCGCAGCACCAGATTTCTGTAATTTTTTTTCATAAATGGTGTTAGCCGCTATTCCCATCCCAGGCTTTTTGCCTCCCTGGCTTCAGCACGTGTCAGCACAAGCATAGCCAGATGAACCAATGCCAGAATCAGATAGATCAAAAAAGTATAATAAAAGAAATCCTGTTGAGCTACCCACGATCCATATTGCCCGCTGCTTTCACCGACCGAAGAAAAAAGGAGAATCAAAACCACTAGAGCCGGGCGCGCTACATTCCAAATCCAGATCGAAAAACGGTAAAGGACAGGCGCAAAAAGCTGAGGAATAAAATTTATTGCCGAAAAAAGAAAAAATGCTCCTAATAACTGCCGCCATAATAAATCCTCTGGCTGATTGATTATGAGGTTAAAAGAACGGGAAAGAGCATCGGGGTTTATTAGAAAAAAAATTGCATAGATTAAATCCATAACTGCTGTAACAATAACCGCAATCTGAAGGATATTCAATTTCATGCTTCTGTGATAATTCATATATTTACTTTCCGAAAATTATAGTTAATTAAAAAAACCAGACTTCTCTTAGTTTTTGCAGATATTTGGCGACTTTAGCGTCCCAAATTGGCCAGGACGCTAACCGGCTCTGATCAAAAAAGAAATTTTTTATCTCTACCCTTTTCCATAATTGTGGATAGATCAACAAAAACTGTGACAATTTGCTATTTTCATACTCTATTGGCAACAGAGAGTGTTCGGCAAGCAACTCAGATAATGGTCCGAATGTATGCCATTGGTGCATCTCATTGGAAAAGGTCCAAACGCCAACACCAAGACTTTCCAGGGTAGCATCACCGACAATGCCATGCCAGAATTTGACCCATTTTTTTGAATCAATAACTTCTTTAACGGGAAAGGTGATGGGCAGTTTCGAGAAAATATTCAGATTTGGAAACAGGGAATCCCATATTTTTTTCCGCAGACCCATAGCATCGAGGATGAAATAGCAGAAACTCCAGCCGAATAACGCATATCCTCGCCCCTGTTTCACCTGCGCCCCTGTATCCCAGAAGCGATCCTGATTCCAGAGAAAATCGGGAAGGATGTGGATCTCCTTATCGGAGACTGTCGGCCATAGTATCTCGGGCGAAGAACCCTTGGCCCCTTTGGTTCCTGTAACCGGTAAATTATGGTGCATTCGGGTTTTCCAAAGCTGGTATGTCTCCTCGTGGTTGAAAAGAAATAGAATATTGCGGAACCTTCTACCATAAAGTCTAGCCAGCAACAGCAGTACGCGATAGGAATCATCACTTTCCATTCGCGCGCAAATCACAGGGACTCCTTGCTCCAGGGCTAATGGCCATCCTGGAATCTTACGCATATGCCATTGCAATGGTAATCCGCTAAGAGATACCTCTTTCTCGTGCTCAAAAATCGAGCCAATATTTTCAATCACTTCACCCTTAGCGTCTGTTTTTCCCTCAAAAACAGAAATTTCTTTCGAATCTCGCAGGATCTCAAAAACTATAAAACCTGATTCCTGATGGCCGGAAATCCATTCCAGCATCGCCGAAATTAATGTAGAAACGACATCCTGCTTGAGTTGACCTAAATATAATGACCACCGCTGCAAAATTCCATTGCCCAGATTTACACCATCTGTTGTCACCGGCAGCCCGGTTCTCATCATAATGAGAATATAATGTTCCATGGAATTCAGACTGGCATAAATATGTTTCAAAATCAACTCGCTAGAAATTTCATAACCGGAAGCGTCGCCCTCCGGAGCTAAGGCAACAACGGGAAGCAATTCGACAAATGGCCAATCACCGGCAAATCCAGAAATTTTTTGAACCACGCCGTTCACAAGCCAGGCATTCCAAGACCCAGACAACCACAACGCTCTACCGGAAAAATCGGCAATTTCCGTTTCTGAACCCTCGCCAACGAAAGGAAGCCAAGCGACGGCTAATTGAGGATTGGCAAATGGAAGTATCGGAAGCTGGAGATCCATACACTATTTCTTTGCCCGCATCTGGTTAAACAGTTTTGATAAGCCGGCCCGATTCACCAAATCGACCGGTCTGGACATTGCAAATTTTTGCGCAGAGTTGGAAAATTCACCGGTAGTGATAAAAATGCCAAGATTCGCATTTTTTGTGCGCATCTCTTCATGAAGCTGTTCAATCTGATTTTCAGCAACAACATCTGTGGTTCTCCGAATTTTGATAATCCGGTTGCTTTTGCGAACATTTCGAAATTTGGCTTCCTGCTCCGCTGCCAGGATATCCAGGGAGGCATCATTGGGCATGTGAATCTCAATGACCGTATATCCCATGGATTCCACCAATTTATGGGATATATCCTCGAATTGAGCCGGAGAGGCGATCATAAAATCTTTGAGGTCGTCATCCACCCGGAACTCTTCATAGCTTTTCAATTTTTCGGAAACATCCTTAAAATCCGGTTTTACAGCATAAATGGCTTCCCAGTGGGAGATCGCCGTCTGCAAGTCCCGCAGATTCTCTGCGGCAAAGGCCATATAATAGCGCAAATTAAACTCAGATTCGCTGTGTTTGGGGGACATTTTTAGCCCCTTATCCATCTCCGCAATAGCCTGGCTGAACTGCTTTTTATCAATCAGACTCAACCCTTTTCCTAAAATCGCCTTCAGGCGAATATCATCGTCTTTTTGTGCAACGTCAAACTCCTTGATGGCCCAATCCAGATCTCCCAGATGACGCATTATCAGACCAATAAAATAGTGTGCTTTGTAATTTTTGGGATCAAGTGTTACAGCTTTGGTAAAGGAGTCTTTGGCGTCGCTGATCTGGTTATGACGAAACTGGATCTGCCCCAAATAAAAATGGGAGTTGGCATGCTTGGGATTGAGGCTTGCCGCTTTTTTCAGATATTGGACAGCTTTTTCACTGTAAGATGCATTGTAAAACAGATAGCCCACATTGTAGAAATGCTCATAATTTCTTTCATCAATTTTGGTAAGAATCAGATACTCTTTTTTTGCATCATCCAGAGAACCTTGATCCTTGTAAAGCCCGGCTAATCGGGATCGAATATCCACCTCTTTGAACTCATCGCCAAAACGGGCTAATTTTAACACCTGCCGATACTCAACGATTGCATGCTGAAAATTTTCTTCCTGAAAATAACATTCAGCCAGCAAATAATGGACATAAGGATCTCGGTCATCTTTTTCCACCAGCTCAAGCAGCCCTTTAATAGCTGTTTTTGTCTGTCCCATCTGTACCATTTTGGCAAGCTCTTCCACCTTTTTGGGGAAAATATAAACGTAGGCAAAGTACCCCCCGAATCCAAGTACAATAATGCCAATGATAAAGATAAGAACGTAGATTGAAATCATGCTATGGTCCGGTCACATTCCTTTTTTACTTGTTTAATGAACAATTCTTGTTTTACTGTTATCGCTTACCAGGGCTTCCTTGTTGACAGTTTTTCTTTTCTTGTCATTTTCCTGTTCAGCGGGTTGGCTGCTTGCCTGCTGGTCTGAAGAGAAAAGCTGAATTTTGGCTTTCTGCATCATACTGATCACGGTAGGCGTCAAAGCACCGGGGTTTCCCTGGGTCAAACTGACAACATTTTCATACAACCTGATAATCGCTTCCGCATTGTCAACCTCGCGTTGAAAAAGCTGAAAGATTATGTCATATCCCTGAACAATAAGCTCAAGCTGTTCCACCTTTTCTTGGAGCTGTTCTATCAGAACATCTTTTTCACTTTCGGATAATAAAGCCATATAGGGGGAGTCGACTTCCTTTTTTGCATTCTGTTATTCTGTATATAACAGATTAGCTAAATCTTCTTGTCAAATAAAAATAGATCCTGTTTATGGCAAGCTAAGATTGCTTCCCTTTTATCTAAAGGCTGCTATGCTTCCATCACTTTTCCCTGATATAGGTCGCCTTTGGGCTGGCTCTCTTTTTCTTGTTTATTTCGTCATTTTCCCCTTTTGGGGCGATATTGTGTCCATCGGGAAAAACAATTCCAGGTTCACCATCCAGCATGATGAAACAGCATTTCGCCATTTACAGTGGGAACATCGTCACCTGCTCCAGTTACCGGCTCACTGCCTGCTTTGGCATCAGCATATCCACTGCCTGCCACAGAAAGAGAGCTCAGACAACGAAAAAAACCTATCTCTTCGATTTGTAAAAACATTTCATCTCCAGGCAAAAATGAAAAAAAAGGAGTTTCTGCAACCCGCTTTGAAGGTTGAAAGCTTTCTTCATCGTCCCAAACCGGATAAAAACAGTGAAATCCGGGGATTATATAGCAATATAATCAAAACGCAAAGTAGATCTCTGTCTCCCTTACTGGGAAAAATGGAAAACGGTAACCTCAACGGTTTAGTTTTTGATGTGCATAATGTGGAGGGGCAAATCGCCTTTACGCTTGTGACCCCCCTGTTGCAAAACACATTCGCCTGGCAATACCCGCAACGACGCAGCCTGGAAAGTATGGTGACAGAGCTCCGGCAGCGCGGCATCAGGCCGATCGCCAGGATTGTCATCTTTCAGGAAGAGAGACTGGCCAAAACAAAAGCCGAGTGGGCTGTAAAAACCCGTAGCGGTCACTCTTCGACCCGTTGGTTGAACCCTTTACATCCACAAGTACGCGCCATATATGTCGATTTTATTTATGAATTGGCCATGCGCGGAGTTACAGAAATCCAGTTAGACTATATCCGCTTTCCTTCCTGGGATGAGGTTCCCTATCCGTCGTTCCACTTCCCAAAGGGAGAAAACCGGATCCAGGTGATTACCAATTTTCTCAAAGATATTCAAACCAAAATTGCTGGACTACCCGTTCTCATCTCAGCCGACACTTTTGGCATCACGGCCTGGTACACCCGAGAAAATCTTTCCATCATTGGACAAAATTTCCAAGAGATGGGCAGGCACCTGGATATTATCAGTCCCATGCTTTATCCATCTCATTTTGACTATGGGTTTGGAGGTTTTGATAATCCTGCAGATCAACCGGAATACTTTCTGCAGCAAGGGATAAAAAAAATGAAAGAGCAGAACCAGGGCGTGATTCGTCCCTGGTTGCAGGCATTTCCCTACCGGGTCAGCCGCTTTTCTCACAGCTATATTAAGAGACAGATTGAGGCCGCAGCCAGCGCAGGAGCGAATGGCTTCCTGCTCTGGCATGCCGGCAGCAATTATGATGTTTACTTCAAAAGGGGCTCTTAGAACTCTTAATTTTCCTGATAGGATGCTTGAAACTCCATCTCCTTTTTCAAAAAAGAGTCCGAATCGGCAAAGCCAAAAAGCTGAATCAATCGGGCAATGACGCCAGTCCAGCCTGTCTGGTGACTTGCTCCAAGACCTGCACCATTATCGCCGTGAAAATACTCATAAAATAACAGGTAATCCTTCCAATGTGGATCTGTCTGAAATTTTTGAGCTCCACCCATTACCGGACGTCGGCCGTCCTTGTCCCGAAGAAAGATATTTTCCAAACGCCTGGACAGCTCTTGGCTTATCTGATAAAGATTCATAAATTTTCCAGATCTTGATGGGAATTCAATGGTGAAGCTATCACCATAATAGGAATAATAGTACAATAATGCCCTGATCAGAAGTAAATTTACCGGCATCCAGATTGGTCCGCGCCAATTTGAATTGCCACCAAACATGCCATTGTCAGATTCCGCAGGCAAATATTGAACTCGGTGATACAAGCCGCCAAGGAATAGCTCAAAAGGATGGTTCTGGTAGACCTTAGATAGCGAACGGATACCAAATTCACTTAAAAATTCTTCGTCATCCAGTAAGGATGTTAAAACCTGGCGTAATTTTTTTTCATTCAAAATCGAAAGCAGACGCCTGCCCCCTTTACCTGGATGATCAGGTAGCGCTATATTCGCCAATAGCTCGGGATGGTATTGCAGAATACGGTTTTGACTCTCCGCCAGCGCTGTCATTTTACTGTATATGCCTGGTTCAATGACCGTCACCGCTACCAGAGGAAGCAGTCCAACCATGGATCGTAGTTTTATCCGCGTTGTGGTACCGTCTGGTTGCCGCAGGACATCATAGAAAAAACCATCTTTCTCATCCCAGAGTTCATCCGCCTGGTCGCCAATCTTATCCATGGCCGCAGCGATCCAGAGAAAATGCTCAAAAAATTTAACAGCGAAATCTTCATAAGCTGGATCATATTTTGACAACTCCAGAGCGATTTCCAGCATATTCAGGGAAAACATCGCCATCCATGCTGTGCCGTCAGCCTGTTCCAAATAGCCGCCAGTCGGCAAAGGCGAGCTGCGGTCAAATATACCAATATTATCCAGCCCAAGAAAGCCCCCTTCAAATATATTGTTACCGCCATTATCTTTTCGATTGACCCACCAGGTAAAATTGATTAACAATTTCTGAAAAGCGTGACGGAGAAAATCCAGATCCGGCTTACCCTGCATCTGGCGATCAATAGTGTACACATAAAAGGTAGCCCAGGCATGAACAGGCGGATTAACGTCGCTAAAATTCCATTCGTAGGCCGGAATCTGCCCATTGGGATGCAGGTAAAAACCTCGCAACATGAGATCTAACTGTTTCTTAGCGAAAACAGGATCCACACTGACAAAGACAATATTGTGAAAGGCCAAATCCCAGGCTGCATACCAGGGATATTCCCATTTGTCGGGCATCGAAATGATATCATTATTGTACATGTGAAACCACTGCTGGTTGCGAATGGTTCTATTACCCCTGATCGCTTTATGCTCTTCCAGCCAGAGCTCAAGATCGTAATAGTAATACTGTTTGCTCCATAGCATTCCGGCAATCGCCTGGCGCATAACCATAGCCTGATCGGATGTCAACGTATCCGGTGTAATCTGATCAAAATATTGATCCGCTTCCAATTTACGAATGGAAAAAATTTCTTCAAATTGAGCATCAAATGGAGACCCTGTAAAACTGGAACTTCGCAAGCGCAATCGAATCTCAGCGCGTCCGCCGGCGGCAATATGAAGACGATAACAGGCCGAGGCCTTGGTGCCAACCTGCTGAGGATTAACTCCTTCCCGTTTTTGATGAACCAAATAATTATGAATACCATCTTTAACATAAGGAGTCGGATTTTCCCGTTGAAAAATGCGCTGCTGGTTGGTCTCATTTTCTGTAAACAGAAGCTCCGGCGAGCCTTCACACAGAAGAGTGTATTTACCCATCTCCTTATGCTCCGCCTGGATAGCGGCATAACCATTTGTATTGGATACAGCGCTCATACCCGGCTTGTAAGAATCGGGATACCATGACCATGTGTTGCGGAACCATAATGTCGGCAGCATGACAAGAGGAGCCGCTTGTGATCCTCTGTTTTCGATAACAACCTTTATGAGTATATCCTCAGCATCCGCTTTGGCATATTCTAGAAACACATCAAAATAGTTATCGTTCGCAAAAATTCCTGTATCCAGAAGCTCGTATTCCATCTCCATGCGCGAACGCCGTGCGTTAGTCGCAACAATATCCGCATAAGGGTAGGCATCTTGCACATATTTGTATAAATATTTCATATATGAGTGTGTCGGAGTACTATCCAGATAAAAATAGTACTCTTTAACATCTTCGCCGTGATTGCCTTCACTGTTGGTGAGACCAAAAAGACGCTCTTTTAAAATGGGATCTTTTTCATTCCACATCGCCAGCGCGAAACAGATTCGCTGCTGATCATCTGATATTCCGCCAATTCCATCTTCACCCCAGCGGTAGGCTCGCGATCGTGCATGGTCATGCGACACATAAGACCAGGCATCGCCATTTTCGCTGTAATCTTCGCGCACGGTTCCCCACTGGCGCTCAGAGAGATAGGGCCCCCATTTTTTCCAGAAAACACGTTTCTCTGATTTTTCTGACTCCTGCTGCAACCGCGATAATTCCTGGTTCATATAGCTCCTTCGTGTAAAATGAATATTAATCTAAACAGATCTGCTTCGCTTTTTCCCATTGCGAATAGCGTAAAATCCAAGAGGGGGTCACTTTTTGTGTTTTTGCAGCCTCGGCCTGGCGAATGGCGGCCACACGCTTTTGGGTGTCGGGATGGGTAGAGATCACCTGAAGAAAGCTGTTAGCCTCAGGCTGGTTTTCCGAGCCCTGGACTTTGGAGAGAAAATCGGCCAATCCGCTGGCTGCTATCCCAGCTGCATGGAGATATTGGATGGCATACCGATCCGCCTCATATTCCGCCTGCCGCGAATAACGCAGCAAAGTAAGCATGGTACCGGTTTCGGCGAGCCCCTCCAGCCATTGAGCGCCGCCCAGAAAAAGATTTACCAAAAGCGAGAAGCTCATAGCCCTCCCTATCTGCTGCATACCGTGCCGTAGCTCTACATGGGCCATTTCATGAGCTAAAACACCAACAACCTCTTGCAGAGCGGAACTGCGTTGGATCAGACCGGAGAAAATGAAAATATTTCCTCCAGGAAGCGCAAATGCGTTCGCCTGATCATGGCGCAGAACAGTAATCTTATATTGAAAGCTGCTCTCTTTTGGCTTTATCTCGCTCATCGCTCTTTGCAACAATACAACCAGCTCCTTGGATTTGGGATCAGTACACTTTTTCATCGAACCGGCATACTGCAAGGAAGCGACTTCACCAATATAGGCATCCATCTTGGTTGGAATAAACCTGTAAAAATTTCCAAAGAGCCAATAAAAACCGTATCCAGCCCCAGCAATAAATAGGAAAAAAAATAGCAGCACTTTCCAGTTAAGGAGTTGCCAAAAGGTATATTCCTGCGTTTTTCTAGTTACCATATCACCCTTCTCACCTCTTTTTCAAAAATATGTCAAATTTCAATTTACCCTGACCCACCAGAAATTTCGAAGGCACTTACTCCGTATTATTGAAAGCCCCTCAAGAGTACTTTTTCCAGGTTGCAACGAAGGTCTCTTCTGTGTATCCAACTGTGCTGTGCACCCCATCCGTGATCAGAGGTCTTTTCAAAAGTTTGCCATTTTCCGACAAAGCAATTAAGATATCCTTCTCTGACATCCGTGGAATTTTATCTTTCATGTTTAACGTTTTGTACTCTGCGCCGCTGGTATTAAAAAATTTGCGAATGTCTTCGCCAGTCTGCTGATAAATTTTTGTTAATAACGGCAGCTCAGGCGGGTTTTCCGTAATATCAATAAATTTATATTCGTCAATTCCCATCTCCGAAAGCTTTTGTTCGGCCTTTCTGCTTGTTCCGCATTTTTTATATCCATAAAAAGTTAGCATAGCTTCCTCCATACCGCATAAAAAATAATTTCGATACCTGGGGGGTTCTCATGTCTGCAATCTTTGTTGATAATCTATCCTGGCCAGATTGGTTTTTTTTTGTAAATCAATTCAGTAAGGATTCCTTAAAAAGTTTTCGGGTAAAAAATATACGATTTTTTTCTCATTCCTGAAAAATAATCTCTCAGATGCACGAACAAGGGGGAAAAGCTCTCTTTTTCGCCCCAACATAGTTAAGGGAGTGATCTTGACTGCAGATAGTCATCCAGTTCGGCAAACAGGGGTTCTACCTCATAAAACTGCATCAATCGCGATCTCAACTGCGCAACCATTGGCTCCCCCTTCAGGTATCCGGAAAAATGTTTGCGCATTGTCATAACGCCGAGTCGTTCACCCCGCTCCTCCACAGAGTAGAGTATATGCTCTTTTAACAGAGCAACTCTATGTGCAAACGGGGGAGAGGCAACCTCCTCACCCCGCATGAGATTGTGAATGCGGTCAAAGAGCCACGGTACGCCGATCGCCCCTCTACCTATCATGATACCAGCTATTTCTGGATAGCGTTGAAATCGCTGCAAGGCATCCTCTGGTAAACGAATATCGCCATTGCCGATGACTGGTACAGAGACGGCTGCTGCTGAGGCTGCTATCATATCCCAGTTGGCTGTGCCTCGATACGCCTGATCTCTGGTTCTTCCATGAATCGCAAGTGCAGACACTCCGGCATCCTCCAGCATTCGCGCTGCATCAACTGCTACGATGGATCGGCTATCCCATCCTATTCTCATCTTCACGGTAACGGGCAGGCGGACACTTTTGACAACCTCATGAGTCATGCGCGCTAACAGCGGTAAATCTTTGAGTAAGGCCGCACAGGCTCCTTTATTGACCAGCTTCTTTACAGGGCAACCAGCATTGATATCAATAAAATCTGGATCATAAGACTCCGCCATCAGAGCAGCCAAACGCATACTCTCCACATCATGACCATAAATCTGGATGCCAATCGGTCTTTCAGAAGGTGTAAAAAGAAGCTTTTTCAGACTTTTTTTCGCGTCTCGAATCAATCCTTCGGAACTGACAAATTCACTGTAAACTATATCAGCGCCGAGCCTGCGGCAGATGCGACGAAACGGGGAATCTGTGATATCCTCCATAGGCGCTAATGCCAGCAGGCGAGAAGTGGAGAGGAAAGGAGCGGATTTTGCAGCCATATTCATGCTATCTGGTGGACCCCGAAAAAAGAGAGCTCTTTTTCCGCGCCTCAATCCTGCCCAGACAGCACGGGTCGATACTCTGGGTTTTCTTTCTGAAGACGCAGATCCAGATTGTGAATGGCTTGATTCGCGGAAATCAGCAAGGTTTTCCCTTTATTCTGAGCCGTCTGGTCTTTTTTATCTGCCAATTGGACCGCTTCGTGAAGCTGCCGGCGTATTTCCCGCAGATCCGCAGACGGTGCACTCAACTGATTTTCCATGAGCGCGACTAAAAAGAGGAGTCTCTTCAGTTGAAACATTAACTCCATCTGCGCTGTCGGTTGACGGGCAGCTAAAAAAACCTCTACTGCATCCTCAACAGAAGGAACTTTCTGGATCTCCTCCTGGTACAAACGCGACAATATATCTGCAGCTCGATCTATATACTGTTTTTGCATCATAATATGTCTCATATTTCAACCTTTTTTCCTGTCAAACCAATTTATACCTATTGACGGGAAAGAGGCTTTTTCTCTACTTTTCGTTTCAGTGGGACAATCTGCCAGTATACCAATAAGCATCGACGCTTCGATATACTCGAAACACTTTGGTTCTCGGATTTTATACCAATAAGCATCGATGCTTCGATAAACTCAGCACAAGATTTGACCGGT
>DYNZ01000173.1 GCA_020720805.1 Leptospira biflexa | reverse complement strand
CCTTCGGCTCAAGGACTTTTGTGGTCGCGGTATAGCGACAAAGTATTCATTGAATCCTGAGATCGACAAAAAAATATCGAAGAATTTGCAAATATGATTTTAAATTTCAAGTTATTAGCGCATTGAATACCAAATGTTCACCCACAGATTCTGCGGAGGATCCAAAAAGTCATGGAATGGGTACCTGCTGGATACGACGAAAACAACGGTGATAAACAGAACCGTTATCCGCTTTTTCCATACCACATTAGTTTTTCTGAGAAACTTCAGATTCTTTTTCTGCTTGGCCTTTTTTCGTTTCAGGGAATTCCCACTGACTGGAGACCGGATCGTAAAGGCAGTTTACCGAAAGGGATGTTTTTTTTTCTGCCTCCTGGTATTGGCATTTCAGTTGAAACAGCATCTTGTCGTCAATCTTTTTGAGAAAATTTGCCGTTGGCCTTGATACATTTGCTTGCAGGAGCTGGGGATTATCATGAAGACAAAATTTCTGAAAGTTCTTAATTAAATAATCAATCTGCTCGTCTTTTATGCGCTTGTCCTGGGATTGAGCCGCCTGGGCCAGTATCTGTTGCCCCTTGAGCTCAGCTTCCCCTTCGTTGGAACTGCTGTCATTACTGGAAAAACTCCAGGTTCTGCTTGCGAAGTTATAGATATAGGTGGATCGAAGAAGAATAGGGCGCCCCTGTCCCTGCTCAATACATTGGATTTTATAGAATGATTGATTGCCAGAGGTTCTCAAGAACAAGATCTTCGGGCTAGAGAGGTTGTCAGGATGGAGAGACGGGTTGTTTTTCATGAAAAGTTGTTTATAATTCTCAGTCAGATAGGCAATATGTTCGTTGATGGTTAAATCGTTCTGGGCCTGTTCGAGGGATTCCTGGGCATCCTTGATGAGAGCCTTGAATTCCTGTTCTCCTGCAAAAGGGGACTTATTGATGGTCGCAATCGTTGATCGTAATATATCAACTGCGGATACATATTCCTTGCTTTTTAGATAAACGGCGGACTGTTGTGTATCCCTGATAACGGTTGCACGGAGCATGAGTTTGGCGATTTTGTGTTGACTGTGTTGTGGATTGTTACCTTGAAGGAGTTCGTTATTGTCTTTGAGAAGCTGGATTGCGTTTTCATAGTGGGTAATTGCCTGATCCCATTGGGAATCGGCAAAGGACTTCTTCCCCTGTTCCAGAGATGTATAAATTTTTGTTTTGACCATTGTTTCCCGCAAGGATAGCAGAGTCTCTGGGGGTGCAAAAGGATGTTTTTTTTCCTGTTCAAACGCCTGCTCAAATGAAGCAAGCGCCTCTGTCCATTCGCCTTTGGCAAATGATTTTTCACCGGCTGTCATGAAATTATTAAAATCTATCTGAGCAATCAGCCCGTTCATAGAAACAATGTCTGCCGGAGGAATAGTGGGATTTTTCTTTGCCATCTCTGTCGCCCTATGCAAATGCTTCCTGGCGGTCTCCCATTCATCTGTTTTAAGGGCTTGTTCCCCAGCCTGCAATGCGTCGTGAAATTCAGCAATAGCAATATTCCCTCTCATATGGTTGATGACGGCCTTGTCAATGTTGAGAAGAGAAGATGTTAATTGCAAAGCTCGTGTGTATGTCACGATAGCATCCCGCCATTTCTTTTCTTCAAAGAGTTGATCGGCCTCTTCCAAGGTGTGCTCCCAGCCAGAAGCAGCTTCTTGTTGAGAACGAACAGTTAATTCGTCTGCCACCCCGGTTTTAAAGTCTTCAGAATCCTGAATTTGTGCAATAGAGTCCTGGAGATTTTTCTTTTGCTCTTGCTTGACCAATAAAATTGCATTGGTTGATTCCAAAGCTGCCGCACATTTTTCCTGAGCTTCAATATAGCTTTTGGCATTTGACAATGCCTGGCATTCTGTAAATTCGCTCTGAGCTTTGTTGTATTGGCTGTTAAGAGAAAAATAGGTGACAAGAAAGGCAATCAATGCGAATCCAGCCCCACTGCCAATAATCATGATTTGCCGTTGTGATAACTTCCACTTAATCTTGGGGGGACTTTCCTGAGAAGTTGATATTTTTGTTTTCCTGGACTTTTGAGAAACATTTTTTTGCATGTCAACAATGAGATTCTCTCCATTCTCATCGTCGGTCGCAAAATCGCCCAGCATTTCTATTGAGTATTCGGCGCGTTTGATATCATCATCTATACCGGGATAATCTGGAAGAAGTTCTTTTATTTCCCGGTATAGCTCCAAAGCTTTGACTGGCTCTCCTTGATACTCGTAGGATTCGGCTTGTTGATGCTTTTGGTTGGCGTCATGTCGGTTGTAATAAGAGCGATCAACGCTGAAGGACTCAGAAAAACTCTGCCCTTGTCTGGAGAAAGGTTCTTTTTCTATGTCGTTTTCATTCTGGTCAACAATGAAAAAATCATCATCAACAGTTGCGACTTCCATTTCATTCAAAGATGCTTCCGACTGCTTATTTACATCGGCAGGCAGTGGAAGATCTGTGGGGAAGGATGCGTGTGAGGGTAAAGATAAGGTATCAAACGGGAGTTCTTTCTTGTTGTCTTGATACCAGATTGAGGCTTCTTTGTTAAAGGCATGTTCAATCGAGCAAATCTCTCCGCACAACATGCGACCAATATGGAGTATGAGTTCAGAAAGGGAATTGCTTGTTTCCCAGAATTCCCCAATGCAAATAGCTGCCTGATCAAAATTAGGATGAAAGATGGGACTTTCGGGTTTACAGTTTGGTGGAAAATGAGGAAAACCAAAAGGAAGCTGTATGACAATGGAATGTTGTGAGCAGCGTTGAATAACACCATCAGCGTTTGTGCATAATCCCTGGAGATGATAAGTGACTCGGTATTGTTCAGGGGGGGAACCGTTAATGGGGGTAATGACAATCTGGGGATGGCGCTCAAAACTGGCTTGAAGTTCTTGATAAATGGCTTCTAACTGCTCAGATGGAAGGCTCATGACATTTCTCACTGATATAAGTATTGTTATTGCATTTCGTTGTTGTTTCTGGCCATACGGTTGAGCGAAGATTTATCAACTTGCGAAATAGTCGTTTCTGGGCGCAAATGCATTTCTTTTGTGGCGTCTACTTATTACCTGAAGTTTCCCACTTTTTCAAATTTATAACTGCATGATATTACAATATAAAAACATTTTAGTTATCTTGGAGACCTGACTTCTGGGGTCGATATGTGAGCCTAAAAAACAGGCAAAAACAGTAACATGCTGAAAATCTAACATTTTTATGATTTTGGCAGAGGCTATCTTTGCTGATTTTTCCTTAA
>DYNZ01000172.1 GCA_020720805.1 Leptospira biflexa | reverse complement strand
TGGCAGTCTGTACAGCCCAGAGTTGAAGAAGTACTCCAGGTTTTCGTGCTATAGCAGCTCATGGCGCAGGTACTGGTTGCCTCTGTCCAGGTTGGCGAATAGGTCGGGTTTATGGAAACAATTGCTGTTGTATCAATGGTTCCGTTTCTGTGAGAGGCGGAAGCATTGTAATTAGTATGACAGGTTTCACAATTAATGGACATCGAAGAGGTATTCAGATGGGCGGCATGATTTCCGCTGGATGCCGGATCGTAGGCTCCCCCTGAAAAATGACAGTCTGTACAGCTGTTCATGGCCACAGCATCACTGCTGTCCCAGTCATTATTGACATGACAGCTCAAAGCGGAACAGGATTTCGTGTTCTCATCAAATGCACCACTACCGGAAAAGGAAACAAACCCCCCTGTATCCAGAACTCCATCCTTATGCTTTGCGCTGGTTCCATAATTTTCATGACAGGAAAGACAGTATATGCTATTATGAGATGTGTGCTGACCTTTGGCATAAGGATCTACCGAACTTCCCGGGTAATGACAAATCGTACATGTAGTCAGCGAACTGCTTGCATACCAGCTGACATCACCGTGGCAGCTCATGTTGCTGCAGGTGTTGGTTGTGTTATCAAAGCCGCCGTTTGGGTTGCGGGAATCAAAGACCACCACGTTGCCACTTGAATCTGTGGAACTGATGGGATTAAAGCCATCAATTCTTGTATTTTTATGAAGAGGATGGTTTAAGTACTGATCGTGGCATGCAGAACAGGTAATGCCCATAGTGGAATTCAGATGCGCTGTATGCTTTCCGGAATCCGGTATTGCCTTTTTTAAAGGTGTCGCCGGATGACAGGTCGAAGAGGCACAGGTGTTATCCTGGCCTGTGCTTGAACCAATATCAGGAGCATTGTATTGACTGCAAGACGGTAAGAACAAGAGATACAATAAACCAACCAATAATAAATAGTGCCATTTACCTATTTGCCTTCTTTTTTTTGGGTCATTTTGTGGCGCATAAAATCCCTTATAATTTATCATTTTTTTTGGAAGATGACCCGACCTGTTGAGTAAATATTTACTTATCTTTACAAGATAGCGGAGGTCGGTTAAACCTCCTCATTAATTGATGTCACGATGCTGATATATATTTATGGTAAAATTCCAGGGTTGGTTCGGCCAACCCCATTTGATATTTTTTGAATTGGCTGTAAGCCAAAACGGTTTGGCGTTTTTTCTAACGAATTCTGACTACTGGTGACATTTTTTGCAGCCACTTTTTGGTTTTAGATGTTTTCCTACGTTCTTTGCTGCCGGGCCATTTGGCTGGTGGCATTGGGTGCCGCAATATTTATGCACTTTGGCGTCCTTGCCTGGATGACAACCGGCGCAGGTTTTATCCTTATTGGGCTCACCCTTAACGTCATGGTGACAGGCCTTGCAGGACAAGGATTTTCCGGCAGCCCTATGAGCGGCCCCAAGTTTACCTGTGGCATCAGCCGGTTTAATTTGGACAAACAGCAAAAGGCTGCATGCCATCATTGTTACTCCGGATAGAAGTAAAATTTTTTTCATCTTTCTCTCCTGATACGATTTTTGTTGATTCAATTTTTAGGCAAAATTTTCTATCGTATCATAAAGTATAGATTTCAATTTTCAATTGGGGAAAATTACATTTTAATGACATATTAATTCGTAGAAATGACGAACTAGTGGGTATTTTTTACGCACATGAATCATACGAAAAGATAAGCTGGTAATGAGTCTGCATCCATTTTTTTCCGCATCGAAAGTTCTTGGCTTTATGCTTTAAGAAAGGGATTCTTTAGCCTTATGTGAGTATGGAAGTGCAACGAAAACATCATTGCAGATGTACGCGAATCATGAGAACGTATGGGGGGATTGTTGTGGCCTTGAGATCGCCAGCCTTTTGCCGTCGGTGTTGGTCATCCAACGATCAGTAGCGATGGCAAAAAATTGGCGATTTGCTGTGTCAGTACGACAGGAGGATCATTGAGGACGTATCTCTTTACGGCCGTTTGATTTCGATAAGTTCGATCTCAAAAATCAGGGTCTCGTGGGGACCAATCACGCCACCGGCTCCATGGGAGCCATAGGCGAATTCTGGAGGTATAATGACACGCCATTTCGAACCTACGGGCATAAGCGGTAGAACGATTTGCCACCCCTTGATGACGTTTTGCAAAGGAAGGGTGATTGGCTGACCTCTCGATATACTGCTATCAAAAACCTGACCTGATATCAATGTGCCATGGTAGTGCACTGTTACCGTATCCGTCACAGCCGGTTTAGCTCCGCTGCCTTTTTTTAGGATTTCATAGAGAATGCCCTGCGGCAGCTCGCTGGTGCCGGCTTTGGCCCGCTGTCCGATACGATAGCTGTCTCCCTTTGCCCTGGCCTTTTCGGCATGAGCGTTTTGAGTTTTTTGTCTGTGCGCGACAATCAACTGCTTGGACTCTTCCATTGTGACCTGGGGGTTTCGATTTTCATAGATATCCTGGAGCGCTTGCATAAAAAAACGAAAATCCAGATCGGCAAACCCTTCCTTTTTGAGTAGGTTGCCTATATTGACCCCTAGTGCATAGCTTAGCTTTTCTCTGGGGGTTGTGGGTGTTGTGGCGCATACCGCAGTGGCGAATATCGTCGATAGAAGTGCCAAGCTGGCCAGATTGTAGAAAGATTTCATAGAACGATCCATAGGATTCAATATATTTTGGGCAAGAATGAAATCTGTGTTGATACTGTCAACCTGGTTTGGCTTTCCTTTGTCCGGTAACCGTCCCGGGATTCTGCCTATCCGAAAACAGTTTTTCTGGTAGGTTTGGGAGCCTTGATGACCATGATCCGCAGAGATTCTGAACTCTCATTGTACCAGCAGTGTACGATATCCCTGGGACTTTCGATGAGTGTGTCTTTATTTACCTCCATCTTCTCATCGCCAATTTCCACGATACCTATGCCTTCAAGAACATAGAAAGCAACATCCACCGGAGTGGCGTGGCGTTTCAGAGCCTGCCCCGGCTGAATGGAGAGAATGGATATAACTGCGCTCTCCTGGTTGTAAAGATTGCGGGCGTCCACTCCGTGCGCATTCTCCATTACGGGTGCTTCAGAAAGTTTTTTAATGATCATGTTTTCCTCCGGTTTTTTTTCTGCCAAGAATTACCTGACTATCCTTATGAAACTGGCTTTTCGTGACAAAGCCATGAAAAGTGCCAATTGCCCTTGATACAAGTTGTCCCAATAATAATGGAATGATGAGATAGAGAAATTGATC
>DYNZ01000171.1 GCA_020720805.1 Leptospira biflexa | reverse complement strand
GAGAATCTCACAAAAAGTCAATGAAACATTGGCAGCAAGGATTTGGTAATGCACAATTGCCATAGCAATCCAAGAGTATCCAAGCCTGACCACAGGTGTTGAGCCCCCGCTCGCAACCTTCAGGGATAAGCAAAAACATCTAATTTCGCCACACTCCTCCCTCATTTTTTATTATTTGCGTTTTAGCGGGAGGCTCTGGGGGTGATTCCAGGCTTGGAGAATCTTGTTTTTTTTCTTTATTATTGTCCGGATTTAATATCCAGAGTTCTACTATTTTTCCTGATGGGTCGTTTTTGTAACCAACATAATCATCCGGTTTCAGGTCTCCGAATGTTACTACTGACGAGAGATAGTGATACACGGCCACATCGGCTGACAATTCATGCTGGGTGCCATCAATAATTACTGATACGGAACCTTGCTCATCTCCCTTTGAAGGTTGCGAGGGGGGAAACTCGAGCTTCGCATCCAGCGTTCCGTACCCATCAAATGCAACCTCATTGACATCTTCTGCGGATTTAACCCCGACATAACTCTTGAGAGTCGAAGAAGCAGATGAAGATGCCAGACCTGCTGTTACAGACAACAGGTAACATGCAAAGAAGCATACCGATGCAGCCATTGACACTCGAAGCAGTTTTCCCGCTTTAATATTCATTACTCGTTTCATGTTCGTACTCCTTATTATATAATTTCTCTTGATATCTCGCGTAAGCTATTAGCCTCCTGGTTCCCATGCGGCGCATGGGAACCAGGAGAACACGTCTATTCCAAGCTGTTTTCAAGCACGCCCCCTAACAATGGCTCGCCCATCTCCTCTTTCACGCTTACAGGCCCACTGTTTCACTTTTCTTTTAAAATGCCTCGCGCCAATATTCAAGCTTGCTGAGGGTATCATTGATAAATTCCTCTGTATCTTTTCCTCCAAGATACATTCTAGGGCCACCATCGACAAGCGGAGACCTAAGTCCAGGCGTATCAAGCACAATTTCATCCCAAGGGCCACCTGTCGTCACACCCGTTTTTGGATAATAGATTATTCCAGGTGTATTTCCAGGATCGCCACATTTAGTGAGTTTCAAGCCCCATAGAGAACTTTGACCTTGGCCACACCCTCCTTCCGGAAGATATGTTGTGAAATATACCGTTCCAAGAGAAATGATTGGGCCACTCAGCATCTTTTTTCCAGCTGCAAACTGCCGCTCCCACACCTTGCTCACTGTCACGGAAGGTGCCGCAACCTGGGTAAGGGCGGGGTCCGCAATTTCATATATACGGTCTGTGCTGGCAAGATTCGTTGGATCTTCTTCGTCTCCTGTACCGTAAAGAATGAAGGTGGTATTAGCATTGATAGTGTAGTCTTTTCCACCAATAGGTACAGTACATCCCCCTTTAATGGTTGAAAGAGCTGGTTTGTAAAAGACCCTTCCAGCGCCGTCATGAAGGAGGACTGCCGACGGATCCCAAGCCGCGCCACTAGACCCATCATTATCATTGAGATTGGTCAGCTTCCAGAGATCGCCGCTTGTGTCACCAAAATAGGCCGCAATGATATTGCCATAATTGGCACTGTTTTTGTCCCTTTCTGCCACAACCGCTATCTCAGAGGGGACATGATTGGCACTGTCACCAATGGCCAACTCTTTCAATATTGCACCGTTGTCAGCTCTAATGATATAGACATTATTCCCGGTGTTTTGGTTAACAGAAAGACCGCCGCCAACAATGATAACAGAGGTATATTTCCCATCTATCAAAATACGGCCGCTGGCAGGTGTTGACCATGTTTTTCCCATATCTCTGGTGTTGCTATCACCATCCGCATCGGTCATTTCCCAAGCGGGCTGGGGAGCGGACGGATCAGTCACATCCAGAGCAAAATAGCTATACCCTCCATCTCTGAGTCCACTTGTCAGGATGGTATGCCAACCCTTCTGTTCCTGACCAGCAGCAAAAGCCGACCAAATTGTCCCTGAGCCGCCAGGAGAATACATATCAAAGGCTTTCAGGGAAAGATCCACCGTAAACCTGTGCCCCTCTTTGAACTCATGCAACTTCCCAAGAACAGCGTTGGGAATATAGGCCCAATCTTCTTGGCCATCACTGGCCTGGATGGCATGCACCATCCCATCGTTTGCCCCTGCATATATACGGGTCTCCCGTGCAGCCTTGTCAGTTTTATATGTGCTGTATCCGAGGTAAGGATCAACGCCAACCGCGGGAGGTGGCGGCGGATTGAACCTGGGCGCGCTTACAACCACAACACCAGCGTGATATATATCTCCCAAAGGCCAATCAGAATCACGGGTACCCGCATAAATGTCGCCATTGTATCCGGCATCAAGGGTATAGTGCATGACGGTGGCGGCATCTGCATCGGTGTCAGCAAGGCCAACCCCATCAATATTGAGAGCATCTGGATTGACAAGGGATTTCAAGCTTGAAACAGTGGTTGCGTTATTTGGATTAAACAATATCCTGGCATACAAGTTACCGCTATCCCACGTACTCGTATAGACATCGCCTCGTCCATGAAGCTTCATTTCACACCCGGCATCCGCATCGGGAGAACCATTTTCATCACAATCGCCAGTCCATGCCGTAATCTTACCGGTAATATGGCCGTCTCCTGCATCAACATTATGCCCGACAAGATGCCCGCGCCATGATGGATAATCAAAGTATGTGGAATAGAGACGCAAATCTTCACTTGGCGCGTATGTGGTAATAGCTGCGGCTGAACGGCTATAGGCGCCACTAATAATTTGGGAAGTGATCTCATCCACAAGAATATCAACAAGTTCTTCCACATTATTGGCAAAGTAGGCCTTATCTGTTCCACCAGCCACAGCAATTGCATTCAGTGTTGCCTTGCTTGCCGCACCAAGCCCAAAACCAACAACATAGGTTCTGACAGGATACGCTTTCCCATCAATCTGGAGGCTCAAGAGATCCGCCGCCGCCTGCACTGGATCACCACCACCAGTTTCAAGACCATCAGTCAACAGGATAACATAATTCTGACGACATCCTCCCTGGGTCATAGAATCCTGGTCAATATAGTCTGCATAATATTTTTTCGTATCCGTAAGGGAGGCCGCCAAAGGTGTGCCTGAACCAGACAGGGCAGTATAGGCATTAGGCGCAATGGATGTGTTGTTATAGGGCATAATGGTATAATCAAAGGATTGCGCCTTTGTGCTGTCGTTATTGGGGCTGTGAACCCGAGTCAGACTTGTGTAGCTCTTAATTTTATCGATATTCACTCCGGTTTTGTCATCACCATAGTCTGCGCTTGCACC
>DYNZ01000063.1 GCA_020720805.1 Leptospira biflexa | reverse complement strand
TGGGCCCACGCGCCAACCTGACCGGCTTTGTGGATGACATTCTCAAGGATCAGCCGCATTGCGCCATTGCCACCAATGCCCACCATCGCTCCGGGATCAGACAGCTTCTCCACGCCCTTGGCCTGGCCGCCGCCCACGGTGTTCCGATGCAACTCTCCGCGCTGTACCGCCACCGCCAAGTCACCAAACTCAACCTTGAACCGGTGAATAGTCCGGAGAAGGTAAAGAGCGGGATCGTGCTGAATCGAAATCTGCCCCTGTTGTGCCTGGAAGGGGCGGATCTTTTTTTTCCGGCCAAACGAATGGAATCAGCGCCTGCCGCAAGCGGGACTCAGATCGGCCAGGAAAACTCCCCGGCAGCAAAGGTGATGAATCCGGTGCTGGATCAGTATTTTCAAACCATGGAACACTTTCTTGACATCCAGCGTCAAACCATGGATAATATATTGGCCGGCGGCCAACGGGAAACCACGCCTGAATGCCGGCCGACCGCGTCCCTACCCCGGCAAACCGAGGAAACGCCGCCGGTTCGACTGTCGCCCAAAGCCGAACAACGACCAAAGCCGGAGCCCCCGGCGCCCCCGCCCACAAAGGACAAAGCCCCTGCCGGGGTCAAGCCCCTTCTCTTGCGGCTGGTCAGTGAACGTACCGGCTACCCCCAAGAAATGCTGACCCTTGATCAGGATCTGGAAGCGGAATTGGGTATTGACTCCATCAAGCGGGTTGAGATCCTCGGAGCCGTGGTCAAGGAACTCAAGATTGAGGACGGCGCCCGTAGCGAACAGTTGAATCGCCTGCGAACCTTGGGCGAGATTATCGGTTTTCTGGAAAAACCGCTTCCGCCGGCGGCCGAACAGCACTTTTTTTTTGACCGGACTAACGCCAAAAACAAGGGGCAACAGCTCGAAATGAGTGCTGTTCTTGACCTTGACAAAGACATCTTTTTGCGAGATCATACCTTAGGCGGCGCAATTTCCCGAGACGACCGTCTTTTGCACGGTCTTGCCGTGATGCCGTTCGCCATGAGCCTTGCAATTTTGGCGGAGGCTGCCGCAGATCTCTTTCCCGGCAAGAAGGTGTCCGCATTTCGCGCCGTGAAATCACTGAACTGGATTATTTTTAAATCGCGGCAGGTGGCCATCACTGTCACCTGCAAAAAAACAGAGGAAGGGAATCAGGCCTTGGTGCGGCTCTTTACCGACTCCGGCCAGTCCAGCCAACCGGCCATGGAGGGGACACTGCTTTTTAACGAGGAGTTGCCTCAAGACCGGGTATCTCAAGGGGATCAGTCCTCCGGCCACTGGTCTTCAGCCGGCATACCCGACCGGTTTTATCCATTATCCCTTTTTCATGGTACCGCCTTCCGCAATGTCGACAAGATTCGGCGCTGGGGAAAGGAGGGGGCGGAAGCAGAACTTGCCGTTCAGCAGCATACTCCGCTGTTTCATAACAATAACAGTAACCTCCTACCGGCTTCACCGCTGCACCTTGACGCAGCCGGTCAGGTGGTGGGATTATGGGCCGCCCATTTTATCCCGGAACAGTATGTCATCTTTCCGGTGGCGGTGGAGGAAATACGCTACTATGCCGCGGGTATGGCCTCATCAATGGATTGCCTGACGGCCAGCGCCACCGACAATGATGCCATTGTTTCCGATATTATCCTTGCGCACAAGGACGGAACAATCGGTTGCCGGATAAAAGGCTTGCGTCACAAACGGATCAACATGCCCGAATACGTCCATCATTTCCGGGGCAGCCGTGATGTCATGCTCAGCCGTGCGTGGCCTCTGCCTCCCGCCTTGTCAATCGACCCATCAGATGACAACGCTTGCCTCGCTTGCAGTCTGCTGCCGGCAGGACAGCTCGACTTTACCGGCGCCGATGGCGAGGTGCTGCGCGAGGTCATCGCCCATATCATCCTTGGCGGCGACGAACGCAAGACATGGTACGGGCTGAATTACCCCGAACCCCGCAAAACCGAATGGCTGCTGGCCCGGCTGGCCGGCAAAGAGGCGATCCGGCGCCTGCTCATCCGGCAAGGCTGTCCGGATGTCTGGCCGGCTGACATTATCATTTCCACCGACGAGCATGGCCAGCCGCACGCCACCGGCTCTTGGCTCGCAGGCCTGTCATGGCAACCGCACTTATCCCTGTCCCATGCGCAAGGCCATGTCGCCGCCCTTGCCGCCCGGCTTCCGGGAACTGGCGGGATAGGAATCGATATCGAGACATCCCGGCAACTGGATGCAACCTTTGGCCGGACTGCGTTCACCCCGGCGGAGCTGTCTCTGTTGGCCGGATTGCCGGATGAGATATCTGCTGAATGGCAATTACGTATGTGGTGCGCCCGGGAGGCAGGAGTAAAGGCCCTAGGTGGTTTGATCGGCCAAACATTGACCATCACGGAAATCAACCGTAAAAACTGGATGGTTCATGGCCAGATAACCAGTGCCGAAGGAAAACAAGGGCCAAGGCTTTCCATGGCAACTATTCAGCAGGATGGATTAATCGGCGCGATTTGCGTTTCTTCCGGTACTCCTCTGGCAAATATCACATAAAGCCGTTTTAGGGCCTATAGTGGATCTACCAATTGGCTTACCTGACTGAAATGAAATGACAGTTTTTTAGCTCACGCACTTTTATTATTGTTTCAAAATCCGGGAATGGTGGAGACCAAACCTCTCATGCAGTGAACAGTTATGTAGTCTTAGCTTCACTTGCCTAATAGTTATGATAGAGTATGATTAGTAAATGACCATTGGCAAAGCCGGTGGTGTACCTCTTTTTTTATTATATAACCGTCGAGTGGGATAGGAGCGTAAATGACGAACAAGGAGACGACAAAGTTAAATGAAAAACCATTTTTTTCAGAAGAGGTAATTTTAACCAACATAACAGAAATTCTTCAGGACATGACTGCTGACTGGGATACGGATTTCAGCGGCCCCATTGGGCCGGAAATCAGACTTGTTGGTGATTTGGGTTTTGAATCCATTGATATAGTCCAGTTTATCGTTGCCATAGAAGAGCGTTTCCAGCGGCGTGGCCTGCCATGGGAAGAAATTCTCATGGCGAATGGACGTTATGTTGATGAAATAAAGGTAGGTGACGCCACAGCACTTCTTTTCCCTTACTTAAACAAACAATAAGGATTCCTATGCATCCCACACTATTGCTGGGGCTCGATGGCGCGACCTTCACGATTCTCGATCCCCTTATGAAAAACGGCACCATGCCGTTTTTAAAAAGTTTGGTTGACCATGGTGTCCGTGCGCAACTCCTTTCAACTGCAAATCCCCTGACGCCACCTGCATGGATTTCCATGATCACCGGTCGAAATCCAGGCAATCACGGCGTTTTTGACTTCATCTGGGCCGATCAGCACAAAGCGGATCCGTATTTTACTTTGTATAATTTCCGGGATATCCGGTGTGAAACTATCTGGTCGATGGTCAGCCGCCAGAACGGCAGGGCTGGATCATTGAACTTCACCATGATGTCCCCACCGCCAGCAATTAATGGCTACATCATTCCCGGTCTTGTCTCCTGGAAACATATGCGGCGCAATGTCTTTCCCCGTGAACTCTATGAAGAACTGAAGGTGCAGCCATTTTTCAATGTCAAGGAGCTTGCCTGGGACTTTGAACTTGAAAAAAAGGCTGAACAGGGAATCCACAAGGATGAGTACCAAAACTGGGTACGTTTCCATATCAGACGAGAAAGGCAATGGTTTGACGTAATGACCTTTCTCATGAAAAATCATCCCTGTGACCTCACAGCCATTCTGTTTGACGGCTCCGATAAGATTTTCCATATGGGCTGGCGATTTCTCGATCCTGCCAGCCCGGTAAACGAGTTTGATGCGTGGGAGCTGGAGATCCGTGAGCTTTGTCTTGACTTTTTTAGAGCACTTGATGACTTTTTGCGAGGGATAGTTGAATTAGCAGATCTCAAAGCCCGTATTTTTCTGGCATCTGATCATGGTTTCGGTCCTTCATGGTTTGCTTTCCGGGTCAATGCCTGGTTGTGTGAGCAAGGCTATCTCTCCTGGAAAAATCTGGAAAATCTAACTGGAAATGAACAGGAGAAGGCGAAGAAGGTAGTGGACAAGCATTTCGTTCTTCTAGATTGGGAGAAAACTACAGCCTATGCCAGATCCGTTACCTCAAACGGAATATACATCCGTAAGGCAGGAAGACCAGGGGAAAACAGTGTCCCCGCTGAAGAGTATGACGCATTCCGCCGTAAACTCTCAGAAAAACTGCTGGCTATTCGCGAACCGTTATCCGATAAGCCGATCATTAAGAAAATTATGACCAGGGAGGAAGCCTATCCAGGCACCCATAATGATCAGGCTCCCGACCTGACCTTGGTTATGGAGGATTATGGTTTTATTTCAATTCTCAACAAATTCCCAATCATTGCCCGGCGCCCGGAAATCGCCGGGACCCATTATCCTGAGGGTATCTTTCTGGCCCATGGACCCGGCATTAGGCAAAATGAATGCCTGAAAGACCTGTCCATTATGGATGTTACACCTATTCTACTCTACAGTCTTGGGCTTGACATTCCATCTAATCTTGAAGGACGTCTGCCAACGGAAATTTTTACAAAAGACTTTGTTGCCGATCATCCACCAAGGATCGGTGAGCCTACTCTTGTGCCGGATACCTTCCTACCGGAAGAGAAACAACAACAAACAACAGAGGGTGACGACGAACAGTTGATATTTGAACAGATGAGAGCTCTTGGTTACATCGAATAAATAGGATGCAATATGGGCAAAGTATCCGTCAGAGGCATTAGTATAAATTATCGCTCCCTTGGCCAGGGAGAAGATGTGGTGTTGATCCATGGACTGGCTGCCAATCATGGCTTCTGGAGTCCTGCCGTGTTGATGCCGCTGGCCCGTAACTATCGGGTAACTTTGCTGGATCTTCGCGGACACGGGCATAGCAGTATGCCGGCCAAAGGATATTCCTCGCAGGAAATTGCTGCTGATTTATGGGCACTTTTAAAGTATTTAGGAATCAAGAATGCAACTCTTATAGGGCATAGTTACGGTGGCGTTGTTGCACTGCACAGTGCAGTTCTTTATCCTGAAGTGGTTGAACGCCTTGTATTAGCCGATACACGTATTCGCACATTTCAGCCTCATCTCACCAGTCAAGAAGTTTTGGAAAATAAGAAATTTGCAGAAAGACTAAAAGTGCTTGGCCTGCAATTGCCCAAAAACGAGCAGGAAACTGGTTTATGGCTTCTTGAGCAATTGGCCAAGCCTGAGTGGCGGGAAAAAATGGAACTTTTCCAACGTTCCAATATTTTTATTCCTTTTAGTGGCTGGAATAACACCAAAAGCCATAAGGCCGCTGAAAGATGGCTGGAGCTTATGCAGCATACGTCCGCTAAACAGGATTTTCAGAATATCACTGGTTTGACGTGCGAGACAATTGCATCGTTCAGCAAGCCGACTCTTGTTCTTTGCGGGGAAAATTCCAGCGCACTGCGAACACTCGAGGCTTTGCAGGAAACTCTCCCACGTTGTCAGACCGAAATAATTCCAGATGTTGGGCATTTTTTTCCACTTACACATCCTCAACTCTTTACAAAAAAAGTTCTGCACTTTCTACAATTTGTTAGCAAAAAAGAAAGAAGAATTCATAAACGTTTTACGCTGAACGTACCGATTCATATTCACCATAAAAATATTCAAGACAGTGTAGCCAGAATGAAAAATGCTTCCTTTGAAGGGATGCTGATTGAAAGTGACCTGCGGCTCATTAGAGGTAATGAGATCCGAATTATCATGCAAGGGTTGCCGAATACCCCTGCAATAGTTTTTGAAGGTAAAATCATAAGGACCATATTCCATTCCCTTAGCTGCAGTTATGGAATTCGATCTGTTCGTCAAACAAATCAGTTAAGAGAATGGGAAAAATTTATTGAAGCATTGAACAAGCATCCAGAAATGATACAGTTCAATGTAGATATGGACTCTGCGGGCTGAACACAACAAGGTTGCTGTAAAACACAACCTCATCATGCTTTCTGTGCGATGAAGGCGAATGGGATGATTAAAAAACAAGACGGGCAACCCATAACAGTATGGAAACAAATGATAATAGCAGTACTTTTTTGCTTGTTCGCCACCACCAACTGTCTTTCCTCTCCACGACAAGAGATAAAAAAAAATCAGATGTCAAGCGCTGAGGAGCAGAAACTAAATTTTACCATGCAGCATAAAGGTATTGAGCGGAGCTTCCATATTTATGTTCCACCATCGCCTGTTGGTGCAGCAGAATTGGCTGCGAAAGTTATGCCTGCAAAAAGACCTGCCGTTATTTACATACATGGAGGCGGTGCAGATTATAAATCCATGTATAAAGACAAGCTTGATGAGACAGCCAAAAAATTCGGATTTTTACTTGTTGCGCCTAATGCATTGAAAGAAGATGGAAAAATAATGTCTTCCAGGTGGAACGGTGGCAAATGGAAAGGAGGACGGTGCTGCGGTGATAATGATGATGTTGGCTTTATATCTGACCTGATAGACCATCTTATTAAAGAATATAATGTTGATTCAAAACGAATTTATGCAACCGGTATTTCCAACGGTGGGTTGATGGTCAATCGTCTTGCTTGCGAACTGGCAGATAAAATTGCTGCCATTGCCACTGTTGCACCTGCAGCACTACCAGATTCCTGCACCCCTGCTCGACCTATTTCGGTATTGAATATCCACGGAACGGGTGATCCCTGCAATCCATTTGATGGCAGCTTACCAACAGGGGTTTGCAGCAAAGTCGATTATGTGAGGATGCCACCCCATGAGACAGTAGCACGTTGGAAAAGTATAAACGGCTGTTCTGAAACCGGGCTGACAGAAAAAAAGGGTGGCGTAACCTGTACAACCTACCCCTGCCAGAAGGGAACTGAGTTGAAATTTTGCTCAGTTGAAGGTATGGGACATACTTGGCCTAGCGGGTCGCAGTATTTCTTTAAAAGTGTTGTTGGAGCAGTCTCCCATGAGCTGTCAACCGATGATATCTGGATTTTTTTTTCAAAGCATAAACTTCCTTGAAAGGGTCTTCGCTGAAGTTGCACGATGGAATGAAAGAGTGGAAAAAAAAGCCCTGTATAATTTTTTGGTCATAGACCTTTCAAAAAATATTGCTGGTGCCTATTGCGGTAAACTTCTTGCCGGGTATGGAGCTGAAGTCATTATAGTTGAACCTTCATCCGGCACAAGCCCACTGCGCAAGGCAGGTCCGTTTTGCCATGACCGCAAAGATCCTGAAGCAAGTATCCCCTTTTTATGGCTCAATACAGGAAAAAAAAGCATCACTCTAGATTTTGACCGTGCTGACGGAATGGGTATTTTGAAACAATTAATACAGAGAGCAGATGTACTACTCGTGGATCTGGGACCGGACAAAGAGCGACAGATGGGACTTACATATGAAATGTTAAAGGAATTCAACCCACACCTGGTTGTCTGCTCTATTTCTAACTTTGGCTCAAATGGGCCATACCAGGATTATGTTGCAGAGGAAATTCAGATTCAGGCACTAAGCGGGATGATGTCGATGACTGGTGAAACTGACAGAGAACCTCTTGCCGCTGGGCTAAACATATGCCACTATACCGCAGGCCTTCATGCCTACACAGGTGTCCTTATGGCCTTGTATCAGCGGAACGATGACGGTGCTGGTCAGCAGGTTGAAATTTCAATGCTGGAAAGCAGTCTTGAAAATATTGAGATAGCCCTGGCGACATACCTGCACACCGGAAAAATTTCAAAAAGAGGCCCGCACCCTGGTGTCCCATGGAAAAGTTTTGAGTGCCAGGACGGCTATTGTGTTGTTATTGCCATGCCGGCCAGGAACTGGAGCAAGGCAGCTGACATTTTTGACGACCCATTTCTTTTCCAAGGGAAATATAAACATATTCTTGGTCGAATTGCAGATCGTCTGACATACGAAGAAGCTTTGCAAGCCCAGGTGATCAAGTTCAAAAAAGAGGAGCTTTTTCTGGCAGGACAGGAGAGGGGATTGGCTTTTGGCATGGTTATAAATCTTGCTGAGGCCACAGAGTTGCAACAACACCGAGACAGAAATTTTTTTATGAGCATCGATCATCCGGCTACTGGCAACCTGCCATACTGTGGGGCCCCTTTTCAAATGTCTCAGTCTCCCTGGATTTCATCACGGGCGCCTCTCATCGGGGAACACAATAATCTGATCTACGAGGGCAAATTGAAATTAAGTCGTTTGGAAATCATGGAGTTAGAGCGAAGAGGAATAGTTTGATGCGTCGTTCTCCACTAAAGGGCCTTCGGGTCATTGATTTTTCGCATAGCTGGGCTGCTCCGCATTGTGCCAGAATCTTGGCAGATTTTGGAGCTGAGGTGATTAAAGTTGAATATGTCAAGCGGCTTTGCATACTCCGAGGAGCCAGAAAACAGAAAAATAAATTCAATACACAGCCAGCCTGGTACCAGGTGAACAGAAATAAGTTAGCAGTCACTTTGGAACTAAACAGACAGGAAGACCGCCAAGCTCTTATGAACTTAGCCATAAATGCTGATGTTTTTATTGAAAATTCGCGGCCCGGTGTTCTAGAAAAACTTGGTTTTGGCTATACGAAGTTATCTTCGATCAATAAAAATATTATCATGCTATCTATGTCTGCCTTTGGCTCGACAGGTTCGTTTGCACAATTTGTAGGCTATGGAGCTGTATTTGAAGCTATGAGCGGCATACAGAGTCTTACTAACTACAGGACTGGCTCTCCCCAGCGCATTCGGGAAATGGATATCACTAACGGAATCGCTGGAGCAGGAGCTGTGATGACGGCTCTGCTGCACCGACAGAAAACCGGCCGGGGACAGCATATTGACCTTTCCCAACTGGAAGCGGCTACCCATGCTATGATCGGTGAACATCTGCTTGAGTATGCGGCTCGAAAAAGCCAAGAATCTCCCAGGAGCAATAGACATGCACATTTTGCTCCCCAAGGATGTTACCCCTGCAAGGGAGCAGACAAATGGATTGTCATCACTATACGTTCTGAAGAGGAATGGCAAAGATTCTGCTCCATTCTTGGCGCTGAAATGCTCATAGAAGACCCCCGCTTCACCAATCTTGCAATCAGGCATCAGAACCATGACGCCCTTGATGACATGATTTCTTCATATACCCAAGATTATAACAATGATTTCCTGATGTCTATGCTGCAGAAAGAGAAAATTCCTGCAGCGGCAGTTCTTGATATGCAAGAAATTTCCGCTGACCCTCATCTTCAAGAACGGCATTATTTTATATCAAACGTTGTAGGGACTGAGAAAAGATTTATGGGGATGCCTTTTAAATTATCTCGGGGTAAAGGAATCCTTCGGTGTCCAGGACCTGAACTAGGGCAACATAACGAGGAAATCCTGGTACAGATCGGCAAAAAAGGAGCAGAAGCAATGAGGCCGATCAAGCAAAATGACATCCGCACCGCATTTGATGTTGATTAAATGCAGGTAACTATTCACCTTGTTTACAGATTAACAACTAATCTCGCGCAAAAGCGCAGAGACGCTGAGAAGGAGTGAAAATGTTTTTCTCTGCGCGAAAAAATATTACAAAACAGATAGTTATTCTTGTGTGCCTCTAAGCAACAAAAACCTAACTAACTGTAATAACAAAACTTCTTTTATCTTGTTTTTTTGGTTTCCATACGCCGCATGGAAACCAAAAATTGGTAAAAAGTTGTTTTTAGATCAATGGCCGGGACAACCTGGTTGAAACGCTAAATAGTTACAAAATGCAGAAACCCGGATAACTTGTGAGAATAAAAAGAATTTTTGGGGCAAAGGAAATTCCATGTATCAATCTGAAAAAATAACAGAGGAATCAGTTTTTCAGGAAAGATGCTATCCCTGCAATCAAAGGCTTACCATGGCGGATTTTCGCAAAGTTTGCGACAACGGTTTTGGAGAAGACCATAATTGTTATGCCCACGCCATGGCATGGCACGGAGACAAGCTTTACGTCTGTGTTACGCGGGCAGTTCTTGTCGTTCGCGGTAGGGCGCGTGCGGCCCTCCATCCAGATTTTATCGGTGAGATATGGCCAGTCAGAGTGCCGGATAATTTATATGATATTGACCTCCGCAGCCAGATATGGAGCTATTCCCCTCTATCTAAGGAATGGGGGAAAGTCTATACTGCACCTATGATTCCAGGAACTGAAGGTTTTGATGTTCCTCTGAGTGTGGCCTTCAGAACAATCACTGTCTTCCAGGGGCGCAATGATACTGCACCGGCACTGTATATACCGGCTTCAGCAACATCATACCGGCCTGAAACAGTGATGCTGAAATCATATGATGGCCGCCAGTTTGATACGGTTTCGGTTCCCGGTCTGGGAATTAAGCCAGCCCCAAGGTCTCTACGCGGTCTGGTTCCCTTTAAGGGCCGTCTGTTTACAACGCCGGTGGGAAGCATGAAGCGCTATGAGTACAATATTGCTGATGCTATGGTGATTCTGACCAGTGACGACCCAGATAACGGCTCATGGCAAACTGCCTGCAAACCGAATTTCGGGAATCCAAACAATGTGGCCGTATTCGATATGACAGAATTTAATGGTTTTCTATACGCCGGCACAGCAAATGTCCAGGAAGGGTTTGAGATATGGAAGACCGATGCCGAAGGCCCCCCTCCTTTCAAATGGACCAGGGTGGTCGCCAAAGGGGCTCACCGGGGTAAACTTAATCAGGCTGCAATTACATTAAAGGCCTTTGGCGACTATTTGTATGTCGGAAGTGCAATTCAGGGAGGTGGCTGGGATACAGACAATAATATCGGGCCTGCAGCTCCCGAGGTGATCCGTATCAGCTCCGATGACTCTTGGGAATTGGTTGCCGGAGAAGCCCGTTCAACACCTGACGGGCTCCGCGTTCCCATAAGCGGCATGGGGCCAGGGTTCAATGATCCTTTTAGTGGTTATATCTGGTCCATGTGCGTCCATCAAGGCTGTCTCTATATTGGCAATCTTCAATGGCTTACCCATGCAAAATTCAGTGACAGAACGAAATGGCCCAAACATCTGCAAAAAATGATCGATTCGCAGCGTTTGGAAAAACTATTGAAAAACTTCGGCGGCTGCGACCTCTGGCGCAGCCATGATGGCAGCCACTGGCACCCTGTGACCGTCAATGGTTTTGGGAATTATTATAATTTCGGTATTCGAAGTATGGCATCTACACCTTATGGATTGTTTGTAGGGACAGCCAACCCGTATACCCCAGAAGTAGCAGTTAAGAGAGCTGCTGGATGGCAGTATGAAAAAAATTTCAGGGGTGGCCTTGAAGTTTGGCAGGGAACAAAGGAACACAGTGAAGAAAAAGGACAGAAAACGCAGGCCAAAACAGAGCGTTTACCGCTTTCTTCCTATGAAATTCAGACCAAAAGCAAAGATTGCAAAGATGATGCTGACATTGAAAAAATAGTGGACGATTTCTACCAGCAAAGGGATTGGCACCACTACGGTCTTTGGCGACCCGAAATAAAAGATATAAAAGAAGCCTGTGAAGATCTACTCACGGAGGTTCTTGCCTGTGCAGGTGACAGGATGGGGGGTTCCATAGTTGACATCGGCTGTGGAGCAGGTGCAAGTACAGAGTTCCTTTCATATTTTTTCCCACCGGAACAGATAACAGGTATCACCGGTAAAAAAGAATTTCTCAAGAGCTGCCGGTATAAAGCACCGCAGAGCACTTTTTTCTATAGAAAACTTCCCATGTTAAAATTGCCAAACAATTCTTTTGATTATGCAATGTGGCTGAAAGGTTTGCTGCCCCTTGGAGACAGGCATCAGCTTTTGACAGAAGCTTTTCAGACTTTGAAGCCTGGTGGTCATCTGGTACTTTTTGATATCATACAGGCACCCCTGCAAAAAGCCCGTCGTTGGTTTTCTTTCACAGATAAACCAAGATGTATTGCCAGTTCTCAGGAATATGTCGAAACAGTCATGAGCGCAGGATTTGAGCAAGTTGACCTTATTGACGTTACAGCCCGTTGCCTGCCCGGCTTTGCCAAATACAGAGCTCACTTCCTGGGATTGCAGATGGTTGCAGGGAAAATTGATGATAAACTTCTCAAAAAAGTGAACGCATTTTTTTTAAAGCACGAGCTGTCTATCAGCAACTGCCTGCTGATGACGGCCACTAAACCCTTGAACAAACAATGATGCTGAAACATCTCATCCAACAGTATGATGCCAGCTTCTATAATAATCTCTTTGTGGAATATTATGGAGGAAGCAACTATGCAAATTTTGGCTACTGGGACAAAGATATTCAAACTGCCAGAGAAGCAAGCGACCGCCTCATGGAAAAGCTTTTATCCTGTGTGCCAAAGAAAAAAGGTGTTTTCCTGGATGTGGCCTGCGGAAAAGGAGCTACTACAGAATTTGTAGCCAGATTTTTTCCTGATGCACAAATTCATGGTACTAATATTTCCGAAAAACAAATACGCACAGCTAAGCAAAATCTCCCGAAAGCACATTTTTCTTTAATGGATGCGGCCAACCTTGCTTATGCAGATAACTGCTTGGATGGGCTTATCTGCATCGAAGCAGCCTTTCATTTCTATACCCGTAAACTTTTTTTTAAAGAGGCTCTGCGTGTTCTTCGGGCAGGAGGATATCTTGTAATGTCTGATGTGCTTTTTTATGAAGGGGCGGAAGAAAAGATGCCCTCTTTTCATGGAGAGAATTATCTGGTCGATTGCAGCCAATATGAGGAACTCTGCCGGGGATTTGGCCTTAACATTATCAAAATTATTGATGCGACTAAAGAATGCTGGCACGGTCATTACTGGAATGTCGTACGGTTTATCCACCAGAAATATCTACAGGGAGAAATATCGTATAAGAGTGTACAGATTTCTCTTGAGAAGACATACAAATTAATACCTGTATTACACTCTTACCTTCTGGTTTGTTTGCAAAAAAAATAGTACCAAAGAATCTGAACGGGAGGACATATACACCATGAATGCAACTCAGAGGAGTCACAGGCAATGAGCGAAGCAAAAATGCATGAATATATAATTGAACGATATGATGGTCTCTCTTTTCTTCCCGAAATTCTTGAATATTACAGTCAAAGCCACTATCTCAACTTTGGATACTGGCATGAGGGTACATCCAGCCAATTAGAGGCCTGCGACAATCTCATGGGAAAACTTCTTGCTCTTCTTCCACAGAAAAGTGGCGCTATCCTGGATGTGGCATGCGGAAAAGGAGAAACGACAGCCTATCTTCTGAAATACTATGCTCCTGAGCAGATATCTGCGATCAACATCTCGGATGTACAGCTTGAAATAGCCAGACAGACAGCACCTGGCTGCAATTTTTACAATATGAATGCGGTAGAAATGACTTTTAAGGACAATGCCTTTGATTCAATCATATCTGTAGAAGCAGCTTTTCATTTTTATACCCGTGAAATGTTTTTTAAAGATGCCCTGAGAGTGACAAAGCCAGGAGGTCACTTGGTTTTGTCTGACATTCTAATGTCCATGGCCGGGGAACAAGAGCGTGAGAGCAGGACAGAAAAAAATTATCTCCCAGACCTTGGCGCCTACCAGAAACTGCTGGAGAGCTGTGGCTACACTAATATTCAGTTAATTGACGTTACTGAAGAGTGCTGGAGGCGTCATTTTTGGCATGTGGTACGCTATGTTCACAGGCAGTTTCTTGAGCGCAAAATCAACCGGCAACGCCTGCAGGAGTGTTTGTTTCACACCTATCGAAGGGTGGAAACTATTGAATATTATCTCCTGGCTGTTGCCCAGAAACCCTTATGATGGGAAAGCGCATGAAACGTATTCTTCTTATCGCTCCCCTACCGTTACGCTTTGAGCTTACACAAGATGAAATTTATCGCAACCTCCCGTTATCAAAAGTGAAAAATTTCATTCTACCTCTGCACCTGGCAACGGTTGCCGGATTGACTCCGCCAGAATATGAGGTTGTTATCTGGGATGAAGCGGTACATGGTCACATCAAAGCGAACAACGTACCGGAAGACTTTGACATAGTTGGCCTTACCGGCTACACCGCTCATCTTCCCAGAGCGGTAGAAGTAAGCAAGCTGTTCAGAAAGCGAGGAATTCCGGTGGTCATAGGGGGTGCCGGCATTTCTTCGTTGCCACAAAAATATTATCATGATTTTGATGTCCTGTTTATTGGCGAGGCAGAGCGAACCTGGCCGCAGTTTCTTAATGACTGGCAACAAGCAAAACACAAAAAGGTGTACCGCCAGGTGAGGCCGATTGATTTGCTGGAAACCCCATTACCTCGCTGGGATAGCATTAAAAATGATATGGACAGCTACCTGCTGGCTGGAGTGCAGACATCGCGTGGTTGTCCCTTTAACTGTGAATTCTGCGATGTCAGCTATCTGTTTGGCCGCAAGTTCCGACACAAATCCATAGACCTCGTTCTTGCTGAACTGCGCGCTCTCGAAAACCTCGGCATGCACAAAGTTGTTCTCTGTGACGATAATTTTGCCGGTAATCCTGCCTATACCAAGGAACTGCTCCGCGAAATGATCAAGCTTAATAACTCTTTTCCCATGCCTATGGGCTTTGCCACCGAGGCAAGTATTAACATAGCCGGCGATGAACAACTGCTCGAACTCTTAGCAGATGCTAATTTTGTGGAAATATTTGTCGGAATCGAGTCTCCAAACAAAGAAAGCCTGAAGGAGGCCAACAAACTGCAGAATTTTAATAGCAACCTGATTGCGGATATCAAAAAAATCCAGTCTTACGGCATGGCAGTGCGAGGCTCATTGATTGTCGGTTTTGATCACGATCAAACCGACATTTTTGACCAGCACTTTCGGTTTGTACAGGAATCCTGCCTCACCGTTCCTTCCATCAGGGTGTTGATGGCTCCACCCGGTACCCGGCTTTGGAAGCGAATGCGGAAAGAAGGGCGGCTCCTGAAAACTGAGATGGAAGGACGGTTTTACGGTAACCCTGGGACAACAAACATTTTACCCAAAAATATGAGCCGAGCCGAATTGTTGACCGGCTACCTGGGCCTTATTGAAAAGGTATATGACTGGCGCAATTTTGCTGAACGAATAAAAGGCTTTGTTGCAAACGTTTCCAGAAAACCACAGATTCCAAAAGGAATGAAATATTATAAAAGGGTGCTACAATTCATCTATTTTACCATAGTCCAGATGGATGCTGACAGCCGTAAAATAGTCTTGGATATTATCATGCATACTTTGAAAAAAGCTCCTTTCATGCTACCAAGACTGACAGGTTTTATTATTCGCCAGTATGGATACGCCAATAGACCAAAATTAAAAGAATCCATTGAAGAGCTGATCAGACTGGAAATGGCGGGCGAACTCAGCCTTGAAATTGCTGAGGATGAGGATTTGCTGCCTCCGTCCTTTTTGGCATCATATGAGAGACTATTTAGGGGAATTTATCAGAAAGTTACCGATGGGCTTCATGATAAGAGTCTTGTTGAAGAACCTGTTATCGCGATTTTTGCTGAATATTTACAACAGAATCGCCTGAGTCAAGACAAAAATGAGCCGATGTTACTTGAGGAAATAGGGGCACTGGCAGACCGGGTCATTGCCGACAGGAACAGCAAATGCGAGTCAATGGCTGAAAAAAGTCCGGTTGACAGCAAGGATATAGGGATAACTGGCCTTGATGACAGGGTGTTGAAGGCAGTAGAGCAGGAACTATTGATTGCCAGGGTTCAGAGCAACGCTTAATCGAAAACTGGACGGTTTACAGAATTTCTTGCGGCAGAACGATTTCTTACAGAGAGGAGAGACAGGAATGCTTGAATACGTACCAAAAATTATGCGGCTCGGCAGGAATCCCATGGCCAGATTGACACTGGCCAAAGTGCATTTTGAGAACGGCAACCATGAGCGCGCAATCGAAGAGTGTCAGGCTGCCTTGCACCTTAATCCGACAATGGCGCTTGCGCATTTCGGTTTGGGTATTGTTTACAAGGTCATTGGCCGCATGGAAGTGGCAAGATCATCCTGCCTCGCCGCTCTTAAATATGATTCTGGTCTTGTCAGGGCGCGGTTGTTGCTGGCTGAGATTGAGTCGGAACTGGGCAACCTGAAGGGGGCTATAGAGGAGTGCTGTTTGGTGATCGACCAAGATCCTGCCAATACCAAAGCGCATTTCTTGCTTGGCATTTTCTATCTGGATGCAGAAGAACACAACCAGGCAATAGCTTGTTTTAAGCAGTCTCTTGTCCTAAACCCGCAGATGAGCGAAGCCTATTTGAAACTTGCAACTATTTACGAATTTCAGGGCAAAAATGAGGAAGCTATTGTTTCTGTAGAAGCGGCCCTCAAACTCAACCCAATTTTTCCAAGGTTCCGTTTGATGCTGGGTGACCTCTATTTTGCCAATAAAAATTATTCAGCAGCTCTGCGGGAATATGAAGAAGCCATCGAGATTAATCCTTTACTTGGGGCTGCTCATTTTAGCGCAGGGGAAGTTCATTACGCCCAGGAACAATACAGGGAAGCAATTGTTCGTTACAGATTGGCAATAAAGCACGATCCTCAAGCAGTTGAGCCCCTGCAGAGGATGGGCAACATTTATTACCACCTGGGGGAATATCAGCAAGCAGTCCAGCATTATAAGGCTGTTTTGTTACAAAATCCCTCTATAATTAATGTAAAAACTGACTGTGGCGACGCCCTGACTGCCCACGGGAATTTTCCTGAGGCAATAAGCCAGTACAAAGAGGCTATTCAGCTTTCCGGATTGTCCTGCAAAAGGGCAGACCAACTTGCTGAACACGGTATGTATCAAGAGGCTATCAAGGAATACAGAATGGTATTAGATATGACCTCCGAGGTGATCTTGCCTAAATCAACATCAGGGAATGTTGTGTACGGCGCTATCAATGATAGCTATAAACGTCGGAAGCATGACAGATTAGCCTTAAGCTTTCCTTTGGATATCCGTACGAAAGACTCAGGGGATTATTTAGTTGCCAGATCGATCAATGCATCAAAAAGAGGCTTACTTATTGAAACCGGTACCGCGCTTGAGGTTGGCGCTGATGTCGAAGTGATCAGCAGGATCAATATTGAAGGGAAACGAGTTTCGTCGAAAGGGAAAGTTGTTAGGTTAGCCAGCAAGGAAAGTTCTGACAAGAACAATTTTGGTATTGAGTTAGTTGGTGAAAATGGGGTGTGGGAAAAAATTATGGCAGCTTAACTGAACTGAAAATTGTTGAGGAGTGAATGTGCTGGTATCATTATTTGTTGTTTCTGCCACAGCGAGGAAAGAATGCCTGAATCAATAAACACCGCACGTATGAGGGACAACCTTGAGTTCGTACCATACATAGCTAATGACGGAAGGTTTCGTTATTATGTCAAAGACCCTAAAAGTGGCGAAATTTATGAATTCGGAGAGGGGGAACATTTCCTCATTGAACAGTTGAAAACTGGCGCTGATATAGCCCAAATTTGCCATAAATTCACCTCTACCTTTGGCGAGGTAATCAAGCCCGGGCATGTTGATGCCTTTCTTCGGAAGCTAAATAATATGGGCCTTTTTGCCAATGATACGTCCGATCGACATATTCTTCAGATTAAGAATGATGCTGCTGCAATAAAATTTCTTTTTAATCCGGACAGTCTTTTAGGATTTTTTCATAAATGTTGTTCTCCCGCTGTGCCGCAATCTCTCTATTTTCTACTTCCATTACTGGCCTTAATTACATTAGCTTCTTTACTTCGATATTTTTCCGATTATTTTTACCAAATTAGTGTCCTTCGTCAGATATATGGGATGCAACTTATTTTGATAGGACCGGCAATAGGGTTTTTTGTTGTTTATCCTTTGGCGGAGTTTGCAAAAGGGCTTGCCTGTAAATATTACGGAGGTCAAGTTCCTGCTTTGCGTTTTACTTATATGTACAGGGTGATACCTATTTTTTATGCCGATATTGTTGATGCTCTTTGGATAATGGAGAAGCGTAAACGCCTTCGGGTGCTTGCCTCCGGCCCCTTAATGCAATTTCTGGCCTGGGCTGTTTTAATGGTATTGTGGACGGTAGCCGACCCTTGGAGTCCAATTCATAATTTTTCCTGTATTGCTTCATTTATCTGCTTTCTTTTTCTTTTCTTTAACCTCAATCCTCTTTTATCCAGAGACGGCTATTTTATGCTCGTCACCGTATTGAATGTAGATGAACTCAAAGCTCGCTCCGAGCAATATGTAACGGATAGACTTCTTTTACGTCCGGTCGCCGAACCGCTTTCGGAGAAAGAAAGTTACTGGTTTATGCTATACGGCCTCTTGCGGTTGCTGTTCAGAAACATTCTCACTTTTTTTATTCTTTGGTACTTGGGGAGCCAACTCATACAAAACTTACAAGGTCTGGGAGCTATGGCATTTCTTATCATACTGTATTTACGATTCGAGGAATCAATCACACAAATGGCTCAGAACCTTTTTCCCACTTATACCAGGGGACTGGCCGACCAAACCGGCTTCGTAAAAATGAGGCTTTTATTGAAATTGGGCCTACTGGTGTTGCTTATAGTCGTCCTTTTTCTCCCATACCCTTTTGAAGTGGGCGGGGCATTCACTGTTAAACCTCTCCGACAACTGAGCATTAGAGCGGAAGTTGCAGGCCCAATCAAAAGCGTATTGATAAAAGAAAATGATCGGGTAGCCAAAGAGCAACCCGTGGCTATATTGGATGATGCGGTTCCCAAAAAAAAAGTAGAATCTTTGCAGGCGGCCTTGGATGAACAGCAGGCTCTTCTCAGCCTTCGTCATAAGGGATCGCGACCTGAAGAAATAGCCAAGGCCGAACAGGAAGTGCACGCCGCCGCAAAACAGCTTGAATACAGCGAACAGGAGGCCAAACGTTATAAAAATATGTATGATCGAAGAGCCGTTCCTGAAAGTGAATATTTGTATGCCCTAAAGATACGTGATCTTGATAAGGAACGGCTCGAAATCAGTAGGCAGAACTTAGCTGTCGTAAAAAGCGGCCCAAGGGACGAGGAAATATCTGCAATTGAAGCCGAGATCCGCCGTTATGAGGTTGAATTAGCACATGCCAAGGATGATCTCAAGAATACAACCCTGCTCAGCCCTATGGATGGACTTATTGTAACGCCATACCTGGAACAGAAAATTGGCCAACGACTTGAAATTGGTGACCTCTTTGCCGTAGTAGGGGATCCTTCCAGTTACGTTGCAGAAATGGAGGTACCGGAGAAAGATATCAACGAAGTAAAAGTCGGCGCTTCAGTTAAGCTCAGAAGTTGGGCTGAGCCAACCACTGTTATTACCGGCCGCACCATATCCATAGCCCCGATTGCATATGAAGAGAGCTTGCATCACAGTGCTCGAGGCTTAAGTGAAAAAGAAATGCTCGTGGGACATAAAGAGCTACTCAGAGAAAAAGGTAAGGTTGTGCGGGTAATTATTGAATTTGACAATAACGACAAACTCTTAAACACATCGGACATGACAGGCTATGCAAAGATTGACGCTGAAGACAGATTTGTTGGGCTTTCATTTTCCCGATGGTTGTTGCGGTTAATTTTTGTCGAAATCTGGTCATGGTTCCCCTGATTCGATGCTGAAACGAAGGTTATCCGAACAAGTATCTTTTTTGCGCGAGTGCATATGAAATACACAAAAAATAGACTAACGATTTTGCTGGCAGGACTGCTTAGCCTTGGATTTCTATCAAATGCTTCCGGGGCAGACAGTCAAACAA
>DYNZ01000062.1 GCA_020720805.1 Leptospira biflexa | reverse complement strand
TCGACATCGCTGGCATTGCCTTGCGATATCCGAAAACCAAAATGCCTTTAGTATCCCATGTTTTTCAGCGTCCATTGATTGTCACGGAAGCCACTAGAAAATTTCCCCAAAAAGGCGCCAGATGACGCCCGAAAAGCTCGCTCATGCGAAAAAAAGGAAGGTACCAGGATCTTGGAATATTTACCGCGGCTCCGCTAATGCTGGGTTCGCCATAACGAGACAGCAGGCGGCGCAACTCCATATATGAAAAAAAATGGCTCTCGGTAAATATATTTTTTTCGGTTGATCGGCTGCGTTCCCACCCCAACCAGGAATAGGGGTTTAACACTCCCGCAACCAGTCGCCCGCCTGGACGAACCAACGCGGCCATAGTATCCAACGCTTTCCGATGATCCTCAATAAATTCCAAAGAGGTAATAGCAATTGCTACATCAAATTGAGGCTTCAAATCCATGCTTAAAAAATCGCCGTAGAGAAAACTGGCTTCCGCGATTTTTTTTTCACGAGCTATGGAGAGCATCTTTTCGGAAACATCGATCCCGGTTACCCGAAATCCCTGCGTGCTAAACCACTCTGACCAGTGACCCGTTCCGCAGCCAACTTCCAAAAGATTGCTATGGGTTCCGGATGGAGGCAGGTGACGTAAAACCGCCGATTTTTCCAACTGATCCATAGCCTGGTGGACAGGATCGTCATACCAGGCATCATAAAAAGGAGCTACGGAATCAAATAATGCCACCATAGATATTTCCTGACAAAACAAATAAGTTATCTGATATTCTCGATGTTAAAAAATAAGGGGTTCATGCGGTAAGGCTTGACAAAAAATTTTACATAAGGAAGCGGATCTACTTTGGTATCACGGTAACGGACTTCAAAATGGACATGATTGCCGGTTGACATACCGGTCGATCCCACCAGCCCGATCACATCCCCTTTGTCCACCCAATCTCCTGGGCGAACCAGATTCCTAGTATTATGACCATAAAAGGTTCGAGTGCCGTTGCGGTGCAGGAGCTCGACCGATAGGCCGTAACCGCCAATCCATTCCGCCCGCGTCACCTTTCCTGCTGCGGCGGCGTAAATAGGGGTATTCTGAGGAGCCGCGATATCCAACCCTGCATGGGGAATACTCAGATCAAAACCGCGCACCAGATAACCGTCCACAGGATACAGAGAGATATTATCCGGATTGAAATGGGGATAATCGCGCAAAAACTCCTTTGCCATTCCAATCACAAATTGAGCTCCAATCAGCTTGTACTTGAGCTCCTGCAGAACGATCTCTCTGGTTTGAAATAAGTTTCCAAACCAATGGCCTGCTGGCTCGCCAAACAACAGTACAATATTTTGATGGCTGCGATCTTCTGTGTGACCCAGCAACTCATACATCTCCTCTGTATACGATTGGATATTGTAAACTGAGGCGCCAATGCGCTGGTATTGCTTCTGGTAGCCATTGATAATTTTGTCATCTTGTATCTGTGACAGCCTCAGTACCTTTTCTCTAGCGCTGACACTCTTATTTTGAATATAAGTTACAAAACTGAGCGCAATATAAATCAAAATCAGGGTCAGAAAATAATAAAGGTGCAGGTAGTTGATATGAAAAGAGAGACCATTGCTGCCGGCGTGGGGTATAAACATGATGGTCAGACGCTCATCCCTGGAGCGGCGCAGAAAATGGCGCCACCAACGAGCAAAGGGAAAAAAAGAAGAGCCGGTTTTGAGAATAGACGCCATCATGAAGTTTTTTTAATTGCTCCCCAAACGCTTCAAATTTTCCCTTGCTGTTGGATGCTTGGAATTGAGAGAGAGTGCCTTTTCGTAAAATTCGCGAGCCTTTTCCCGATTCCCCTGCTTTTCCATTATGACTCCCATATTGTTAACGACATGAGAGGATTGCGGCGCCAGGGAGTAAGCTGACCGAAAGGCGATCTCCGCTTTCTTCAAATCTTTTCGCCCCAAATAAATCAATCCTAAAATATTGTATGCCACATAATTATTTGGTTCCAGGGAGATGGCCATTTCAGCCGCCTGGATCGCCTGGGGTGTGCGCTCCTCCTGGAGTTCAATGCGCGCAACTAAATTCCAGGCCTTATGGTTTTTCGGCTGTTTTTGGATAAGCTGCTGTATCTCTGCACGAGCCAACGCAGCTTTGCCAAAATCCAGCAGCATCTCGGTCTTGGCCAAATAACTGTTCTCATTCTGCGGCTTAAGCCGTTTCGCCTGCTCAAAATTTCCGATAGCCCAGCTCATCTGTCCGTTTTTCCAGCTCACATGACCGGCTAACATGACCACATCAAAATTGTTCCATTCTGTTTTTAATAAAGGGCCAAGGATGGTTTGAGCGCGCCTAAAATCTCCCAGAAGGTAGTTTTTAAGAGCCTGGTCATACTCCCCTTGAGCCTCCACTGGAAAAACAGATAACAACAGAAAAATAAAGATGAAGCAAAGATGCTGAAAAGAGTTTACCCAAAGGAGTTTGCCTTTTCCCATGGCCTTCGCATCGGAGCGTTTTACTGCCTTACCCAGACCCTTGCTATGGTTTAGCGATGTAGGCATGCGCAGCACACCAATTTTCGCTCGGGCTGACAATTGGGCAAAAAGGTTGATGACGCCATTCTTGGCAGTGTAAAAAAACTGTTTCAAAACCAAAAACTCCTTAACAGCATCCATAGTATTTTTTTTTATCGACAAGTGCATTGCAATGTGCACAGCCTACTCCTATTTTCGGCAGATGGGCTGGTAAACTGATCCCTGTATCGGATCAGTTTACCAGCCCATTTTGACCGGGGCGCAAAATCGTCAACTCATAATATGCAGAGGAAAACCATGACTGTAGAGAATCCCTTATTACAATTCAATCCTGCTCTCTTTTCCAGAGGCTCTTCCCGAATCAATGCGTCGCAGATCCGTAAAGTTTTTGATTTGGCCGCACAACGCAAAGATCCCATCAACCTCTCTATTGGTCAGCCCGATTTTCCTGTTCCCCCCGAAGTCAAGCAGGCCATGATCACGGCCATTGAACAGAATCAAACAGCCTACACCCAAACCCAGGGTTTGTACTCGCTGCGCGAACGCCTGGCTCAAAAACTGCAAGAGGAAAATGGCATTCGCTCCTGGAGTGGTCATGATCTCAGCCCGGAAGAGATCATGGTTTCACCGGGCGTTTCCGCCAGCCTCTATCTGCTTTTTTCTATTTTTATCAATCCAGGCGATGAGATCATCCTAGTCGACCCCTATTTCCTCATGTATGAGGGTTTAGCAAATTACTTTCAGGCAAAAATTCATTTTGTTCGTGAAACGCACCTGCTTGAGGATCTCGAAAAGGTAGCCCATGAAAAAATTAAGTTTTTTCTCTTCTCTTCTCCCTCCAACCCTACTGGTAATATTTTTGACGAACAGACCCTCAAAAGCATCGTGCCGGTGCTGGAACGGTATGGTATTCTCGCTATCGCGGATGAAATTTACGAAAAATTCGACTTTGAAAAAGCACATGTCAGCCTTGCCTCTTTTTACCCGCGCACCATTACCCTGAATGGATTTTCCAAATCCTACGCCTTAACAGGGATGCGCCTGGGTTATGCGGCCGCTCCCCGCGATGTGGTGGAGAAAATGGCCACCATCCAGCAGTACACCTTCGTGTGTGCGCCCCAGCCAACGCAGCAGGCCGGCCTGCGCGCTGTAAGCGTTGATCTATCCCACCACATCCAGGATTACAAGGAACGGCGCGACCTGATCTACGGTCTGTTGAAAGATCATTTTACCATCCACAAACCATCAGGAGCATTTTATATCTTTCCGTGGCTAAAAAACGCCGGCCCGGACACCTCGCAAAAATTTTCGCAGCGGGCTGTGGAAGAGAATGTGCTAATCGTGCCTGGCAATATTTTCACACAACGTCCTGGAGGATTTCGCATCTCCTTTGCCACATCCAGAGAAAAGCTGGAAGCCGGAGCCAAAATCCTAGTACAGCTTGCCAATGAATTTGCCTGATCCAGTTGTCCTTATCTTTGATATTGATGGCACTGTCGGAAACTACAGGACAGGTTCCAGGGCGCTCTTTCGCGCCCTGCTCCGATACGCTGCCTCCCTGGGAAATCCGCTGCATCGATGCCAGTTCTCCGATTACCTGGAAAAGATGCGCCAGATTCCCAAGGCAGGACGCACAGACAGAGCGATACTGGCGGATGTTTTCCAGCAGTTTGAAATCGCATCACAATGGCATGGTCAGGTTCAGGCAGATTTTATCCATGAAAATGTGCGCCTCATCCGCAGAAGCGTAGCTTCCGCCTGCGGCAAGATCCAGGAGTTGCTACAGGCAATCCAGCAGCACGAAAGACTGGTTCCTGTTCTATTGACAGGCAACTTTGAGGAGATTGCTCGCACCAAGCTGGAACGTATCAGCATTCACAACTATTTTTCCCTGGGAAGCTTTGGCGAGATCTCTCCGGAGAGAAATGATCTTTTCCCGCCCCTGCTGGACACCCTGCGCCAACGCTATCCAAACCTGCGGCCAGAAGAGACGATCATTATTGGGGATACGCCAAATGATATCTCTCTGGCACGGCGCTTTTCGTGCAGGGTACTGGCTGTCGCGTGCGGTATGCACTCCCGAGAAGAGCTGGCCAGGCTGCAGCCGGACCATCTCATCGATTCCTGGACAGGTCTCTCTGACCTGCTGCCCCTGTTGCCAGAACTGAGCCAAAATAGTTACTTGGCCAGAGAGGGAGTACGCTCTCCGCTGAACCGTCCTGCAGGCAAAACCGGCTTGTAGGTAACAAACAGATCGCGTAGCGCCCAGAAATGGCCTGAGGCGTTGACCGGGTGCAGACGGATATGGATTCTGTTTTCCGAAATCGTAGCTGGCTCGAGGGAAAAACAGCGTGGCATTTTGGATGATCTGGATACACGATGAATTACCCTATCATTGATGAAGATTTCCAGCACAGGATAGAGGCGAAAACGAGTATCGTATTTTATTACCTGAACCAGATCAATCCATAAACAGTGACTCCGGCTGACCTGTAAATTTTGCAGCAGAATCTCCGCTCCGGCTGGGTCGAGAACTCGCACAAAGCCATTGACAAACGGAGGGTGATCGCTATCCAGTTGCAAAAGTCCCTGCGACCTGCCCCAGAGCTTGTACTCTACTTCTGTATAGGCGTTCCCAAAGCCCTGATAGGTGAGTTGGCCGCGGTGGTAATTTTCCGGCCCCAAAACCAGGTAGTAAGGAACCTCGGCTAAACTCGGCGCGTCCTCGGCAAATAGTTTATTGGTATCGACTCCGTTCGAATCCTGCGCTTGAATATCAATCTGTCCAGGCCATAGGATAGAAAATAGAAAAAATAAAAGAATCGACCGGAAAATCAACTTGCGCTGCATAGTCATTGCTCTCATAATATACATGGAATCCTTTTGAATCGCTATGATATAAAGCAGCATCATGGAATTGAAACCCAACGATAAATACAAGATCTTTTATAAACACAGGGAAAACAATTCCCCGGCGCCACCTCTCCCCAAAAGGGTAGCAAAGGAGCGCTCACTTTTCCAGCGCCTTGCTTACGAAAAAATGACCATCATGCTTATTCCTCACAATGAGGCAAAAAATTTTCATTTTCATATTTCGATGATCACAATCCTATTCTTTGCCGGACTTTTTTTATCCGTTCTTCTCTTTTCCGCAGCCGCAGTCTGGATGCAGATTGATATTGAGGATCAGGCAGAATCTCTGCACAAAGAAGCATTGGAGATCAGAAAACAGCTATTTATGTTCAAAGACAATGTCATTCAGTTTCACCGCAAAATGGCCTCCATCTCCACAGTAGCCCTGGAATCGAGCATCACTATCTCCAGCTACGACAATGGATTTGAGAACTATCTGGATACCTCACCAAGCTACGCTCTGTTGCCCCACAACCAGCTCTTTACGGACAACCTCTACCCTTTCAAAAAACTTCAGGAAAATGTGATTATGGTCGGCAGCCTGATGCGCGCTGCCCGCTCTTTTCTCGAAACACGGCGGGATGTGATTATCAAAACCCCTTCCATCTGGCCCACAGCGGGCGGCCATATCACTAGCCTCTACGGTTACCGACGTGACCCGTTTACCTATGCCCTGAGTTTTCACTCTGCTCTGGATATTGCGGCGCCCTGGGGTACACCAGTATTGGCAACCGCTCCTGGAGTGGTAAGTCAGGTGGGCTATAACGGTGGATATGGCAATTATGTGCAGATTCAGCACAATTACGGGTTCTCTACGATGTATGCGCATAACTCCTCTGTCCTGGTTCATCAGGGACAGCAGGTCAGCAAAGGTCAGCAGATCGCCAGGGTGGGCCACACCGGTAGAGCGACAGGAGACCATGTTCACTACGAGGTTCAGGTCGGCAACTACACCATCAATCCCTACCCCTTCCTGAACCACTATTAAAACAATGACAATCTTCGCTGTCAAAGCCCCGTATGAACCGTCAGGTGATCAGCCCCATGCCATCCAGGAAATTACTGCCGCATTTACGGAAAAGGGGCAAAAAAAGGTAACCCTGCTCGGCGTGACCGGCAGCGGAAAAACCTTTACCATGGCGCACGTTATCCGCAACATAAAAAGACCGACACTCGTTTTATCCCATAACAAGACCCTGTGCGCCCAGCTTTACCGCGAATTAAAGGAATTTTTGCCAGAAAGCGCTGTCGAATATTTTGTATCCTATTATGACTACTATCAACCCGAAGCCTATGTACCGGTTTCCGATACCTATATCGAAAAAGATTCCAGCATCAATGATGAGATAGAGAGACTCCGTTTACGCGCGACCGCTGCGTTATTGGAGAGAGAGGATGTTGTCATTGTTTCCTCTGTCTCCTGTATCTATGGACTCGGATCGCCTGAGGACTATGCGGATATGCTGATTCGCTTGCAAACAGGCGAGAGCTATGACCGACAGGAGCTGCTGCGAAAATTGGTTTCGATTCAATACGAACGCAACAATATGAGTTTTGAGCGTGGTCAGTTTCGCGTGATCGGCGATCAGATCGATATCTACCCGGCCTATCTCCAGGAGGGTATCCGGCTGCAGTTTTTTGGTGACGATCTGGAAAAAATCCAGAGGTTTGATCCCATTTCCGGCTCCATCCTCGCTGTTACGGACAGAGCGGCGATCTATCCCGCGAAACATTTTGTCACAACCAATCCTCGCATTCAGGCGGCTCTTTCCTCCATCGAGGCCGAGCTCGCAAAGCAGGTAGCTTTTTTTCAGTCGCAGAATAAACTGCTCGAGGCGCAACGCATAGAATCACGCACCCATTTTGACATGGAGATGCTGCGCGAGATGGGTTACTGCAATGGCATCGAAAACTACTCGCGCCATTTAGCCCAAAGGGAGCCTGGTTCCACACCTGCGACACTGCTCTCCTATTTTCCAGATGATTTTCTTTTGATCGTAGATGAGTCCCATGTAACCCTACCGCAGGTTCGCGGTATGTATGAAGGAGACCGTTCGCGCAAGCAGACACTGGTCAACTATGGCTTTCGATTGCCCTCGGCTCTTGACAACAGGCCTCTCTTCTTTCAAGAGTTTCTGGCGTCCTTGGACAAAGTCCTTTTTGTATCTGCAACACCGGCAGAATTTGAGCTAAGCCAGAGCGAATCTGTAGCTGAGCAGCTCATCCGACCTACAGGGCTGATCGATCCGCCGATTGAGGTTCGTCCTGCTGGAAACCAGATAGACGACCTGATCCTGGAGATTCACGCCCGGGCCAGGGCGAATGAGCGCGTTCTGGTTACCACCCTTACAAAAAAATTTTCCGAAAATCTGACAGAATACCTGGCCGATGGGGGCATCCGCGTTCGATACCTGCACTCTGAGATTGAGACAATCGAACGGGTTGAGATCTTACGCGATCTACGACGGGGAGACTTTGACTGCCTAATAGGAATCAATTTATTGCGTGAAGGACTCGATCTGCCAGAGGTGAGCCTGGTGGCGATTCTGGACGCCGACAAAGAGGGATTTCTCCGTTCTACCCGCTCGCTCATCCAGACCTCAGGCAGGGCTGCCCGCAACGTAAACGGCAAGGTGATTTTTTACGCAGACCGGATTACAAAGTCCATGCGGGAAACCATAGAGGAGACGGAGCGTCGTCGCGCCAAACAGATTGCCTATAATCTTGAGCATGGCATTACCCCTCAGACTATCCATAAAGAGGTCGTCGATATTCTGGAACGGCAGTTTGATGCCGGAGGAGAAGCTGACAACAGATCCCTCATCGAGAGTGCCAGAGCAGCCTTTCGCGATCCCCTCGGTAAAGAGAAAAACAGGTATCTCGATCTACTCAAAGAAAAAATGATGACCGCTGCTGACAACTATGACTTTGAGAGCGCCACCCTCTATCGGGATGAGATCTATAGCGTCGAAGGGAAAAAACATCCAAAACAGAGATAACCAACATCCATTTTACGAATGCGGCAGATATTGGCTCAACTGCAGCCAGGTATGCAACTCCTGAATCGTGAGCTCTTTCTTGAAAAGGAATCCATTTTTAAACAGGCGCGGATTGTCAAGATCTGGCCTGGAATAGATAATGCTTCCCTCTCTGCTAAATTTTTCCTGGGTTGCGTGTTGTATTTTAGCTCTTTCTACCAACTCAATTTTCTGTGAACTGATAAAACCAATCCCGCCCTGGGAGAGGTCAAAGCCCATGCAGCGCAACTCTTTGCCGCCAATGGTCAGAATAAGATCTACCACAAAACGGAAGCGCCTGTGCTGTCGTTTGTTGTCTTCCATATTTTTATCCGCGTTCAAAAGGTCATGCTTCCAGAGCCATTTAGCCTCATGCTCCACACCGGAATCGCTCAAAAACCAAAAGATGGTTGCAAGAACGGCTTTCTCCAAGCTTCCTGCTTCCGTTCATCGCTAGAATACTCTAGCGGTTGCTCCAGCGTAAAACAGGCTGACGAGCCGCCACCGTCTCATCAAGGCGTCCAATCACAGATGTTGCCGGATGTGCGGCAAGGCTACCCTTCTCTTTTTTCCCTTTTTCGATAATGGCAATAACCGCATCGCAGAACGCATCCAATGTCTCGCGGGACTCCGTTTCTGTTGGCTCAATCATCAGCGCCCCGCTGACGATCAATGGGAAATAGATTGTGGGAGCATGAAATCCATAGTCCAGTAAGGCTTTGGCAATATCAAGAGCTGTAATTCCAAACTCTTTTTTCAGCTCACTATCAGAAAAAACAACTTCATGGAGATTTGCGCCAGGATAGGGGTTGTGCAGATAAGGCGATAATCTTTTTTTGATATAATTGGCGTTCAATACCGCGCGTTCGGATATTTCGGGGATATGCTGCCGTCCCATAGTGCGGATATAGGCCAACGCTTTCATAATAACACTGAAATTGCCGAAAAAAGATTTTACCTTACCTATGCTCTTTTCCGGTTGATAGCGCACAAAGCTGCCATCCTTCTCTCTCTGCACGACCGGACCTGGTAGAAATGGAATGAGCTTTTCTGATACGGCGACCGGACCAGACCCCGGCCCACCGCCGCCATGTGGAGCTGCAAATGTTTTATGCAAATTGAAGTGGACTGCATCAGCCCCCATACTACCAAAGTCGGTGCGACCCAGAATAGCGTTAAAATTGGCTCCGTCAATATAGAGTAAAGCTCCAATTTGGTGCAGCAGTTCGCTTACCTGAAATATCTGCGGCTCAAAAAAACCCAAGGTGTTGGGATTCGTCACCATGGCGCCGGCAACCCTACCGGAACCAGCCTTTTCGATGGCCTTGCGTACATTGTCCAAATCAATCAAGCCTGAAGTGCCGCTGGCAAAAGGTTGCACCTCAAACCCGGCCAGAGCCGCGCTGGCAGGATTGGTGCCGTGGGCAGAATCGGGAATCAGAATAATATTGCGCTCTTTACCCTGGCCTGCGTCACGGTGATAGGCCGCAAACATCAAAAGGGCGCACAATTCGCCTTGAGCTCCGGCAGCGGGTTGCAGACTGACCGCCCTCATGCCGCTGAGAATGGCCAGCATCTCCTGGGCGCTCCACAAAAGCTCCAACGATCCCTGTACCTGGGAGTCCGGCTGCGCTGGATGGGAATGGAGCAGTTTGGGAAGAGCAGCAATCTTCTCATTGCTGCGCGGGTTGTATTTCATGGTGCAGGATCCGAGAGGATAGAAATTGGCATCCACAAAGTAGTTCCACATCGATATGCGCGTATAGTGACGCATGATATCGACTTCACTCAATTCAGGAAACCCCTCCACTTCACCCTTGCGTAGTTGTGTGTTGGGAATTGGTGATTGTTTTAACTCCTGATTCTCATCCTCAAATTCACCTACAGCCCTGCGGCCAGGGACAGATTTTTCAAAAAGGGTTGCTTCTTTTTCAAACATTGTATTCAGTCCTCATTCAATTCAGAAAAATCAGGAAAAGTGCGCAAAAAAATAAACAAGCTTATCGATAGCATCCTTACCAGTCATCTCTGTGGTCGTCACCAGCAGGTAGTGACCCTTATCTGTGTTTTTCCATTGGCTTACATCAATACCAGGAATGATGGCATGATTTTTTCCTTCCTGCAACAACCGGAAAACCGGTACAGGCGCGCGTAAAATAAATTCATGATAAAAGGGTTGATCCGGATGGAGCATGGTCCAGCCCTTCACCTTTTTCATCTTATGCGCCAGATAAAGGGCATTCGCGTGGTTCTGCTTGGCAAGGGCAAAGAAGCCTTTTCTACCCATAATACTCATATAGATCGCGGCACGCAGCGCGATTAATCCCTGGTTGGTACAGATGTTCGATGTGGCCTTTTCGCGGCGAATATGCTGTTCTCGCGCGGATAACGTTAGGACATATCCCTGCTGGCGCTGCTTATCTCCGGCCTGTTCAGGATGGAGCACAGGGCACTGGCCGACCAGACGACCCGGCATCTGCCGCAGGTACTTCTCCTTCACGGCAAACAGACCCAGTCCTGGACCGCCAAATTGCACATAGTTGCCAAGGGATTGCCCTTCGCCGGCAAAGATATCAGCGCCCTGGCTGCCGGGACTCTGAAGGTAGCCCAGAGCGATAGCATCCGCAGCTACGGCTATCAGCAATGCACCCTGAGATTGAGCCTGAATAGCAAAACGTTCCAGGTTTTCAATTATACCTGCATAGTTGGGAGATTGGATCAAAACGGCTGCCACATCCGAGCCATGCTCTGCCAGGAGAGCGCTTAATTCCGCTTCGGAGGCTGCTCCTGTTAAAAAGGAACCTACTGTCAGGATCTCTATGTCTTGATTTTTTGTGTAGCTCTCAATAACACCAAGATAGTCAGGGTGGAGCCAGTAGTTCACAATGATCTTGCGCTTCCTGGTGATCCTGTTGGCCATCAGCACAGCCTCTGCCGCAGCGCTGGCACCGTCATAGATCGAGGCGTTTGCCACATCCAATCCGGTTAGGTAGGTTATCATCGTTTGAAACTCAAAAATCGCCTGCAGAGTACCTTGGCTAACCTCAGGTTGATACGGGGTATAGGGGGTTAGAAACTCCCCCCGGCTTGATAAATAGTCCACGAGGGCCGGAACATAATGCTGGTAAGCTCCACCGCCCACAAAGGAGGCCGCTTCATTCATGGCAAAATTGACCCGCGACGTCCTGCAAAAAAAGTTCTGTGTGTCTAGCTCGGACATCTGATCCGGGAGTCCCAGCGCGCTGTTGTGCCGCAACTCTTCGGGGATCGAAGTGAATAGTTGATCCAGGCTGGATAGACCAAGATCCTGTAACATCGAAGAAATTTCCTGATCGCTTTGGGGAAAATATCTCATGACGTAAAAATCCTATTCCTGTTCCAGTTTTTTCAGGTGCTCATCATAAGCTTTGGCATCCATCAATTGATCGAACTCCTGCGCGCTGCTCATGCGGATCTCAATCATCCAGCCCTCTCCATAAGGGTCTTTGTTGACACTTTCAGGATTGGAATTGATCTCGCTGTGAATCGCTACCACCTCTCCGCTGACAGGCGCGTACAGATCGGAAGCAGCCTTAACAGATTCGATAACGCCAAAGGTCTCTCCTTTGGTTAAAACACGACCAATCTCCGGAAGTTCAACAAAAACAATATCACCAAGAGAGTGTTGCGCATAATCCGAAATTCCGATGACTCCGACAGAGCTCTCCTTTTTGCGAATCCATTCATGATCATCAGAAAATCTTACATCATTCGGTATGGTTGTCATTTTCGTTACTCCTTTTTCAAAATCCTTTCGTAGTAGTGCGAAACAACTATTTTTCACACTTTATAGCGACATAGCGTTCGGAAACCTGCAATTGACCTCTTCGCAGGGAATCAGATCAGGAAAGACCTGCCTTGCCCTTCAAGGTCCGATTGGGAACAAAGGTTCCCGAAACCTTTTCAATTTTTTTCACCTGATCGCGAATCTGCACATAGACTCCCTCCTGATCCGGCTGATCAAGATAGGCTAAAATAATTCCTTTTTGTAAAGAGGGAGAATAACCGCCGCTGGTGATGGTTCCGATCTGGTCTTTGTCCGCATTGAGAATGGCATAACCGTCGCGAGGAACGCCAGGTTCCGCCATCTGAAAGGCGTGGATTCTGCTTTTTTCGCCCTGCTCCTTCTGGGATTGCAGAGTGGAGCGGCCGAGAAAGTCCCCTCTGCCGTAGTTGACAATCCAGTTCAATCCGGATTGAACCAGAGTGCGGCCTGGACGCAATTCATGACCGTACAAGGGGTAACGGGTTTCCAAACGAAGAGAGTCGCGCGCTCCTAAGCCTGCGGGCAAAACCCGTTCATCGGCACAGAACTCTTCGCACAGCGGCTCCAGCTTTTCATAGGTACCGTATATCTCAAATCCATCCTCGCCGGTGTACCCTGTCCGGGAGACAATCAGCTTTTTCCCGCGAAAATCGATGGTTGCAAAGGTATAATAGTCCAGATTGCCTAAATCTTTGTGCACATACTGGGTCACAACATCCTTAGCTAGAGGTCCCTGCACGGCAAGCTGCAGGTGGCTATCTGTCACGTCCACAAAGGCAAATTTTCCTCCTGTAAACTGCTTCATTTGGTCAAAGATATACTGTTTCGCCTTTTCCCGATTGCCGGCATTGACAACGATAAGCCAATCCTCCTGACCAAGCTTGTAAAGAACGACATCGTCAACAGGGGAGCCATCTTCGTACAAAATAGCGGAATAGACTACTCGACCCCGCTTCACTTCTTTAACATTGCCCGGCGTGATCCATTGCAGAAACTGATCAACACCATCACCCAGTAGATGGAACTTTCCCATGTGAGAGACATCAAAGACCCCACAGGAGTTACGAACCCATTGGTGTTCATCGATAATGGATGTGTACTGCACAGGCATCGCAAATCCATTAAAATTTACCATTTTTGCCCTTTTTGCCACATGGAAGTGGTAAAAAGGGGTTTTCATCAATTCTTGTCCCATGTACTCTACTTTCCTTCTTGCTCTCTCATAGGTATAAATCGGTACTTAGATAGCGTTCACCGGTATCGCACAAAATTGTAATAATTTTTTTGTCAACATTTATAGCCCTTGACGCCACTTTTAGAGCAGCAAACAGATTCGCTCCTGCGGAAATACCGACAAGGATCCCCTCGCGCCGGGCCGCATCCCGGGCGCAGGCATAGGCATCTTCATGGCGAACCTGGATAATCTCATGGATCAGGCTTGTATCTAAAACTGAAGGAATAAAACCTGCACCAATTCCCTGGATGCGATGCGCACCGGGAGCCCGGCCTGACAAAACGGCAGAGTCCACCGGCTCTACGGCAATCACCTGCAGGGCTGGATTTTTCTGCTGGAGAACGGAGCCAATGCCCGTTAATGAGCCCCCTGTGCCCACTCCGGCAACAAGAATATCAACCTGTCCATCCATAGCTTCCCAGATTTCAAGGGCTGTTGTCTTACGATGAGCCTCGGGATTTGCAGGATTTTGAAACTGCTGTAGTATGATAGCATCTTCCAGGGTGTTCGCCAGCTCCTCCGCTTTCTCAATGGATCCGCGAATCCCCTTTTCCCGGGGAGTAAGGACCACCTCAGCGCCAAGAGCCCGCAGAATCTTCTGACGCTCGATGCTCATGGAATCGGGCATCGTGATTATAAGCCGAATGCCTTTCACGGCGCATATCGACGCCAGGGCGATGCCTGTATTGCCGCTGGTTGGCTCTATAATGGTTGTGGTTGAGCGAATTCGTCCGGAGCGAATCCCGGCTTCGACCATCTCCAGTCCAATTCGGTCCTTGACTGAGCCGTTTGGGTTCATGAATTCACATTTACCGTAGATGGCCACCTTGCCCGCTGGATCAAGCCTGGACATTTCAAGCATGGGGGTATTGCCAATCAGCTCTGTAACTGCCTTCGCGATTCTCATTTCTCCCTCAAAACCTGCTGATCCTGTTTTTCATAGATAACTGCCATCATATCCCCTAATCTAGCCCTCTTCGCCAGCCAATCTGCAGCCCTCTTCCAGAGGCCTCGTACCCCGCTGCCATAGGTCAATCCGGTTATAGGTCTCATTCCGCTATTTTGCGCAACCAGACGATCCAATTGCCCTCGAGAAAAATAGTAAAGATGCTCCGGAACGTTATAAAATCTCCATTTACGGCCAAATAGCTTGCGAAAATTCCAATTTCCAGCTCTACAGGTGGAAAGAATCAATCTTCCACCTGGCCGGAGAAGAAATCCAGCCTTTTTTATAAATTGGTCAGGATCAGGTAGATGCTCAATGGTGGCCCACAATGTGATTAGATGAAAGCTGCTTTCCGGAAGATCCAGTTCCAGGAAATTGCCGATGCGAAGATCTACCTGGTAGCGCTCGATGCCCTTCCTAGCTAAATCCTCCGCAATTTCCACCCCCTGGGCCCTCCAGCCCCGGTTTTGAAAATAGGAGACCACCAGGCCGGAGGCTGCGCCAATATCAAGAGAATGGAGCTGAAATTCTAAGCCACGAATCTTCTGTTCCCAGGCAAAAAAACCCAGATCTGCCAGGTTCATCGCTAAAACTCGCAAAACCTCTTTTTCCTGAGTGCTCGACATATAGTCATTGTAGCCGCGGTCGTCCCTCCGGGCAAAGTAATCTAGGCTGTAATATTTCCGCAGGGCGAGAGCCGTAGGTCGCCGATTCACAAATTCCAGCCCGCACTCATGACAGCGCACAATCGCAAAGGGCTCCCTGGAGCGGCTCCGCTTGATATACAAGCGACGGCTGCGCTCGCTTCCGCACAATACACAGAAGACCCTCTCTCTGGATTCACTCCAATTTTTCATACCAGGGACGGTTCTTCCTGCATTAATAAATCAATGAGACTCATCATCACGTCAAGATGTTGATTCAGGCTATGGTCGTCATCCAGCTTAAAGAGCTCCAACCGAGGATGGCCAGATGAGTTGTCCATAAGGCGCAGGATCGCATCGTAAGGGATAATCTGGTCACGTTCGCTCGCCATGATATATGTTTTGATAGAGGGTGGAATCGATATCGTCTCCATAAAGACTCGCTTTTGATCATCAATGCCCTCGTAAGAAAACAGACCAACTGCCGGCGCCAGTAGCAGCATACCTCGCACCAGCTCCGGATGCTGCACGGCAAAGGCAATCGCCGTAAGACCCCCCAGGGAAGAGCCAACGATATAAAAGGGCTCGTGGATCAATGAATCGAGCAACTGTAATCTCTCCTCCACATTTCGGGTAAACTCAGGAATCAGAGCATCAGGATAGACCCGTCTGATCTCCTGCGCCTTGATCCCCTGAGGAGAGCTTTCCAGCCCGTGAATAAAAATTAACTTTTTCAAATGGGACTCCATGAACGAAAATTTGGTGTCATTTTGCCAAGGGCAACATATATATACTGTTTGCAATGGACTTTGTACCAAAAGGACGCGGTTATGGCATTGCCCAACCGGTCAAACCTGGTGCTGCGGTTCGACATCTCGACAAGCTCGATGCATCGCAGGCTCACCATGCAAGTTTATCGAAGCATCGATGCTTATTGGTATAAAACCCGAGAACCAAAGTGTTTCGAGTATATATTACGAGGCAGAGTCAATGGGGCAAGCCATTGTGGATACAAAGCCCTTTACAGCATGATCAAAGATTTACACCCGGATGAACTACTCCTTCTAGCCTGAAAATCTGCAAGCAGTTTTTTACCGAATTGGTTGACAAAAAGCGATGCACCACTCCTGTTTGGGCGCTATGAACGCAAAAGCAACAAAGGGAAAAGAGCTCATCGGCAACAACAGCGAAGTCGCTCTAAACAAGCGGGCTCGCTTTGAATATGAGATCCTCGAGACCCTGGAGGCCGGCATAGTTCTGTCCGGAACAGAGGTGAAATCTTTGCGAAAAAAACAGGTTACGATAACCGAGGCCTTTGCCCGCATCAACAACAGCCAGGCTTTCATTATCAACATGGTGATATCGCACTATTCCCATGGAAATATCTTTAACCACGAACCCAGCCGGGAACGAAAACTCTTGTTACATAAAAGTGAAATTATAAAGCTGCAGGTTCGAATCAAGGAAAAAGGCCTAACCCTTGTACCGCTTAAGGTCTATTTTAACGATAATGGAAAGGCAAAGGTTCTGCTCGGCGTCGCCAAAGGAAAAAACCTATACGATAAAAGACAAGATATGCGCGAAAAAGATACGCAGATGGATATCCAGCGGGCCTTAAAAAAATATAACCGTTAATACCCGGATCAGAAATTACCGTTTCCTGAAATTCTGCTTTACTTTGAAGAGCGCTCACATAAACCGACACAAGAAATTGCCGGTGGAGGTGGAGAAATGAATTTCCAACAGATACAGAACGAAACACACAAGTACATTCAGGCCACCTATGGACGCCTTCCTGTAGCATTCACGCATGGAAAAGGCGCCTGGCTCTACGCGAATAACGGTGAAAAATATCTGGATTTCCTTGCTGGCATCAGCGTAACCAACCTGGGTCACGCGCATCCTGAGATAACCCGAGTCATCGCCGAACAGGCAGGTAAACTTCTTCATACATCCAATCTCTATTATATTGAGAGCCAGGCGGTACTTGCCCGAAAAATATCCGAAAAATCTTTTACGGGAAAAAGTTTTTTCGCAAATAGCGGTGCAGAGGCCAATGAAGCTGCTATCAAGCTGGCACGCTACTACGGAAACAGGATTAAACCAGAAAAAAATAAAATTATTTCACTGAAGAACTCATTTCACGGTCGAACGCTGGCTGCGCTTGCCATGACAGGGCAAACTGTTTACCAGCAGGGTTTTGAGCCGTTGCCCTCAAACTTTCATTACGCCGATATCAATGAACCTGGCCACCTCGAAAAACTGGTAGATCAGGACACCTGCGCCGTGATGATTGAGGTGATCCAGGGAGAGTCTGGCGCCCATATTCTGCCCCCTGCCATTGTCCAGAGTGTCAGAACGTTATGTGACAAATATGATGCCCTCATGATCGTTGATGAGATCCAGACCGGCATGGGCAGAACTGGCAAATGGTTCGGCTTTCAGCATTACGGCATAATGCCGGACGTAATTACCCTTGCCAAGTCGCTGGCCAACGGCCTACCCATCGGCGCTATGCATGCCGGCCAAAAGGTGCAGGATCTGTTCCAACCTAAAAGCCACGGCTCGACTTTCGGCGGCGGCCCTTTTGTGACTGCGGTAGCCTCAAAAGTTTTTGACATACTGGAGAGCGGCGTTTTGGCTGAAGTAGAAGCCAAAGGCCAGATGCTCGAAGAATATCTACAGGAGTTGAAGGAGAGCTACCCGTTCGTCACCGAGATCCGGCGCAAAGGGCTGATGATCGGAATCGGCGTGGACGGGCTGGCACAAAAAGTATTCCAGTCAGCCATGCAGGAAAAGCTGCTGCTTGGATCCGTCGGTGATCATACGATCAGGATGCTGCCGCCGCTGATCATCGGAGAAAAAGAGATCAAGGTTGCCGCCGCTGTCTTGAAAAAAGTTTTTTCACGCCTGTAGAGAGGTGAGCCTTGATCGGGCGCTTCGAGAGCCTCAATGACCGGCCTCGCTGCGCTATTTTGGACTGCAAGCCAGGCGAAAGCCGAGATCGCTGATACTGTAGTCAAGCCCGCTGTAGGAGCGAATAGCCGACCGCAGACCGAGCGCGTTGTTGCCCCAGCTTCCGCCCCGTACCAAACGGGACGCACTCTCGCCGCTCTCCCAGGCAGAGCCGTCTACAGGCGCACTGGTTGCTGAGCCTGTCGAAGCATAATTAATATGCCAGCGATCCTGCACCCACTCCCGCACATTGCCGTGCATATCATGCAAACCCCAGCTATTGGCCGAATAACTTCCCACTGCCACTGTCTTACCTTCATATTTCCCTTTTGGACATCCCTTGCCAGGATAGTTTCCATCATAATTGGCCTGGGTATCACTGGAGATACAATCTCCCGTATGGAAATAGCTTTTTGTTCCCGCGCGCGCCGCGTACTCCCACTGCGACTCACCGGGCAGATGGCACTCCTGACCCGTAGCCCCATTGAACTTCTTTACAAACACCTGAACCTCGTCCCAGCTTACCATCTCCACCGGATGGCGGCTGGTATCTGACGGCACGCCGTTCTGGCCATTCTGGAAATGGCTGCGATTTCTCCCCATCACCGCCTGCCACTGCGCCTGGGTCACCTCAAACTTCCCCATCCAGAAAGGCTTCACGCACACGCGGTGCACGGGAAATTCATCGCTGTTATCATAATCAAACTTCTCTTTCACCGCCTCCTGGCTGTGCTCCGATCCCATTTCAAAACAGCCGCCGGGGATAGAGACAAACTCGATACCGCCGATGATGCGCGTCTTTATCTTTGACTTCGCCCCCACTGCGATGCTAAAAACTGCTGCGATTAGAAACACTACAGTTATCGTATAAAAAATATATTTTCTACCTGCTATCATTGTTCCCTCCTTGGATTTTGACCTCTTCTCTCTACAGTGCTCAAACTCAATGCCATGTATGCTAAATTCATCAAGCAAACAATTTGATTTATAGCAAATGATCCATGCGAACAGGGAGATTGTCAAATATTTTTAGTGAAAACAAAGGGAATCCTCTTCGTTGTCATGCCAGGTGTTTGCGCAGCAGTTTACCTCGAGCCAGGTCTAGAGGTATCGTGGCATCACAACGCCTCACTTTTGGTTAACACTTCAAGGCGTATCCAGTATCATCATATTATGAGCCAATACGTCAAACCAGCATCGGACATCTTCATCCATTTCCTGCTGGGATCTGTGCACAACCGAGACCTTTTGCTCGATTTTATACTCGCAACACTCTGGTTCTCGGCGTTTATACTGGCTAAAGGGTACTGCTGCATCGCCGGCATTGCCTTGCGATATCAGGAAACCAAAATGCCTTTAGTAAATCAATGCGGTGCTTAGCGACAGCGGTTTTTTTACGGTCGCTTCGGTGGAAATCCTCAACCCCTTTAAACTCAGCGAATACCTCGGAGCAAAACAGAGTATCCTTGACATCAAGGCAAAGGATTAAAACGGCAAAATCTACAATATCGAAATCAAGGCTATCGGCAATGAAAGCTTCATTAGGCGGTCGCTCTACTACTGGGCTAAAAGCTATGCCGGTCAATTGGAAAGCTCCGATGACCACAGAGAGCTCTATCCTGTAGTCTGCATCAATCTGCTTGAGTTTGAACTGATCAAAGAGTCCCAAAAGGCGCACACCATTTTTTTCCCGACCGAAAAAGACAATCACGACATAAGGCTGAGCGAGCATTTTGAGATCCATTTTATTGAGCTTGGAAAGTACTCGTCCCAAAAGC
>DYNZ01000170.1 GCA_020720805.1 Leptospira biflexa | reverse complement strand
GCAAACGAAAAAAGGCGATCGCCGCATGGTTTGAGCGACTGGACCGTTGGTCCGAAAATCGCCTGCTTCCACCGACCGGCCAAGTCATGCGCGAATGGGGACACCTCTGCGCCCGGCATCAACGCAAGGGCCGCCGCCTCCCGGTTCTCGACAGCCTCATCGCCGCCACCGCACTCGCCCACGACCTGGTCCTCGTCACAAGGAACACCGCCGATTACCCGAATGAAGTCCGACTGGTTAATCCGTGGAAACAGTCCAAGTGATCACATCAGCAAGAAATCGGAAATTATTTTCTGAGTCTCTGCCGAGTATGGCTTGAAGTTCGGCATCGAGGGATGGTGGATCTTCAGGACGTGCATGGGGTGGGTGGCATCCCTCCACACCAAACAATATCCGAATCCCTTCTGATCGTAGCTTTTCTCGCTTTCAGGGGTAACACCGGGGATGGCCTTCGCATAGTCGAAGACCGGCGCTCCCCAGCAAATAAAATGGGTGATGCCAAGAATCCCGAGAATCTCTTTGTTGATCCGCTTGCTCTCGGCGACCAGGCCGGCATCAGCCTGCGCGATTTGCGAGTCGCTCTTCACCAGTCCCTGGATGAAGTTGCAGTAGGAAATACCACTCAGGAAAGCGTCCACCTTCGCGATGATCTCAGGGCTTGAGTTGCGCGTGTAGTTTTCGCGCAAACCAACGGCACCCTTCACAAAATACCGGAACGCCTCCGTCCACCAGCCCTGCTCGTAGGCATATTCTTCAATGCAGTCAGCCCATGTCGCCTTGGACTGAAACTCAACAGACTTCGCTTCAAATTCCTCCGGCTTGATCGGAATGTTATGGGCATAAACCATCACCCGCTGCGGCCTCTTGCCAAAATTTCCGCCAACATAGGGATACCACTTCAGACCGGAGATGCGGTCGAATTGGGAGTTGAATTCTGGATTGTGGGGGAATTTCATAAGTCACATTGGACGAGAGATTCAACATTAATATCAAAAAATCACTTCAAAAATATACTCTTTCTTTTTGTGCTGGAACTCTTTGTTTATAATGGATAGTGAAGCGCTTGCCAGTTTTGGAAGGATTTTTGGAAGGGATGAAATCTCCGCGCTGACAGACAGGTTGCGTGTGACTTCTTGGGTGAGGTTGACAACAAGTCGCCTTGACTTCAAACGATCTCGCCCCTGTTCTTTCATTCTATAAAGATTTTGCAATGCGCGATCTGTCCACCACAGTTGGGTTTTCTGAAGGATTTCTTTTGCCTTCAGGAAGTCGGGTTCGGAGTCATCTGCATAACGATCTTCAAGGGATATGGCAGCGGAAGACCTTGTTGCTAATTTTTTTTCGACCTTTCCCTTCCCACCGGCAGGTCCATAATTTGCTTCTACTTCAACCTCTGTCTGCGATTCCTTATTATCCTCATTGTTCTCAACCACTCGAACTGACTTTGCTCCAAGATACATGCACACCTCTGTGAAATGAAGGTGCTTTGCAAGCGAGATATTATCTGTAGCAACATCGCCGGCTTCATACTCATCGGGAGAAAAAGGATTTTGAACAAGAAGAGTGCCAGGAATAAGATCGATTGAGCTTATGAGTCCCTGTAGCTCTTTTTTGGCGGCCAATGTGGGAGATAGAGGCAAACAAAGGATATAGAGCGATTCGTTGCTCAATATGTCCTCGGCTTCTTTTTTATCACTTGCATGCAGATCGTCGTAGTCTTTCTTTGAAAGAGCAAGGATCAACTTTCGCTTCTCTTTTTTTGGATAACACTCACTCATTGGTGAAAGTTGCTTCACCCCCTTGGAGTTTGATGCCTCGACGCTTACTTCGGCTTCTTTTTTGTGATTCTCTGAATTCATATTTCTAAATGCCTCGTGACTGGCAATGGGGTTTTTTTCTTAGTGCAAATTGAATGTTTATTTGCAGCGCGTCAATATCGTTGCCGCGACAAGGAGTGCTATAATAATTAGCGCATTTCTCATGATGTCACTCTTGCGTTTTGATTCTAAAAGTCGCTCATGCAGACATGCTGTTCCGTATTTGAGTTGATTTAGCCTTTCTTCCGACAATGAACGATTGTATGTTTTCAAGAAAAAATCAATTTCTGCATCAATTATACGACTGAATTCAAACAGATTGACATTGCGATATGTTCCGCCACAGAGAATTATGGAGCTTCTTCCATGCCTGTCCTTGTCTTCACCTACAATAGAAAAAAGAAAATCGTTATCTTTAGTGTGAACCTCAATTCCACCTGAATTAAATACCGGCGCAAGGGACGATAGGCGAGTGATTTTATCTGCGATCAGTTCCCGACCTTTAGCATCATCAACCTGTATTCGAGCGCTGGTTATTGTATTCTCCGATTTTCCGTCGAGGCATTGCGCCCAGAAATATATCGTTTTCTGAAGTGAAACGGAATATGCAGAAAAGGTGCCTTCACAGGCATTATGTTCGTTCGAGGTTTTTTTTCGCGAAAATTGTCCTTTGTTGTTCATTTCTTTTTTTTGGTCTGGTTTGTATACATAGCAACAATTTCTCCGATTAGCTTGCAGGCGGTGTCGTGGTTATTTAATTGCCCCACTAGAAACAGTTCATGATATAGATCTTTTACATTATCTGAATTGATGCCTTTTATTTTTCGCATTATTTTTTTTCCAAATTCATTCGACTTGATTTCAGCTTTGATCTCTTCGCTTGATTTTTGTTCCGGGTGGTGGTCTGCGTAGCTTCCAATCAGAAAGAAAAACGGATGCTTATTATTATCTGAATTAACTTTATCTCGTATTCTATCAATTTCAGCATCGATAGCAGCCATCGCGACCTCTCTTTCCTCAGAGTAGAGAGACCCGATATTAAACAGATAAAAAATAATATCTACATCATTAAGTTCGCCGATCCAGTCTTTAAGAAAGTCTCCTGTTGTATTGAGATTCGCGCCAGAATAGTCAATTAAATCATCGTTCTGAGACAGAATAAATCCTAACAACCCACCTTCAATTTTTGGCGTGAAAACTTTTCTCCCACCAGTAATCACAGTTGTTTCGGGAATTGTTCCTTTTTCAATCACATGAAGAAGCGTTGATTTTCCAGTGGCAGCCAGCCCAAGAAAAATTACTTTTTTGTTCTGGGTCCCCTTGACGACGTCTTTTTTGCTGAACCTCCACGCCAGGAGACCGAGAGCGGAAAGAGCGAGGCCTCCACCCCACACGATTGGAATTAATGGCAAAGGCATAGATTTTTCGGGAGTTGAGAATTTCTAAAGTGCCGCCTCATGCTTCCCCTTGTTAGTCCCGCCGGGATGGCGCGGGCAGTTTCCGGCGGTGAGGCTGG
>DYNZ01000061.1 GCA_020720805.1 Leptospira biflexa | reverse complement strand
TCGCTCCTGTGACTTCCTGTCACCCGCGACACTCGTGCATCCGTGCACATCGCATAAACAGTTGCAGGATACCCTGACTGCATGGCGTTGCCTTGCGATATCCGAAAACCAAAATGCCTTTAGTATACAAAATCCATTTTCATACACGAATAGGTATTTGTCCGTATAGGTTTGCCATATTTTTTCATTTTTTTGACCCAAAATGGTAAAATTTCAATATTTGTATTTGACAAAACAGGGAATGGGGATCAATGGATACCAGGTGGTGATAAGTGGGTGTAATTCCCTACTTTTCCCTGAATGGTCTATGTTTTCCGGTCTGCATCACGTAAGGTCAAAGATAGATAGAAAATATAGTTCCATATTTTGGGTTTTCCCAGAATAGGGTCAGTGGCGATGTTTACTGGTGAATATAGGCCTTCGGTCGACGAAAAAGGTCGGCTTTCCATTCCTACAAAATTGCGAAAAGGGCAGGAGTCCGACACCGGAGATCCTGCCCTGCAATGGGTCTTCTCCTATGGCTATGATCATTGTATCATGGGTATGCCTCTGGAAACCTGGAACCAATTTATCCAGGAGAAAATTGCTCAACTTCCCAAATCCGTAAAAGAGAATAGGCAGCGTATCCGTTTTTTCCTAAGCGGCGCTTATGAATGTGAACTGGACAAGCAGGGTCGCTTTGTTCTTCCGCAGAATCTAAGGGAGTATGCCTCGTTGAGCAAGGATATTGTTATCATTGGAGTCGGGGAGTATATAGAGATTTGGGATGCCCAGAAGTATGCTGTGGAGGTTGTTCCTGACCAGCAGACGATCAATGATTTCTCTGCAGATTTTTGGAGCTGATCTGTTTCTATGGGTGAAAATGATTCCTATATTCATATTCCCATTTTTGTCGCTGAGATCCGTGAACTTTTTCTAAAACAAACTGTACGTCATGTCTGGGACGGAACCACCGGAGAGGGGGGGCATAGTTTGATGTTTCTCCGGGAGAATCCCCAGTGTCGCCTGTTGGCTACGGATCGAGATGAGCAAATTCTTGCAATAGCGCACCAGCGATGCAAAGATGACTCTGAGCGCGTTACTTTCCTCCATTCGAACTACTCTCTTGTACCTGATTATCTGCTGAGGCAGGGGATTTCCCTTGATTTTGCCCTCCTGGATCTGGGTATCTCCTCCTTTCATCTGGAGACCCATGAACGGGGCTTTAGTTTTCGTAGCGAGGTTTTGCCAGATATGCGTCTGGATCAGAGCGAAGCGGGGAGTGCCGCAGAAGTTATCAATCGCATGCCGGAGAAGGAGCTTGCTCAGATCATCTGGCAGTATGGCGAGGAGCGCAAATCGCGCCAAATCGCCGCGATGATTGTAAAGGGGAGGCCATGGAGCAGTGGCCGGGACCTCGGAGATGCGATCCACCGTTTGATGCAGCGGTATCAGCCAAAAACAAGGAGAAAAGAGGCTCCTGAGAGGCAAATCCATCCAGCTACCCGTACTTTTCAGGGTGTGCGGATCTATGTGAATCGAGAGCTGGAACATCTGCGCCGGGTGCTGGTTCATTTGCCGAAGGTGATCGCTCCTGGGGGAATGGTGGCGATCATCTCTTTTCACTCCTTGGAAGAGAGGTTGGTCAAGTGGTTTATGCGCTACTGGGAAAATCCGCAGGCGCTACCTTCAGAGTATCGCACCCTATTGCAGGGGGATAGGCCAGGGGAGATACCTATGGATTTGCAGCACTCTCTGGGGAAGCAGATTTTCCGTCGTCCGCTGGAGCCATCTGATGAGGAGGTAGCATTAAATCCACGAAGCCGGTCTGCCAGGTTAAGGGCATTTCAATTTAGGGTCGATACTAATAGCTGAGATTCTTTTCTCGCATTTTCCTTCCGCCAGGAGAACGGTATGAGTTCGCATCTTACCCAAAAAACAGTGAATATCGATTTTCATCAAAAAGAATTTTCTCCTTTTTCCGGATCAATGGGAGCCACTGCTGGCTTTCATCATACCAGCTCTGCAGAGCTTTCTGCTGCTAAACCCACGAAAGAGTCGAATCAAATTTCGGTCTGGCACGGTTTGCTTGCTATGCTGCTGTTTCTTGCGCTGTTTATTGTCTATGTGTACCGAGCGATTCATACCCAGGAGATTCTATTGCAGGCGCAGGACTTAAAAAAGGAGATTAAGTTGGAATACCTGAAAAACAACTCCTTAAAACTTGATCTATCAGAGAGGTTGTCGTTGCAAAACATCGAACGCATTGCCAAAGAAAAATATCAGCTAAAAACTATTTCCGGTAAAGATCACGAAAAAATTATATACATTCAATTGGGTAAAGGCAAGAGTTTGCCAGAGCAGCATCAGGAAAGGAAACCTTAAGATATGAAATTAGCTGAGATGGCGGCGAGCCTTCCCGAATCCTGTCTGGCGGAATGGATCTCTGTCGGTAATCCAGAGATCCAGGATGTGGTATACGATTCCCGCAATGTTAAGCCGGGAAGTCTTTTTGTGGCCGTTGTAGGGTACCAGACCGATGGTCATGGCTATATAGCACAGGCTGTGCAGGCTGGAGCGGTAGCGCTGGTGGTTGAAAAAGAGAAGTGGAGTGCTATCAGTGATTCCATTGCCATGAAGAAGGAGCTGCCGGTATTGTCCGTAACCGGCAGCCGGGTTGCTCTTGCATTTCTAAGCGCGGCATTTTTCTCTTTCCCCTGGCGAAGGTTACACCTTGTTGGTGTTACCGGTACAAATGGGAAGACCTCGATTACCTATATACTGCAGCACATCTGGGAATTTGCCGGAAAAAAAACTGGCTTGGTTGGTACGATAGAATACCGCTGGCCAGGGAGTCGGATTATCAGCCAGAATACCACTCCGGAGTCTCGTGACCTGGCGTCGCTTTTTTTCATGATTGCGGAGAGTGACGTTAGTCATGCTGCGATGGAGGTCTCTTCCCATGCACTCTATCTGGATCGGACAGCTGCGTTCAGCTTCCGTTCAGCCATTTTTACCAATCTAACCCAGGATCATCTGGATTTTCATAAAGATATGGAGGACTATTTTGCCTCCAAAAGCCTTTTGTTCAGCGATTCTCTTTTAACGGGAAATGCCATTATCAATGTGGATGATAGCTATGGACAGAGGCTCTATGCCAGGTTGAAAAGTGCCGGTAAACTTGCCTTTTCCTTTTCCTTGCGGGAAGGAGCGGGAGATTACCATGCTAGTTCGCTGCACTACTCACTATTGGAAACATCTTTTGTGCTTCACATGCCCCAAGGCGGGAAAATTCTCGTGCATACCCATCTGAAAGGTAAATTCAATGTTTACAACATCAGCCTTGCCATGATAGAAGCTAATCTCTCCGGTATCTCCTGGGAGGTAATCCTGAGAGCACTGGCAGATCCTGCATTACAAGTTCCAGGGCGTTTTGAGGTGGTGCGCGCCAGTGAGGATTCTGGCTTTGTTACCGTGGTAGATTATGCGCATACACCAGACGCCTTGGAAAATATCCTGACGGCAGGTCGTGATCTGAATCCGACCCGGTTAGTCACTGTGTTTGGCTGTGGCGGAGACCGTGACCGCGGGAAAAGGCCGAAAATGGGTCGCATCGCAGAGAGCATCTCGGATCTGGTCATCGTGACATCGGACAATCCGCGCACAGAAGATCCGCGTCAGATCTTGAACGATATCGAAGCCGGAATGACTCTGCCTCATGAGACAATTATCGACAGGAAAGAGGCCATTATTCGAGCAGTGAATATTTGCCAGGCTGGCGATCTTCTTGTAATCGCGGGGAAGGGGCATGAGGATTATCAGATTCTCGGCAAAACAAAAATCCATTTTGATGATCGCGAAGTAGCTAGGGCTGCATTAGAGACGCGGCGTCGTTCATAAATGAACCTTCGGGGAGAATGGTGTGCTAGGATTATTAGATATAGATAAGGAAAATCTGCTTTCCTTTTTTCGAGATTATCCCATATGGGGGGATTTGGAATCCTTTACCGACCATGCCTGGCTTGTAGGAAATGACAGCAGGGAGTTGGCGCAAGCGCAGGAATCTTATCGGCAATATGCTCAATTGGGCAGAGAGTTGTCGACATCTTTTACCAAGGTTTTTATCGCGTTGGTTTCAGCAAGGGACGGTCATGATTTTATATCCCAGGCGTACAGTGCTGGTGTAAAAATATTTATTGTGCATCGATCCTATATGCAGAAGGCTCCGCTTTGGAATGATGTTCTGTGGATAGCGGTCGAAGATGGCATGGAATTTTTGGGAAGATGGGCAAACTTTTTGCGATCCTTGATTTGGGCAAGGGTGGTTGGTGTAACGGGAACAAACGGTAAGACATCTTTTAAGGAAATATTGAGTGGACTGCTGGGTAACTCTGTTTTTCACAGCAAAAAGAATTTTAACAATGAAATTGGACTGCCCTTTACGTTGCTCGATTTTCCTTACCGGAGCCAGCCGCAATATCTTGTTTTGGAAATGGGGATGAATCATTCAGGGGAGATCTCCCGATTATCAATGCAGGCCAGGCCGGATGTGGCAGTTATTACGAGCGTAGGGCCGGGGCATCTTGAATTTCTGGAGACGGTTGAAAATGTCGCAAGAGTGAAGGCAGAAATTATCCATGGAATGGCGCAGGGCTCTATGCTTTTTTTGCCAGAAGATGCATTGTACAAAAATCTCATAGAAAAATTGTGCGCGAATCGAGGGATATCAGTTTTTAGTTACGCACCCGTTGAAGCGCAAATCAATTTGAATGGTTCAATGTTTACCTGGCGAGGAAAGAATTTTTTTCTGCCGTTGCTGGGAAGGCATCAGGTACAAAATGGCTGCGGTGCGCTGGCGGTAGCTAGTTATCTTGGTCAGAATGATCTGGATCAGCTTGCCTTGCGTATGGCAAAACTGGCTCTCCCCGGTGGTCGTCTGCATCTGGTCGAGCGTGATGGAGTCACTTGGTTTCTGGATATGTACAATGCCAACCCCGCCTCGATGCGCGCCGGTATTTCCGCAGTGCAGGAGATAAGAGCGGCAATGGCCGCAAAGCGTCGCGTTCTATGGATTCTCGGAGAGATGAAGGAGCTAGGCCAGAGTGCGGCTGCAATGCATTATGACGTGACACAATTTCTTGCCTCAGTCGCTGCAGAAAATGATCTGGTTTTCCTTTATGGACAGCGAAATGATGATTACCAAAAAGGTTGGGTAGACGTAAAGGGAACTCAAGAAAATGTGTATATGTATGAGCCTAATGATAAACCAAAAATTAAAAAGGATCTGGATAAATGTATTGACACCGGCGATATTGTTTTCATAAAAGGTTCTCGGTCAAACCGGCTTGAAGAGATCATGGAGTAGCTAACTTTATGTTTTACCAATTTCTGGTGCCATTGCAGGATAGTATTTCTTTTTTGCGTATCTTTCAATATATTACATTTCGTTCCGCTTATGCAATTATTACCAGCCTGATTCTGGCGTTTATTTTAACACCCTATTTTATTCGATGGCTCAAGCGGCTAAAATTTGGCGAAAAAATCAGAGATGACGGACCTGCGAGCCATATGTCCAAGGCTGGAACTCCGACCATGGGAGGCATAGCCATTTTAATTCCGATGACGATTAGTCTATTGCTTTGGGGTAACTTGGAGAACTATTATGTTCTCCTACTCATGGGTGCGACTATACTCCTGGGAGTCATTGGGTTTACTGATGATTATATGAAAGCGGTACTGCATAAACCGAAGGGTATGAGCGCGCGCATGAAACTGTTTTTGCAGCTCATCATTGCTTTTATATTTTCCTTGATTATTTTTATTTTTCCTTCCAATCTTCAGAATTACAGCAATCTCTTTTTGCCGTTTATCAATGAACCTGTGCTTGATTTTTCCTCTATTTCCATCTTTGGCATGGGCAAGGTAGATGCCATCTGGTTATATATTTTATTGGATGTATTTATTATTGTTGGTTCATCGAACGCAGTGAATTTAACAGATGGTTTAGATGGGCTGGCAATTGGCAATTCCCTGATCGTTGTTGCTTCGTTTGCCCTGTTAAGTTATGTAACTGGTCACGTTAAAATTGCAAAATATTTACTTATTCCCTATGTGCCTCATGCTGCAGAATTAACTGTTTTGCTGGCGGCATTTATAGGCGCAGGAATAGGATTTCTTTGGTTTAATTCAAATCCGGCACAACTATTTATGGGGGACACCGGCAGCCTGGCCATAGGCGGACTTATAGGTATGGTAGCCATTTTGATAAAAAAGGAGTTTTTATTGCCTATCGTGGGGGGCGTTTTTGTATTAGAGGCTCTTTCTGTGATTCTTCAGGTTGGCTATTACAAATGGAAAAAAAAGCGAATTTTCAAAATGGCTCCCATTCATCACCATTTTGAGCTGTCAGGTTGGGCTGAAACAAAGGTCGTCACTCGATTCTGGATTATTGGATTTATCCTGGCTTTGATCGCCATTAGCAGTCTGAAAATTCTGTAAGCAATATGAAAGAACTGGTAGATGAATTAAAAAAGCGCAGGTTGTGTGTCATAGGGCTTGGCGGGAAAAGCGGTAAAAGTATGCTGCGCTTTCTGGCCACTCATAATTTGCATGCGATTTGTATTGATGAATCTCCCGTGGATAAATTGCACCAGGATCTTTTATCTCTGGTTGATAAGGTTTCTACCAGTAAAAGAGATTTGATTGGGGTATCTCTCAATGATAGCAATCTGGAGTTGCAATCAGATCTGATTTTGCTAAGCCCTGGTGTAGCTCGGAGTAAAAAATTTATTGCAAATGCGATTCAGCAGGGTGTTGAAATTTGGAGCGAGATTGAGATAGCCTACCGGTTGCATCCGCGTCCTATCATCGCCATAACTGGTACAGATGGAAAATCCACAACGACATCCTTAACTGCTCACCTTTTACAAATTTCCGGAGAATCGGCTGTGGCTTGCGGAAATATTGGATTGCCCTTTCTCGATGTACAGATTGAGAACATTAGCCAGGTACCTGTCGTTGAGCTTTCATCATACCAGCTTGAATCTGTAGATAAATTTTCTCCTCCCATCAGCGTGTTGTTAAATATCGCCGAAGACCATGTCGATAGATATCCACACCAGAATGATTATATTCTTGCCAAACTAAGAATTTTTAAAAAGGATAATGGATTTTCGTTATTGCGCTTGGAAGAGTGGGAAAAATTTCCTGTGGTTCGTGATTTTTTTCATGAATTTGCAGACAAGGTGGGTGAGAAAATTTTTTATCTGGGCTTATTTGAGTCAGAGGAAGCGTTGCAGAAGGTATTGCGTGCGTATTCGAATATATTCTGTTTTTTTGCCCTAATTAAGGATGATGATTTTCATAATATTGATTTAACCATCGCTTTGTCGGATGGAACAAAAAAGTCTTTTCGGAATATATCAAAAAATTATTTTTTGCGAGGCCATCATAATCTTGAGAACCTGGCCTTTGCGATAACGATGACTTACCTGTTCCATCTGTCATATTCTATTGATCCAAATCGTTCATTGGCATTGACGGGATTAGAGTCATTTAAGGGGTTACCGCACAGGTTTGAGAGGGTAGGCTCATTTCAGGGTATAGATATATACAACGATTCGAAAGCGACCACATTCCAGGCTGCCGAGCGGGCAGTATTGTCCTTGCAAGGACAGAGAATTTTTTTGATTGCAGGTGGACGCGGCAAAGGTGTGGATATAGCCATATTTGCTGAAGCTGTAGCTATGGAGATCAGCGCTCTCATTGCGATCGGCGAAACTGCTGATGAATTACTCTCTTCATTCCAGGAAAAAAATCTGAATCTAAAAGGATTCCATGCTTCTTCCTTGCGTGAGGCTGTGTTATGGGGAAAGGGAAATTGTCACAAAGGTGATGCACTTCTATTTTCTCCTGGCTTTGCCTCTTTTGATATGTTTGCGAATTTTGAACAGAGAGGAGAATCGTTTCGCGAACTAATTTATGAGATATTTACCGAATAATGAGTGATGAACCGCCAGGACCGACATAATAGGAGGTTTGATATACTCTTACTGGCAATGATTCTTCTGCTAGTTGGTCTTGGAGCGGCAGCTGTGATGTCTGCGTCGCTTTATCAAGGCAAGAAATTGGCAAGCAGCCCTCTCTTTTTTTTTAACAAACAGGCATTTTTTTATATTATAGGATTGGTTGTGATGGCAGGCGCTATCTGGTTACCTATTCGTTATATTCGCAAAGCTGCATTTCCAGGTTATTTTATCAGCCTTTTTCTTTTACTTCTCGTTTTTTTTCCAGGAATTGGCAAAACAGTGAATGGATCAACAAGTTGGATTCAGACGGGTCTCTTTTCTTTCCAGCCGTCAGAAATCGTAAAAATATTTTTAATTTTTGTGTTGGCAAAATATCTATCCAGAAAATTGGAAAAACCGGAGAAAGATCTATCTCATTATCTCAAGCCGGCAATATTTACAGCAATTCCTCTGGGATTAATTCTTTTGCAAACGGATCTGGGCACAGCGTTTCATATAATTCTTTTTAGCTCTTTGCTTTTTTTGGTTAGTGGCATACCGTGGATGACATTTGTTTTAACGTTTGTGGTAAGTTTGCCATTTATCTATCTTTTTGTTTTTAAAATGGAAAAAAACTGGCGAAGAATAACAGGTTTTTTGGAACCATTTTCTGATCCTACCAGCAAAGGCTATCAACTGATACAATCCTTAACCTCTTTTTATAATGGCGGGTTTTGGGGTAAGGGAATCGGGCAGGGAGTGCAAAAAAATTATCGATTGCCGGAACCACATACGGATTTCATTTTTGCCGCTATGGCTGAAGAAATGGGGTTGCTATGGAGTCTGGGTATTATCGCTATTTTTATCATTTTATTTTGGCGAGGTTACCGGATTGTTTTTAAACTGAATAGTATCTATTTTAAGTTTGTCGCTGCAGGAATTTTGATGATGGTTCTAAGTCAGGCTTTGGTGAATATCGGAGTTGTCACCGGATCACTTCCCATAACAGGAATTCCGCTGCCCTTTATCAGTTATGGTGGCACACATATAATTATTACGCTTGCCAGTATGGGGATTCTTCTAAATCTTTCACGATACCAACACGAGGAGACTCTGTAAATCATGAAGTTGACAATTGAAGAATTAATTAAACCTCAGAGTTTAACAACGAATGGATCACTAGATTTAATTTTTCTTGGAACCGGCAGCGCATTTTCGAAACTACATTATCAAAATAATTTACTAATATTATTCGGTGAAGATCACCTACTCATAGATTGCGGCACGAAGTGTCCGCAGGTTTTGTATGATATTGGTTTGAAAACTCCAGATATACGCAATTACTTTATTACCCATTCTCATGCGGATCATATTGGCGGTCTTGAAGAGGCTGCACTTATGGGTCGTTATATGACTCACCGCAAGCCAAGAATTTTTATTACAGAAAATTATGAAGCGCAGCTTTGGGAATACTCATTAAAGGGAGGCTCCGCCTTTAATGAACATGGTTATTCTAAGCCGCTTTTTTTCTCTGATTTTTTTGACGTCACTCGTCCTGAACCTATCCTGGGATCCGGCAGAGAAAGGTACCGTTTTTCATGCGGCGCAATTCAAATCGAGATGATGCGAACCAGGCATATTCCAGCCACGGCACAAAGTTGGAGTGAGTCTGTCTGGAGTACCGGGGCACTTATTCAAGAAAAAATATTATTTACAAGCGATACGATGTTTGATCCAGAACTGATATTTTTTTACAATGATGCATATAAAATAGATGTAATTTTTCATGATTGTCAGTTATTTGCAGGAGGAGTGCATACATACCTGGAGGATCTACGTCGGTTACCAGCAAAGATTAAAGAGAAAACCTACTTAATGCATTATGGCGATTCCTGGAAATCCTATGAACAAAAGGTCAGGGATTACGGATTTCCTGGGTTTGTGCAACAACAAAAAATTTATCGTTTTTCGAAATAGATTAACGGGAGCGGCGCGGATAGAAGTAGGGATAAGAATCAGGCTGGGAGTATCTCATTTCGTCCACGAAAAAAATTGGTAAAGGCTTTTTCTTGGTACGCCCGGCATAAAATTTTCCATATACTTCAACCCAACGACCAGTTTGAATTTGGGGTTTGGTAGCCCGAAATTGTAGAATAAAACCTTCGATCACAGCATCAGCCACACAACAGGTAATCATAAATCTACCAACAATCGCCTGGTTTTGCAGGCAGGTCTCCTTATCGTCCAAATACATCCCGCGTATCAGCATAGGTTGATTTAAATACAGGTAAGTCCTTTGGTAGATAGACAGAAAATGGTTACTAAACTCCTCTGATTGATGCAAATTGTAGATGATTTTAGGTAGAGGTTGTTTGGACTGGACGATAATGTCTCCTTCATTTTGTGAAAGTGGAGCAGGCTGCTCTTTAATCTGGCGGCTTAAACGCTCCAATTCAGTTAATCCTTCCACCTTATGGCTAGAATCGAATTTGGGGGCTTCCTTTTTGGGTAAGGAAGTGGTTGACTCAACATATTGCGAACCAATCGATATTTTTTTTCCTTTCTTGTCCAGGCTAGCTGTGCTTAACGTCGGGTCATTTATTATTAAAAGAAAAATGAGAGGTACTAGATAAACAGTATAACGCCAGCGAAAGGATAGTTGTTTGCGGTCAAGTAATGCAAAAAAGGAAATAAGTATGATAGTATTTAGAAATAACCATACGCTCCAGGAAAAAATATTCATGATAGGACTAACATAAAATTTTAATTTATCTAGAAAAATTAATTTCGTATAAACTGCTAGCCAGAGGAAATAGAAAATGAGAATGGCTGAATTTTTAATTTTTTGTATCATAATGAAAAACCTGGCAAATACTTTCCAGTATAATAATAAATTGTTATTACAATAAAAATGAGAATAAATATTCTGAGAATAAATAAATTGGTAAATTTTTTCTGAAATGATCCATAAAGCACAATCGTATTCTTTATATCCAGCAATGGACTGGTAATTAAAAAACCCATAATAGCATAAATGGAAAAATGATTGATGAAGCCAGCAGCGACAAATGCGTCTGCGTGCGAGCAGAGTGAAAGAATATAACCTAATAGTTGTAACGAGACAAGTGAAATCGATTCATGCTTTTGGATAATGGAAAGAGCCGAATCGGGTAATATAACCTGGATGAAAGCGGAAATGGCAGAACCAAATATCAAATAAACCCCCACATCAAAGAATTCATTTTTCGTATGGCGTATCAGGGAAAGAAAACGGTTTAGAGCGCTGGTTTGTTTGGGGAGGTGTTGCTTATGGTCATGAGTACAGCTTGTGGCATGCCCAGCTTCATGCGTTGTACAGCCGCAGGGGACAAACGTTGGTGCCAAAATTGCCCCGGATTTAGTTGTAAGGTAAAAAATTGAGCCAAGCCATGATACTGCCAGCCCAAATATGATTCGGTAGATCACAATTTGCGGATGCTGGGGAAAGGCAAAATATGTTGCGGCAAGTGAAATAGGATTGATGATTGGTACAGTCATCATAAAGGTCAGCGCTACCGGAACAGGCACCTGTTTCTGTATCAATTTGCGGGTGATCGGGATGATCGCGCATTCGCAAACCGGAAAGATAAAACCCGTAAAACTGATTGCAAAGATCTGAAGAAAAATATTTTTTGGAAGAATTTTTCTAATTGTATTTTCGCTGACATATAGCTCGAGAAGAGAAGCAACAAATGCGCCAATGAGAAGAAAAGGTATCGCTTCAACAAAGGTGGATAGAAAAATCAGGGAAAAATCATTCCAGGTGTTTTGATTCATGGATTAACTTCTCGCCTTCTGGAAACCCAGGGAAAGAAAGTAATAGACTGTTGCAAGGGAAACGATGGTTGCGCCGGTTGGTGTATCCAGCATAAAGGATACCAATAGACCGGAAACCATAGAAAAAAGAATAAATACAATTCCAGCAAATATAACCCACTGATATTTTTTAGAAACGAGCAAGCCGAAACTTGCTGGTAAAACAATGAGTGCCGATACAAGAATAATTCCCACAGCTTTAATGCTGACCACGATGATTGCTGCGAGAAAAATCAGGAGAACTGAATCCAGTTTGTTGACAGCTACGCCGCTGATTTTTGCAACCTCCTCGTCAAAGGAAAAAAATAGAATCTTTTTTTGAAACAAAATCATGAAGGGGATAAAAATCATTAGCAGAATGAGGGTAATCATAGTATCTTTTGTCTGTACCGCCAAAATATTTCCAAATAGATATCCCATGAGATCAAAGCTGTAATCTTTGCGCAGGGAAATTAATATTCCTCCCAATGCCATAGAGAATGAAAAAAAAATTCCTATTGCTGTATCATAGGTTATATCAGCTTGCTTGCTTAGTCTGCTGATGAGGAGGGCGGCAGCGATACAGAATACAAGTGAAGTGAAAAATGGATCCAGACCCAGCACAATACCGAGTGCGACGCCGCCAAAAGCGGTATGTGATATTCCTGCTCCCATAAAAGCCATTTTTCGCAAAACAATAAAAAAGGATATGAATCCAAAGAGGGTGCTTAGTAAAACAGAAATGATCATCGCATGGAAAAAAAAGTCTGTTTGCAGCAGGTCTAACATGTTTCCTCCTTGCAGGTTTTACATTCGGCGTCATGATGCACAAACAGAGTGTTATGGCCGAAAATGGCACTCAAGGAGTCGTGTTGAGAGCATTCATGAGGATGACCATGAAAATGCAATTTTTTTTGGAGGCAAGCTACTTTATCAACCACCTGTGAAACAGCACCAATATCATGCGATACCATCAGAATTGTCAAATTTTTGACATCACGAACTTTTTGCAGCATTTTATAAAAATTGTCCTGGGCCACTGTGTCAAGGCCAGTGGAAGGCTCATCCATGATTAATATGCGCGGTTCGATGCAGAGTGCGCGGGCGATGAGGACACGCTGCTTCTGTCCCCCTGACAGACTGCCAAAATGGTGGTTTTTTTGTGAAGAGATTTCAGCCAGCTCAAGGGCTTCCTCGATCGCTTCGTAGTCGCGCACATGCATTCCTTGCCAGAATTTTTTTCTGGACGCTCTGGCCATGGTAACCACATCTAAGGCCGATACTGGAAACCTGTGGTCATATTCAGAAATCTGCGGTAGGTATCCTATAATTCCATTATGGGGTAGGGTTTGCATATCCTTGCCAAAAATGCTGATTGTTCCTGAGCTCACTTTTTTTAATCCAATGATGCTTTTGAGTAAGGTACTTTTGCCGCTGCCATTAGGCCCAACGATGGAGACAATACTCTTTTCTTCAATAATCAGGTTGATGTTTTCCAGGACAACTTGATGATCATAATGAACCCAGACATTTTCTACTTCTATAGCGTTCATAAGCTCTCCTGTCGATCAATAGGAACCAGAAACATAGTTTTACTCACCGGGATTGGCGAGGGCAGCACGCAACACAGATGCGTTAAAAGCCATCAATTTTAAGTAGCTGTTTTTTTCTGGGCTTTTGAGAGATCCGATACTGTCCAACTGGATTTTTTGGGTCTTCGTTTCCTTTATAAACGCATCGGCCAGGGCGCTTTCTGTGTTTAAACCGATGACAAATACAGAAATTTTTTGTTTCCTGGTATTTACGATCAGCGCATTGTATTTTTGGGCTGAGGGGTTATCGCCATGGCCGTGCTGCAACGTACCAGCAATTTTTAACCCATAATCCTTTGAAAAATATTCCCATGCTGGATGCCATTGGACAAAAGATCGATTTGTTAATGTGGAAAAATCTTTTGCTATCGTTTCATGAAGCTGTTGTAGCTTTTTTTCATAAAGGGCTCCGTTTTTAGTAAAAAAGGCTGCCAGGTGCGGAAACTCATTATTCAGGTATTGCGTCAGGTCTCTGGTGATCTGGATTGCGTTAGGCAGACTAAGCCAGATATGGGGATTTTTCCCAAAGCGGTGGTTTGCATTAACGAAAAATATTTTTGAATCATGGCTGAATTTATGAATCCAGCCGTCAAAATGGGGGTCGATACCGATAAAATGTGTGGTTGCTTTAATGGAAAGCGCTAAAGCAGGCGTCGGCTCAAAGGTATGCGGATTGGCTCCTGCTGGAATTGCCAGAAGCAGCGGGATTTTATCATGCACTATGTTTTGCAATATATCATATATCGGAAAAATAGATGTGGCTAAACTGGTGTTTCGTTCTTTAGTTTTTGGCGTACAGGACAAATCGGCAAGAAGCAGCGTCAGTAACACCATAAAAATCTGTTTAAATACCATTTTCATATTCAGCATCGCTTATTCCATTTGTTGAATAATTTTTTTTCTATTAAGATACTGGTCGCAGGTCTGGCAGATGCCTTCGAAAAATGTCAGGTGATGCACTATACGGTAATTGTATGTGGTTTGCAGGCTCTGAATCAGGGTATCAACACCACACTCTTGAAACTGGATAATCTCTCCGCACTCACGACAGTGCAGGAAATGACCATGCTCGCTTTGGCTATAGTAAAAACGAACGGAACTGATGGAAATTGTTTGTACAAAGCGGTTTTTTTCCAGGTGATCCAACGATCGATACACTGTGGACAGGTTAACCGATCCATCAAGGGACTCATGAATCTTGCGGGCGCTCAGGGGTACAGATGAGCTTTGGATCGATTTCAATATTGCCTCTCTTGTTGGATTGAGTCGCACGCAATGCCTTCCTGCGAATTGTTTGCATAATCACTTCTTGAATATTACAGCTTGGGGTTTGCTCCGTCAAGTGGATTTGGAAAGGTTTATTGAAAATCTTTGTAGAGGAGACTGGGCTGAATGCCCTGATTATTTTGGTATTTACCTTTATCATACCGAATAAAATCACCATCAATTGTATGATAATAGATCTGGCAGATCTCAACCCCTGGATAGATGATCACAGGCTGGACGCAGAACATCTCCAATGTCCAATATCCCCGAAAGCCAACATCGCCAAATCCTGCGGTGACATGGATAAACAGACCAAGCCTACCTATGGAGGAGCGCCCTTCCAGCATGGGAACATGTTCCTCCGTAGCGGTGTACTCCAGTGTTCTGCCCAGATACAGTTTACCAGTTTCAAGTTGGAAGCCAGATTCTGGAATCGTGATACGGCTGGTTGGATTTGGCGTTTTCATGTCGAGAACCAGATTGTTGTAAACCATCAATTCGTTGTGGAGGCGAAGATTGTAGCTGTTCGGATTGAGCTGCCTTTCTGAATAGGGGTCAATAAGAATGCTCTTGCCAAGTTTTTCTTTTATTTGCAGACCGGAGAGAATCATGGTGGCTTCCTGTTATTTTACAGAGGGTTTGCTATCGAGTGTTGCGCAAATGCATGAATTTTTTTAACCATGGACTGAAATCCGTTGCGGCGGTTAGCCGTCAGCTCTTTATCTAACCCTAAGGAGTGAAAGAGACCATTGATATCCGCTTCCAGAATCTCCTCGGGTGTTTTGCCAAAGTAGATGATAAAAAGAAGCGCAACCAGACCGCGAACAACATACGCTTCGCTATCCGCTTCGAATGTGATACTTTGTTGCTCTCTGTCAAAAGTGAGAATCAACCAGGCTCGACTCATACAACCCGGAACAAGATGGTCATCTATCTTCTTTTCTTCGGGCAGAGGTGGCAGCTGTTTACCAAGGTCAACGATATAGCGGAAGCGCTCCTCCCAATTTTCCATAAATTGAAAATCTTCGCGGATCTCTTCCACACTTTGGGGTAAATTATACATAGGTGTTCAACTTATTCCGTAAAGTATTGCGGCTCTTGGGGAAAAAATCAGGGGGTGGATATTTTGGTCAATACTATAAACAGGGAGCAGGGAATTTCTGTGCCGGCGAAGGCGGTAGATTGTGATGTGTACCTTTTGTTTGGATCGCTGGGGAGCGGCAAAACAACGGTGTTGCAAGAGCTGCTATCCCAGTGTAGCGATGATACAATCGCGGTGCTGGTCAATGATTTTGGCGCCTACAATATGGATGCTGCCATCATTCGGCAGAGCAACCGAAATTTATTGATTGAGGAGATATCAGGGGGATGCATCTGTTGCTCGCTGCGTACCAAACTGCACCTGGCTCTGCGCAATCTGGCGAAATATAGCATAACTATGCTATTTCTGGAAGCGACAGGCTTGGCCATGCCGCAGGATATTCTCCATCTGTTCGCCGAGCCTGAGTTTGCGCAGTATAAGATACGGGAGGTCATTACTGTTGTAGATAGCAGGCAGTTTCTCCAGGGTAATGGCAGGAATCGTCCTTATTACAGGCAGCAGCTCCGTCGCGCTTCCTGGCTGATTGCCAATAAAAGGGATCTATTGACAGCAGGAACAGAGGAGAAGGTTTATCGGGATTTACGAGAAGCAACCCCTCACGCTGCCATTTTGGCTACCTCGTTTGGCAAGTTGCCCACGGGATTTCTTCGTACAGCCTCTGAGTTATATCAGGATAGCATTCTTTATCCAGAGAGCGTTCTGTCTGTTATCGGGCATCGGGATGGATGGCAGGAAAAAAAGGTAACAGCTTTGCTGGAACCCTCATTTTTTCACCCTACCCATGATCCCGGCGAGGTTTCATTCAGCTTTATACGAGGCGAAGAGGTGCGTTACAAACTGGAATCTCTGGAGAAATTTTTCGCTTCTTTAGGCCAAATTGATCACCCTCTCTATGTGGAGAGAATAAAGGGATGGGTGAGTACAGAGAGTGACCTGTTTTTCATTCAATGGAGCAAAGGGGGCGTCAGCAAGCAACCATGGCAGCGTGAGAGCGTGGATGTACCTACCCGGCTGGAGATCATCGCGAAAAGGGGACATGATCAACTCCAGCGGCAGTGGGCGGAGGCGATGAGTGCGTGCGAGGTCTAATTCCAGATCCACTTCTTTTTATAGCGTATGATAAAGTATTTGTCCAGCGGTGAGACGGGGTTGCCTGATCTATCGATAGCCTCGATCCGTAAGCGTCGAAACCCTTTCTGAATCTCCTGTGGGCTAACCTGAAGCTTGACCAGACCAGTTTTGGCATCGTACAGGACAGGATAGCGCTTGTCATCGATTCGGGCGCGAAAGCCATTCGGATCTATGCCAACACCTTGGTCAAAGAGGTAGGCGCCAATTTGAATATTGTAGGTTTCATAAATCTTTTTTCCCTGAAATAACGTATTGCCCCAGACAGGCGGTGCGTTATCCATAAAGATGGAAAAAAAACCCCTCTGGTCATAGCTGTTGTGTTCAAAGGTCTCTTCGCCGGGATTGTAGTGATTGGTGGCGAAGTGGATTTTACCACCGACAATGCGTACCAACGAGAGTTTTTGGTTATCGCGCCCCCCCGCATAATGAAAGAAAACAGCAAAGGGTTTTGGACTTTTTTGCCAGGGTAGGTAGAGGTAGTAACCATGATCGCCGCGTAGGTTCCAGGATTCCGCAACTCTGTGCAGCGAATTGCGATAAGGAGCCGCGTAAACCATTTTTAGCTCGCGCTGGGATCGAAAGGTACCCGGAGCAAATGAGACGCTAAAATGTCGATCTATGGTTTGCAGGGTAATGGTCTGGTTCAGGTCAATAGTTTCAGGAAGAAATGCGGCTGCTTCTTTGTCAACTCCGGGAGGAAAGTAGAGCCCTTTGGCGCCTGTATTCAAAACAATCGTATCTTTTTCGCCAGAAGGGCGGATGCGAAAGCGGGTCGAGTATGCCCTGGTCAGGTTGCCAGCTAGATCCTGAGCCTTGATGGATACAGAGTACAACCCTGGTTTCAACTCCTCTTTATCGATATCCAGAATAAAACAGTTTCTGTTTTTGTTAAAAAGAGCCCGGGTGCGTCTGTTATTAATAAAAAGCTCGACCTCTTCAGGGTCAACGCCAAGCCCTGCATCCTTGATGTAGATTGCAGGGATAATCTCATCTGCCGTATAGCTACCGCGCGGGTTAAAATGGGCTCCGAGCCACTGAGGCGAACTATGATCGAGAAGAAATGCGTACGTGCCCAATCGGCTGGCCTCGAAGCGGATCCTGGATTGACTTCCAATCTCCTTGGGAGTTTTTATTAGACGAATGAGTCCAATTTTGGGCTGTAGGTAATACAACCCCATACGCTTTCGATTTTGAGAAGAGACTGATGGCACCGGGAGAGATATAGAAATATTTTTTTCCAGATGGAGATCTCCAGGTATGATCGACGTTGCTGCTCCGGCAAGCTCCATGTTTTCAGGCAGGTGATCGATTTTGGCTAAATTGTGAAACACCAGACGCACAGGTTGCAGCACACTGCCTTTGGACAGCTCTATTGTACTTTCCGTGTCACGGTCTTCTATGGTCGATTCCTCATTGGGTTGTACATTCGGCTCCAACTTGCTCAGAAATGGGGGGCTTATTTTTGAGCGAGCCTCAGGTGCAATGTCAAAAGCCAGAGTCGTCCGGTTGCCCTGGCTATCGTAGACGAAAATCTTGATAGGAACGGTCTGGCTGCCGACCTGGATGATACCGTCGCCGTGCTGATTTTTTAAGGCTCCCGGAACCTCTGAAAACAGCTTATATACATAATTGATCCCCTGGAATGAGGTTGTGTCTATGTCATAAACCAGCCCCATGCGGCGGATTTCCTCTCTGCCGAATTGGTGCATTTGCAGCGAGTAGAGTTTTTTCCCAGCTACAGCAAGCTCTACGCGGTAAAAACCGAGAATGTTGTCTGTATTTGCCGTGTCAAATCCAGCGATTTTAAGACGGATTTTACCGGATGCCGATATTCGCTGCGCTAGGCTATAATAGTTGCGGCTAACGCGCGTCGGAGTGGTCTCTAACTGCTGGTTTTTTCCGTTAATTTGTACCGATGGATCTATGGGTACGATGAATAGGCGAGTCAATACCGGAGCGCTTTTATCTGGCACAGAAAGGATTTTCATCGTCAAGGGGTTTATTGGGTTTTTATGTGCATCCCAGTATTCAAAATGCAGATGCGGCGGTCCGACACCAGTTTCGCCAGTATAGGCAATCAGATCGCCTCTTTTGATTCTGTGGCTATTGCTGCACTCCTCCTGGAAATCTTTTTTTTTCAGAGGGTGTTTTCGAAAGTCCTGAAAATCACAGAGTTTCCAGATTGGTTCAGCTAAATCCTGAAGATGAGCATATCGCGAGTAGCTGCCGTTGTGATGGCGTAAAGTCAGATGCAGGCCATACCCCAGATCCTGATAGCCAACGTTCACTACCTGGCTATCGCTGGGAGCATACACGGGAATTCCCGTTTTACTCTGAACGCTGAAATCCAATCCTGCATGTAAATGGTCGTAGCGGTATTCGCCAAAACTGCTCGTTATTTTAAGCGGATCCTGTAGGATTGGTCCAAGCGGTGATTCTGCGGAGTGAACAAAGCTGATCAGAGAAAAAAGCCCTATCATAAAGAGAACGGTGCTATAACCTCGAAGCTGCAAACCGATTTTTTTTGATATTACTTTTTTTTCTTTGAAAAGGTGGGGGAAAAAACTGATTTGCCCTTTTCTCTGCACAAAACCAGATGGCGTATCGCTTGTCATCCAGCGGGAAACTGGTTTTTTCCATGACATCGATAGGAACGCTGTGCGACATCGCTGCCAATTCGGTTTTCTATCATGAAGCCGGAGCTGAGCTTTGCCCTTGCACCAGAAATTGCGAATAGCAACTGCTTTGCAGTATACTTTCGCCGTTATTTGCAGGGCAACAACCAAATAGGTAAGTGACGATCGATTGTGAGAAAAATATCCCACAATTTTTCGTTTAGAATGATTCAGGAATATGGACCGATTTTCTTTCATTTTTGAATGATCTCTGTGACTTTCATAAAATGTCAATCCATTTCAAAGCCATCTAGCTTGTTTCCTGTTGCCATTGACATTTTGGGGCTTTCTGCAAAAGTGGCGACGCATCGGTAACGCTCGGAATTAGAGTCCTTTTGCAGGGTATACTAAAGGCATTTTGGTTTTCAGATATCGCAAGGCAATGCCAGCGATGTCG